>CAYIIU010000027.1:0-19750 GCA_964363635.1 uncultured archaeon
GGCCCCGTAGCTTAGTCTGGATAGAGTGTCGGGCTTCGGACCCGAAGGTCGGGGGTTCAAATCCCTCCGGGGTCGTTAACTATGAAGAAGTATGCAAGTAAGTTGAAATCAACAAGCGTCATTTGGGCAGTAATCGTATTTTTTCTACTCCTCGGAGTTATTTTCAAGCCAGACCAAGCCCCCCTTTTCACAAGTCTTTTTGCATTGGTTATTGCGGCTCTTTCACTGGTAAGTCACCTCAATACCTCTACGTATTCGATATTAATCGAAATGATGAAACGACGAGAAGAAATAGCACAGTTAGAAGGAAAACAGAAGAATGAGGCCGCAGATTATCTGAAAATAAAAAGATATTACGATGACGTCGACTACTGTGTCAAAGATGAAAAAGTCGAATTACAAGACGCAAAGGAACTTCTTAATTACAAAAATGAAAAAATGGAAATAAACATCTTATCCATCGAGATAAATTCGCCAGTTGAAACTGTCTTCGAATTCACTTGTAACCCGACAAATACATCAAAATGGGTCCCAACTATTTTAGAAGAGAAAATTGATACACTAACTACAAGTATTGGTACAGTTTATCGTCAAAAAATAAAGACAACGGGTGGAAAAGTTAAAGACGGTGCAATAGTTGTCACAGGATTTGTAAAAAACAAACAGCTAGATTTTCATTCAGTAAATGGAACGTACACCTGCAAATACAAATACGAGACGGTTGGAAAGGGAACAAAATTGACTTATTCAGAAGAGGAAGGAATGGACAAAGAACTTGAAAACCCTTTCAGCATAGAGGTTTTACAAAAGCTCAAACGATTAATTGAGGGAGATCAATAATCATGGAATTTGATTTCGATAAAGCATGGAACAATGCCACTTCCTCGATTATTCGACTGGAAACATTGCCCGTTTATACGATTCCGGCCGAAATGGCTCGTTTAGAAAAATACAATCGAGGCCTTCCCTATTTGGATGAGGAATTAATCGCATGGAAAAACCGCTTGAATGAAACGGCTCAACGCGGCGTTAAAATTAAACGATACCGCGTGATCGAAGAGCCTATTTCAGATTATCTTGAATTCGAATTTGATTTCTGGAAAAAAACAATTAACTCTCAATATGTTTTTGTAATCGATCGAAAAGAATATGATGTCATAGTCGAAAAACACAGTTTTGATCCGAATGATTGTTGGATATTCGATCAAAAAATGGTGTATCGAATGAACTATTCTCCGAATGGAATTTTCTTGGATGGAAAATTTGAAACAGATAACAATAAAGTCCATCAATATCAAAAAATAATTGAAGAAATTGCTTCAAGAGCTGTTCCGTTGGATAAATTTTTACGTCGTTAACAGTTTACGTCAACCATTAAAAAGGCTCGACGCATGACTGGCCTATGATTAGGATGCTCACGTCTGTTTTTATCCTATTATTTTTACTGGGATGCGTCAACACGCCCAACGAAACGGATAATCGTGAATTTATTCCAAGTGGAAATTATCCACCGATCACGAATAATTCATTTAATCAACCCTCATCGAATGAGCAGCCAAACCCATTGGAGAATCCTTCCGCGAATACGATTGAAAATTGTACTAATCCACTCTTCACCGCGTACTTGGTCGAACCTAAATATGTGCAGAAGGTGGGACAAGTGGGCGTGGTGCATGGTTCGGGATTGTACATCGTGGAACGATCCTACATCAGCATCAAAAATGAATTCAACAAGGAAAAAATACCCATTTACGCCCCCGTGAACATGACGCTTCGCACGGGAAGTCATTATCAAAATCCGGCAGCGACACCCAACGCGTTGCCCGACTATGCATTGTGGTTTGATGTGGGGTGTGGAGTGGAAGTGAACCTCGCACACCTGAAGGAAGTCGTGGAGCCCATTGCGGTGCAATTGCAGGAAGTAAAAGGGGACAGCCGAAGCAGTCAACTCTCTCCCATTCCATTTAAGGCGGGCGATCTTATTGGATACTTTATTTACAACGAAGGAGACGTGGCGGGGTTCGATTTTATTGTTCGTGATAAAAAAGTGGTGAATGAATTCATCAACCAAGAACGATATTCGGGATACCGGGCGGGCAACCTCATCAATGGAGTGTGCCCGTATGATTATTACGAGCCCGCGAAGAAGCAGGAATATTATAACCTGCTCGGAGGGGCCGGTGGAACGTTATTTAGCGTCAAGGACTGCGGACACTCTTCGAGAGACATGATAGGGACAATCTCCGGAATGTGGTTTTTGGACGAAGAACTAGGAGAAAACATCTATGATGGCTACAAAGATGGAGACTATGGCAGCACGCTTTCCATTGTGGGGGACGAAGAACGAATCACGATCGGAAACATGGGACCCACCCCCACGTCATGGGTCTATCCGACTAATCCTACGTATGTTTTACCCGAAAAAGTAACCAACGAGCATTGCTACCAAATCGACGGGCAAAATCCGAGTCAGGGCGCGGGATGGGTATACTTTAAGCTTGTCTCTAATACGGAAGCCCGCGTTTCCTATTCTCCCACTGGAACGTGTCCAAGTTCATTCCCAGAAAATTACAAGACCTATTACAAATAATCTTGTTACACCAATCACGTGAAAAAAACTTAAACGACTAATTGGAAAATAATCCCCCATCACCCCAATTGTATCACAATCTCTTTGGCATTGAAATGAGGATAGACGCTTTTTCCCTTCTTGATTTTGGAAATGAGCCCGCTCTTCTCCAACGCAATAAGGTCGCGGGAAATGGATTCCTGCTTGCGCTTGGTGGCGCAGGCTAATTTCGAAACATCCATCGGCTTCTCATCGTCGTACTCGATGAGGCGCTGAAGGAGGTGTAGTCTCTGGGGAGTGAGTGCATCCAGCATGCTATTCCAATCCTTGAAGTAAATCACGTGACCGCCACCCTTTAGCGAGGAAGGATTTTCAAACATCTTGTGGATGTCCTTCTTCATGTCTCCACCAATCTTGAAAATAATCCGTTTTTCTTCAACCATACTAAACATATAGCTCCTTCCGTTATATATAGTTTTCGTTATATTGAGCATAATACCATCGCCAGTTTCCTCGAACCATATCCAGATAGTAGTCCACTACTTCCTTAGTGATAGGACGATTGTGATATTCTTTTTGTGGGGGGTTCTGAAATAGATAGTGAATGTTTATCCTCTCTTTTTGGCTGCCATCTATCCGAACTAGTTCTCTTTCAAAAGTATCATGTTGAATCATCAATACAACTGCAAACGATTCAATCAAATCGAACGAGGCGGTCGCACGAACACGAACAATGAGCGTAATGCCTTTTTCACTATCCAATGTTTCATCAAACCGATACGAATCGCGACGCAGGCTCATTTCGTCAAAACCCACCAATCGATTTAAATAATTAGGGAAAATTTTTGGAAAAGCGAATTATCACCCACTCATTATTATTACGGTTCATCCAAATATCACTTATCAAATTGGTGAAAAAACATACCGATCACCCTTCGCGTCAACGCCATTGACCACATCAACATGTCGGTGAAGGACTTGCAGAAAAGCGTGCAGTTCTACAAAGACGTGTTTGGGTTTGAAATCAAGGAAGACCAATCCAAGGATGACTCATATATCATTGGAAACGAAAACGTAAAACTGTGCATGTACGAAGACAAAGAGTTGAAAATGAAAGAAGGGCTGAATCATTTTGGATTTTACATTGAGAATTTTGATGAAATCATTGCCAAATGCAAAGAGATGGGCATTCCCGTTTCATATGGAGGTGCGATTGAATGGAGAAATGCCGCGCACTCAAAATCCATTTACATCACCGACCCACCCGGATACGTGATTGAGTTAAGCAACATCCGCGGGGGCGGACTATAATCAGTTCAACGGATTCACGACTCTGATTCCGGGTATTTTTTCGAAATCCTTAGTGTTCTCAGTGTAAATGGTGTAAGTTCCATTCTTTATTGCAGCACGCATAAGATTTGCATCGTGAAAACTGACACCCAGTTCTCGATTGAGAAAAACGGCTTGCTGCATCGATTCAATATCGTCTTGAAATGCTTCTGAAAATATATTTTGAAATTGAAAAATATACTCATTAATCTCATGAGCTGGAATTTTTGTTTTGTTACAAAGCACATTACCAAACTCGCGCAAATTCTGTAAACCTATCGTAAAATTCTCAGGATTCTTCTCGATTTCCTTTAGGACTTCGCGTGCTTTTTGATATTTAGTTAAATCTTTTTTATCCGCGATATAGACAAGTATATTCGTATCCACCAGTATCTTTACCATGAAAATGCCCCCATTATTTCTCTAAAAAAAACTATTTTTTCTCCTTACTCGTGAATATTTTGTCCAACTGTTCAGATCTTTTCCCAGCATACCCATCTTCCCGCGTTAAAGTTCCGACGCCCCATTTTCCTGCGTTATCCGAAAGTTCCCATAATCGTTTCCACGCCTTCTGCCGCTTACGCTCTTTTTCAACCAAGTCAATTCCTTCCTTTACTGTTGTAGAAATCGCACCTCTTTTCATCCGTTTACCTTCCATTGCCAGCTTCCGCAGCTTTTTGACTGTTTCTTCATCTAGCGATATTAAAATGTGCTTCATAATAAACTATATACAGCAGTATATATAAGTTTGGATGCCGAATCGCCGAGAAAAAGGATTAGATAAACCCTTTCTGTTTGAGAATCTTCTTCAAATCCAGCGCGCCCTTTTCGCGCAAGGCATAATTGACTTGCACAATGGGCTTGTTGACACGCACAACGGAATTCAAATTGATGGGCGTGCCAGAGACAATGTAGTCGCAGTCGCATGCGTTCAGGGTTTTTTCTAATTCCTTCACTTGCTCGGGAGAATATCCTAATGCCGGCACGACCATTTCCAATTGATGATATTTTTCAAAAGCTTTCTTGATGGAACCCACCAATGCAGACTTAGGAGAAATGATTTCCGCATGCTTCATCTGTGCAAAAACCGTTCCCGCGCCGAAAGACATTCCTCCGTGTGTCACGGTGGGGCCATCTTCCACTACAACCACGCGCTTTCCGCGCAAATTGACCTTACTTTCCGTGGATAGTAGAGAGTCCGCGTGAATAATTTTGGCGCGCGGATTGAAATGGTGCGCGTCACGCACAACGGTCTGAATTTGCGCGCGCGAGGCATTGTTTTCCTTATTCACAATAATGTAATCCGCCATGCGCAAATTAGTTTCGCCCGGATGATAGCGCATTTCATCTCCGGCGCGCAAGGGGTCCACGACCACGAACAACACGTTAGGATAAATGAACGAAAAATCATTGTTGCCGCCGTCCCACAAAATAACATCGGCTTCTTTTTCGGCGTGTCTGAGTATTTTTTCGTAATTGACTCCCGCGTACACCACGAGACCGTGGCGGATGTGCGACTCGTACTCTTCGCGCTCCTCGATGGTAGCTTTATGTTTTTTCAAATCGGACAACTTTCCATAGCGCTGCATTTCCTGCTTCACAAGATTACCATACGGCATGGGGTGGCGGATAACCACGCCCTTTTTCCCGGCTTTTCGTAAGAGGTCGCCAATCTTTCGAGTGGTTTGAGACTTTCCAGAACCCGTACGGACGGCACACACCGCAATGACTGGCTTGGAAGAGTGAAGCATGGTGGATTCGGGTCCCAACAAGCGGAAATTGGTCCCCGCGGCGAGACATTGCGAGGCTTTGTGCATGACTGTTTCGTGTGCCACGTCTGAGTAAGCGAAAACAACCTCGTCGACTTTGAACTTTTGAATGAGTTCGGTGAGTTTCTCTTCCGGAAGAATGGGAATTCCTTTGGGGTATAATTTTCCTGTGAGCTTGGCCGGAAACTTTCGGCTATCAATGCCGGGAATCTGCGCGGCGGTGAAACACACCACGTCATAAAACGGATTATCCTTGTAAACTTGATAAAAATCAAAAAAATCTCTTCCCGCGGCGCCCATGATGATGACTTTCTTTTTCACAATTATTGGGGTGACATTTCCAACCATGCGCGATTCACACTCCTACTAGCCCAGCAACCTTTTCAAAAAAGGTTGACCAAAACTCACTCCAAGAAAGGTTCTTTGCCTTTTAAGAACACGCTCAATGCGGACAAAAATGCCGCGTCTGTCTTAGCATGAGTTGAGAGTGCGGATTCCTTCACGAGCTTGGCCTGCTTCAACGCGGGCTTTATTTCACCGGTTTCGTTTTCCGCGGCTCGGGAAAGTTCCAGTTGCAGCGCGTCGGAGAATTTCCACACTTTGCGGGGAATTTCCACGACTAACTTTCCACTCTCAACACGGGGACCGCTCAACGGACGCGGATGCGCGGCGAGGAACATTTCCGCGTGCTTTTCTTCCGTGACTTTCGGTCCCATGCGCAGCATGCTTTGTTCAAGAACTGGGTTTTCCACATCGAAAATAATGAATGCATCCGTTTTAGCGTTAGTCCAATACCATGTACGGAGAATTTTGAAAGAGTGCTGTTCGAGCGTGTTCGTGAGTTTCGTTGAAAGTCTGTGCAACTGGCCCCACATGACGTCGGAAAGCATGTCGTGGGGGTAAGGGATGTGGACACCGAACAAAGCCTCTTTGTCCAAATACGATTTGAGCTGCGCGGGAGAAAGAGATTTTTGATGTGCGCTGCTGAAAAATTTCTCACTGGGTTTTTTGACGAACGCCCTACAAGCAAGAATGAGGCGGGCGAATTGGTTGTACGATAATGCTCCTGCAACGTTTCGACTTGCGTCAGTAGGGTCGACGACCAACAAATGCGGATGATTGAACTGCACGAGGGCAATCGAATCGTTTCCGTGCGCACGTTCAAGGTCGACAACGGCGTGGTCGCGCCAATGCGACATGGCTTCAACGGCTTTCTCGAATGTTTTGTATTTCAGAATGAGAATCTCCACGAGATAACCCGGAACCCCTTGAAAACGCACGTCCGCGCCGTACACGTGGACGGATTTGAAAAACTGCTTCAGGAGACGGACTTCATTGCACTGTCTCATTGAGAGGTTTTTTTTCATGTACGCCGCGTGAAAGGGCGTGCGGTCCACGGCGGAAATCTTGTTGGAAGCCTTGTCAACTTTGTAGGTGGGGACCACTTCCACATTGAACCCGTCGATTTCTCCCCTCACGTAGGGATGTTCACTGTACGCTTCTTCATGAAAGCTCTTTCCGAATACGGCATGGCCTAACTTGAGCCCTGCCTTTTCAAACGCTTCGCGTTTTACCTTGGGGTCATAAAAAACAAAAATATCCAAGTCGCGGTCCCCGCGCAAATGGGTGTTGCGCGCAAGCGAACCGGCCAATTTCACATCCACATGAACACCTTTCATCTGTTTTATTTTACGAATCAGCACGCGGATCATTTTCTGTTCGGCGACGACGTCGCTGCGCGTGGGAACAATGGACGATAAAACGGTTTTTCTCCAAGTGTTTGGCATAGGGTTTCCCACTCGTTTGCATCAATCGTCTTAATAAAATCCCTCGGTATCCCATCCCCATGTCTCTTGAGTTTACATCCGTGCGCGGCGTCCAATTGACCGAAACCCCCTTTGCGCGCATCGTGGAAGGATTCCCCTACAATGAATACCAAGTGAAAAAAGACGCATACACGGGTGATGAGGAAAAACTCTTCCGCGCGCTATCCGGAGCACTCAATCGAAGCATGCACTCCGATGAATGGATGGGAAAACTCCCCTCAACCATATCCAAATCATTTGCCAGCGTGTTCAAGACGAGCGTGTTGTCGTATGCCGACGCTTCGGAAATTGTGGACAAGCTCCCGCTGGAAGAAGACTGGACGAAGTCGCATGAACTGCTGTTGAACTTGCTGAATGAAAACGACGTTCCCGTGACGAACAAAGAAACATTTACCGAACGCGTTTTAGACGAAGGTATCGGATACAGTTATTTGGGACCGCTCATGCGCGACCCTAATTTAGAGGAAATAATGATTAATGGAACCATGCGAAACGTGTTCGTGTTCCATTCTAAATATGGAATGTGCAAAACGGACATCTATATTCCCCAGCACGACATTACCCTGCTGCGAATCATCGCTAAATCCGCTAAATTTGCCGGGCGTTCATTTCATGATAAGGAACCCCTGCTCGATGCGCGCCTGCCGGACGGATCACGCCTGAATGCCACGTACGAAAGTGTTACGCTGTCAGGACATACCGTTACTATCCGAAAATTCACCCACAGCACGCTCTCCCTTCCTGAACTCATCAAAAACGGCACACTCTCAACGGAATTGGCCGCATTTTTGTGGCTGATGTGCGAAGGAATGAACGCGTACCCGATGAATATTATCATCACTGGAGGAAGCGGAACCGGAAAAACAACGTTGCTGAATGCACTCGCCGCGGTGATTCGCTATCGCGACCGAATTGTCACAATCGAAGACACCACCGAACTAAAATTTTTGCACCGCGATAATTGGATTTCGTTAGAGTCGCGGCCGGCATCCAGCAGCGCGCCCGCGGTGACGATGGATGATTTGCTCCAAAACTCCCTGCGCATGCGGCCGGACCGACTCATACTCGGAGAAGTGCGCGGAAAGGAAGCGCTCACGTTGTTTGTGGCCATGGACACGGGACATCAAGGTTGCCTTACTGGGGATTCGAAACTAGCCTTACTTAATGGAATTCAAGAAATTGGACCATTTGTGGACAAATACATGACCGAACAACCAAGCTGGAAAGATGAAGAGTGGGAAGTTTGTGATGTTGACGATGTAAAAATTAACTCATTAAACCATGAAGGAAAAGTTATTCCATCTAAAATTATTCAAGCTCGCCGACGACCGTATACCAAACAGGTATTGCATATCCGCTTCGCTTCTGGAAACTACATTACGTGCACACCCAACCACCCATTCTATTCATTTGTTGACTCCGTCGTTCCGTTACCGGCAGAAAAATTGGTCGAGGGGCAATGGATCGCAACTCCAAGAAAGCTACTTCGCGATTTAACGGCTAAAGAACCGGAATTAGAGTATTGGAGCGGAATGCTGCATGGAGATGGCCACGTCATGGACTATCTTCGCTCACGAGAAAAAAATGGGAAGACATATTACAACAATGAAGGGCGCGTTAGTCTATTCGCTGACGATCCAGCTATTTTTGTTTCATTTGCCAAATTTATGAAGCAAACATTAAATGATACACACGTGGGGATGCATTTGCCTCGACCAGGAAAAGAATGTTATATTGCTGAAGTAAGCGGGTCCGCTAAATCTAGGAAAATCCAGCAGTTGCTCGAAATTCCTGCAGGGAGTCGACAAAAAGGAGCGATTTCAAATACCCATTTTTGTTCTTCGCTACAGTCCTTTGTTGCCGGTTTTTTTGACGCAGAAGGATCAGTAAACCTCCAAACTAACGCAATTATCATTTCGAATGCCAACGAGGAGTATATTGATTTTATCAAATATGCATTACTGACAGACGAAATTGTTGCTCGGAAATACACCAATACGCGGGAGAGAAGCACGTGGTTTGATTTAGTAATATACGGCACCACCCAAATAAGGCAGTTCCAGA
The DNA here is from genome assembly GCA_964363635.1 of uncultured archaeon. Classification (GTDB taxonomy): domain Archaea; phylum Iainarchaeota; class Iainarchaeia; order Iainarchaeales; family VGJJ01; genus VGJJ01. The sequence goes on from CAYIIU010000027.1 coordinate 9,558, forward strand.
AAAAATATCCCATTCGTCATTTGGAAAAAATCCAGAAAATAAGACTCATTTTATCAAAAAATCAAAAAGAAAATCCGAATGTGGACATCGTCCCGTGCAATCCGCTGATTAGTAAATTACTGCTAGAGTGCGAAAAACGGGGCATCACTCTACGAGAGATTGCACGGAGGGCAGAATTAACCCACGGCGCACTTGGATGGTATAAAAGAAACGAAAGGCAGCCAACTCGAAACACATTGACAAAACTAATTCGTGCATTTAGAACGATTAACTTAGATACTTCTCCACTGGAGCAATTAGTGAACGCAGACATCTTTTGGGACCGAATAATCAGTGTTGAAGCACAACCCTACAATGGATTTGTGTATGATTTAACGCTAAATGAGACAACTGCCACTGGAAAGATGCCCCACAACTTTGTAGCACAGGGAATGTTCGTCGGAAACTGTTTGGGCACGTTACACTCCAACTCGGCGAGAGAAATGCTCGTGCGACTCTCCACGGAGCCCATGAACGTGCCCACCACACTCGTGCACTTGCTCAACATGGTGATTGTTTTGCAGAAAGTGCAGGATTACAAAGAAGGAATGAAAAGAAGAGTCATGCAAGTCGCGGAAGTGTCGCATATTGATATGAATGTATTGCTTTCAAACGTGTACGAGCGCAACCCGGAAAGCGATTTAGTGATGCGCACGGACACCCCCTCCCACTTGATGCAGGTCATGTCAGACGTTTCAGGAAAAAACAAACAGCACATCCAGCAGGAGATTAATGTACGGGAACAGATTCTCCGCTGGATGCTCAAACATAACGTTTTGGATGCTGAAAAAGTAGAGAAGATTATTCAGCAATACTACTTCGACCCCGCTTCCGTGTTGGAGCATGTGAATAAGGATGCGTGAAAGACGCGACCTTGAGAGAAATGGACCCCACGATTTATAATTCAAAACAGCGTGAATACTCGCATGACATTCTCTTCCAAAATAGTGTTTTTGACGCTTGCCCTTCTTTTGGCCGCCTCCTACGTGCACGCGGATGCTTTTTTGGTGGACCCGGTCGTGCAGAAAGTCAAGCCCAACCAAACGATTGACGCGGGACGCTTATCGCCCGGAGAGGGAGTGGACATCATTTTCAACAAAAATGCAGGATATGGAAAAAATATTGAGTGGAAACAGGCGCGCATCGCGAATCAAAATCAAGTGTATGGCATCACGACACGCAATTCAGAGGTGGGAACGGATTCCCTCATCATGCATATTCAAACATCCATCGTTTCACCGGTTGGAACGTATGATTTTCCAGTGGAATTGATTGGAGACGACGGCGTGTTAGTGAATGAAAACTACACGCTGCGAATGGCCGTGCAAAATGACTTGTTGAATGGAAGCCTCTCCGCCAACCAGCTTTCGGGGGGAGTGAATGAACCCTCCACATTTACCGTGTTGATTGTCAATGACTCGAGCGCGGCCGCGGATGTGGATGTCGTTCCTGCACTTCCGCAAATTTGGGCGCAAGCACGCTCGACGAGAATTGAATCCCATTCATTTGTGGAAGTCCCCATCACCGTTACGCCGCGCTTTGCGGGGCCTAAAACGTTTGACATCCGCATTACTAACACGAATAGCGGAGAAACCGTTTCAACGTTGAAAGGAACGATTGTGGCCAACCCCACGATGCAGGATAGGTACGCGGCGGGACTGTACGGGTTTCCATTTTTCACCATTTCACTCGTCGCGAACTACCTCGTGAATGCATTTGTAAGTTTTGCCATGTGATTATCTTTTTCGTCGAATTCTGGAAACATTACGAGGTGATTTTATCGATTGACCCACTGGAATTCGAACCGGCCTTAGAACCGGCTGCGATTTCCACCATCCTCGAACAGGAGATATCCACTCCTTCACTTTTGCTGCTGCCCATTTTTTCCAGTTATCAGCAGTTTTGTCATTCGTCTCACTTAGTCTCGTTTTAAACCTTCACACGGAGGGAATATTTATGGCAGCGCCTCAGAAACTCCCCATTCTTGCCCAGCGCGTGTATGGCGAGCTATCCACTGGGAAAATCACCACCAAACACCAGCTTGACTCCCGCAAGCGGGAATTAGCCGATGGGCTGAACATCGCTCATTTGCCCACGAACCCGGATCTACTTCCACTCATCAATGGAAAATTGACACTCGAACAAAAAAAATTATTCATGATTAAGCCTGTGCGGAATATTTCAGGGGTTGCCGTGCTCGCCGCCATGGTCAAACCGCACATGTGTCCGCATGGGACGTGCGTGTACTGTCCCAAAGGAATCCACCACCCCGCCCCTCCCGCGTACACGGGGGATGAACCCGCGGCGCAGCGAGGGTATCGAAACGATTTTGATGCGTACAAGCAAGTCACTTCTCGAATCGCTCAACTTAACGCGACGGGGCAGAGCACCGACAAGTGCGAACTCATTATCATGGGAGGAACATTCTTGTCGATGCCGGAAGACTATCAACGCGAATTCATGCAAGGGTGTCTAGATGGGGTTTCAGGCGCGAAACATGCAAATTTGAGCGAAGCCGTGAATGCGTGCGAAACGAGTGAGCATCGCGTCATTGGAATCACGATGGAGACGCGACCGGACGTTGCAAAGTTGAGCGATATTCAACGGATGCTCACGTGGGGCACCACGCGTGTAGAAATGGGCGTGCAATCCACCCATGATGATGTATTGCAAAAATTGAACCGACAACACACGGTCCAAACGACTATCGATTCCACGCAGCGGTTGAAAGATTCGTGTTTGAAAGTCGGGTATCACATGATGAGCAAACTCCCCCACTCGACGCTTGAACGGGATATGCAAGCGCACACTGAAATATTCACGAATCCAAATTTTAGGCCGGACATGATGAAATTTTATCCAGTGGCAGTTGTGGAGAATACTGCCTTGTTTAACGCGTGGAAAAAGGGAGAATATGCGGAAATGACCCAAGAAGAAGCGGTTGATTTCTATTGCAAACTAAAACCTCAAATCCCCGAATGGGTCCGTGTTATGAGGGTGCAGCGAGACATTCCCTCGCAGAATATTTCGGCGGGAGTGAAGAAAACCAATTTGAGACAAGCTGTTCACGAACGCATGCGCGAAGAAGGAACTGTGTGCCGCTGTATTCGCTGCCGCGAAGTGGGATTTCGCCGCACGATACTCGGAAAAACTCCCAAAAAAATTGAACTCGTACGAAGAGAATACGAGGCCTCGCACGGAAAAGAGATATTCTTATCCGCCGAGGATGTGGAACAGGACATTTTGGTGGGGTTTGTACGGTTACGCATCCCGGGAAAAGCCACGCTCAACGAATTGGAAAATTCCGCGTACATCCGAGAACTGCACGTGTATGGGCAGAGTGTTCCCATTGGCGAAACCATCGAAAAATCCGGACAGCATAAAGGGTGGGGAAAGAAACTCATGGAAGAGGCAGAAATGATTGCTAAAAATGAGTTTGGACGTGAACAAATGAATGTGATTGCGGGCATCGGCGTGCGGGAATACTATCGCAAGCTGGACTATGTGCAGAACGGGCCGTTTGTGAAGAAGAAAATTTGATTATTCATCTTTGGATAACCTTCGGCGCTTGATAACTGCTTCCATCACTTTTTCTTGAGCAGCCACTACGTCCTTTTTGATAGACGCTTCCGTACGCCCCGAAAAAAGAACACCGTATAAGTGAAATAACTTCATTTCGGCTTCAAACTGATTTACACGAGCCGTGTGAAATTGTTCGCGCAAGTGAGTAAGTTTTAACACGTTAGAAAGCTGCTGCCCCGTTGGATTTTCTGGAGCATTATTTTCCAACATTAGCTGTCTAGTCAGTTCTACACCCAATTTTTGTCGAATATTTAATTGGGTAGTCATTAAACGCAGATCGCCCTTAATATCATTCAGAGCATTTTTTTGACGAGATAAGGTGTCTGCTAATTTTTCTAAATCATACAATCCTTTTTCAATTTTTGCGACAATCGATTTGTTTTGCCGCGAAGGAAAACGATCATAATAATCTAATTTTTTTTCAGCCATGCGAATATTTACTTTGACAAATTCAAGACGCAACTCTGCCATTTTTTTCAAAATGGGAATGTGTTTATGAAGCTCTGCCACATCGACAAAATTATTTACTTTAAAATCTTTTGAAAGTTGATTAAGTTTCCACGCTAGGTTCTGTCGCAGTAATGCGATTGGACGCAGTTGTCTATTGAGAAGCCGAGCATTTGATTGACGTTGAAAGGCACGTGAACGGAAACGGCGAATTTTTTGTTTCCCTTCTAAACTGGGACGAAATTGAAACAGGGGAGTGCCTTCATGCAAGGATGAACGATACCGCTGCCCAACTAGTTTGGAAGAAATTTGGACAAACATAGGCTCATGAATACGGGAAATCTCTTTTGAAGGAGAAGCAGATTGTAAAGAAATGACACCAGGACTTGACGATTCCGACTGAGATTTTCGCACAGCATTTTCAACAGGCTGATAAAATAATTGGCCGCTTTTAGCCAACTTTTGTGCCGTCTTCAAACCCAAACGGGAACGAACCTCTTTGAATTTACTCTTTGAATAGGGAAGTCTCAGCAAACCTGAAGAAGTTCGGCGACGAGAAGGCATAATCTTACCAATCCTTTAGAGCTTTAAAGCACCACGGGGTCCTCTGCTCATGCTCGAAATCATCCTTGGAATACTGGTGGTTACACTTTTGCTTGCTTGTTATTACTTGTACCGCCGTGTGGAGGAACTCTCCACCTATACAAATCAGCTCACATTCTCCAAACAATCTCAATCCGTGAAATATGGAAAAATGAGCGAGAATTGGATACCGCTTTCGGAAAAATTTCCGTTCGACAAGGAAAAATTCCGATTCTTGGGAAACCCCATTGATGGAATTGCTTTTCTCGAAGACAAAATTGTTTTCTGCGAATTCAAAGCAAATATGGGCAAACTTTCATCTACGCAAGAACAAATACGCGAATTGGTGAAAAATAAAAAAGTAGAATGGAGCGAGTTCAGGATAAATGACCGCTAGTCACTATTTTTTCCGGCGTGGAAAATAACCTCTGAGATGTTTTTTCATATCTCTTTCTTTTTCCGCTTGGACGAGGATTCGATGAACAGTAGTATCGGACAATCCGCCATTTCCTCTTCGAGGGACTGGATATTTAGGTAGGAGCAAGATAAACGCCTTAGCCTCTTCGTTTGTCAATTTCCGCATGACCGGTTTCTTTACAGGCATCCATGGAGTAATCAAATTAGACTATTTATGCTTATTCAAAGCGATACCGCAGCAACGCCGCCACGCCGCTCAATCCGGCCAGTTGCTTGCCCGGGTCAAATTTTTCATCCAAAATATGCGCAACAATTCCCATGCGACCCGCGCTTTCCAACAGCTTGTTGGCATGTTCACGATTGGAAGAAAGGAAACTGGATGAAAGAAGGAGCGTGTGCGCAGCGCCCGCGTGCACCGCACGTTCCACATGTTCCAAGCCGTAGGCAACGAGACCGGAATCTTTTCCGAGTTGCTTCAACACCTCGTGCATTAATTCTGCTTCCTGAGAAATCTTTGATTCGCCCAAGGCTTTGCTGATGGATGCATTGGAGAGCGCTTCACGAATACCTTTTTGTCCCGTGTCGGCGGTGGCGACGCTCAAAAATGTTTTTTCTTTTCCTTTGGGAGTGTTTTCGCGCAAATACGTGAACAACGCTTCACGGGTGAAACCGGGGCCGGCGAGGATAATCGTTGAGAGTGGACTCGCAAAAATGATTTCCGCAAGCTTTTCAAAATATGCATTTGTTTTGGAATCATTTTTGAATTGCTTGCCCGACTTAAACGAGTTAATTTTTCCTAAGTCTTTCAAACCCGAACCGGAAACTTGCAACACGAGCGCTTCTTCATCGTCTAATACTATCCCCAAGTACAAGGGCTTCTGGCTCTCTTTCTCGCGTTCACGAATACGGGCGATGTCGTGCGGGAACAATTGTTCTTTGCGCACGCGGATGGGCTGATAGAGGTTGAATAGAAGGGCGTGTTGGGCGTGCATCTCCACAAACTCAATGGGGGAACCTTCCTCAATGGTACCGGAGACGCGCAGCGCGGGGGTGTTTTCGTCCACCGTTATTTCATTGGCTTTCACGGTGATGTGCATCTTGATGCGAAAGGGCTTCTGCCCCGGTTCACGCGGCTTGATGTTGCGGTCGGTTTCACCGGAAACGAAATCTCCGGTGTGAATGAGCGTGGCGACAAAGACCATGTCTTCGGGAGAGTGGCATTCCACCGCGAATGTGTGCTCCACAGGCTTAATCGAGAGGATTTTCATGAGAATTATAGGGTGGCCGGCCCTTATATTTCGGCCTTTTTGTTTGCGAACAAAAACCCCGGGAAAATAGAACGGCCCGCTTTTGCACTGTCTTTGGCTGGTTATTTTTAACTTAATGCGTGCAACGTCTAGTATGCGTCCGCTCAACAAAGCAGGGTTATTTTGCGTGGGATTCGCCCTCATTGCAGGGGCATTTGTTTTCATCCACTTTAACGGATTGGAACAGCCAGCGTTTGCACTCGGACGGATGATTTCATCCGCATTCTGGGGAGGATTGAGCCTTTTTGCCCTTTTTTCCATTATCATGGCCGTGCTCTTTTTGAGCGCGTGAACGTTGGAAATGGTGGTATGAGTATGAGCCTAAAGCGTATCGCCGTCATCGATGCCGACAAGTGCTTTCCGAATAAGTGCAACTGGTTGTGCCAGCGAAAATGCCCCGTGAATCGAAGCGGAAGCGAATGCATCACGCAGGAACCGATTAAGGTCAAGGCGCAGATTTCTGAAGAACTTTGCACCGGATGCGGGATATGCCCGCGCATCTGTCCGTTTGGGGCGATTACCATCATCAACTTGGACGTGGACTTTGGGGAGCCCATTCATTCGTATGGAAAAAATTCGTTCCGCTTGCACCGCTTACCCATTCCCCAAAAAGGAAAAGTCACGGGAATTGTTGGACGCAACGGAACGGGAAAAACGACCGCGCTGAACATTCTGGCAGGAATGACGGTGCCAAACTTGGGAAAGTACGATGAAAAACAAACGGATTATAAAAAAATAATGGAAACATTCCGCGGAAAAGAATTGTACACCATTTTTTCGGAAATATCCACGAAACAATTTCCCGTTTCAGTGAAACCACAACTCGTGGAGAAAATTGCCCGCGTGTACAAGGGAACCGTGCACGATTTATTGAAAGGGATTTCTTCCGACAACTATTTGCACGTGATTCGCGAACTGGGCATGTCAACATATGCTAATCGCGAACTGAAAAATCTCTCAGGAGGGGAATTGCAAAAGGTCGCACTAGCGGCATGCGCCTTGAAGGATGCCAAAACGTATTTCATCGATGAACCCTCTTCATACTTGGACATCCGCGAACGCCTAAGGGTTGCGGGATTCATCCGCGGACTCGTGAACGAGAACAAAAGCGTTCTCGCCATCGAACACGATTTGGTGCTGCTGGACTATTTGTCGGACACCATTCACATGATGTTCGGCGAACCCTCCGTGTTTGGAGTCGTGTCGAGCGTACACCCCACACGAGAGGGAATCAACCAATATTTGGAAGGATTTGCCAAGGATGAAAACTACCGCTTCCGCGCACACCCGATTACCTTTCAAGACAAATCCGCGCGCGACATCAAGAAGCAAGTTCCACTTTTGTCGTGGCCCGCGTTTGAAGTGAAGCAAGGAGAGTTCACGCTCCATGCCGAGGCGGGAACGATTCATTCGAACCAAAGCATTGGAATTTTAGGGCCTAATGGAATTGGAAAAACGACCTTCGTGAAAACACTCGCGGGGCTTTTGACGCCGATTACGGGAGAATTGCCCCAAAAAGTCCCGGTGGCGTACAAACCGCAGTATGTGGTGCCGATTGCGAACACAACCGTTGAGGAGTTTTTGCGCGCACACATGGGAGCCGAGTCGCGCGAGGCGAAACATTTACTGATTGAACCCTTGCACCTGCCTTCGCTCTATGAAAAGCAGCTCGACACCCTTTCCGGAGGAGAACTGCAGCGCGTGGCCATTGCGGCAGCGCTGGGAAGCGACGCCCCGCTCATACTATTGGATGAACCTTCGGCCATGTTGGATGTTGAACAACGATTGCAGATGGCCAAAACCATTCGAACCATTGTGGATGTGCAGGACAAAACCGTGTTAATCGTGGACCACGACCTCATGTTCATGGACTATGTATCGGACCGCTTGTTATTATTCGAAGGCGACCCGGGAACACGCGGAAACGTACGCGGACCCATAGGCATGGAAGAGGGGATGAATGGATTATTGAAACAGCTGGGGATTACGGTGCGAAGAGACCAATCCACCAAACGACCGCGCATCAATAAACCCGGAAGCGTGAAGGATGCGGAGCAGAAGAAGGCGAACGAATACTATTACACGAAAAACTAATTTAAAAAAAACTGAAGAACAAACAAAGGCCCCATTACCTCTTCGTGTATGTCAATCCGCGCAATCCGGGGTGCTTCTTGCGCGCATACTCATGGCCGCGGACTAATTCAAAGCGGTTCATGTACAGAATTGTTTTGAGGATTTCAATGAAGGGGATGATGACGACGAACATGAGGAGAACGGTAACATAGCGCCCGGCGTAGACAAAATAATCCACCCCCGCCTCAATCAATGGAAGGATTCCCACCGCAACCATCGAGATGACCACCACGAGCAAAAAATCCATGGGGTGCGAACGAATAACGTACCAGTTGGATTGAATCGACTCGGAAATGGGCTTCTCGTCTACTACCAGAGATTGAGGGACGAAAATTAGCGAGAGCGAAAGGATGAGAAGGATGAGGTTAATCCAAATCAGCGGAAGGCTGAACCACACACCAATAGTGACCAGCGCCACAAAGAGGACGCTCAACAGGACAAAATACAAAAAGACCGTGACAAAAAATTTCTGAACCATCTCTCGCAAATAGAAACGGACTTTGATGTGAGACAAATCATTGCGCACGGCAAGCAAAAGCAGGGTGAGAAGGATGGAATACATGGCAATGAAAACAAAGCCCGCGAGCATCTCCGCGACAATGACTTCCAACCCTAAAGGGGCGAACGAATAATCAAAAAAAAGCGTGCCATTCAACAACGCAATGTTGGAGAAGCGCAAAAAGAAAAAGATGAACACCAAAAGAATGGAAAACGAAAGACTAAGCTTGAGGTTTTCCTTATACTGGCGAAAAACCTGCTGAATGAGGGAAAGGTCGCCTTGAGCCATACTCTGAATAAACGCGAAGCAGACTTAAAAGCCCGACTCTCCGAAGGGGCTCAACATAATACATAGAACGAGAAGCTAAACTGCGGAATGACCCGCTGCGCGCGTTGAAAAATGACGATGCACGAGGACGAAAACAATCCACCCGAACAGCGACGAGAGAATGAGAAGAAAGAAAGGGGACTGCAGCAACAGGTCCAAAAAATTTTTTACGACAAAATCAATCGTAAAAACCAACGACCCCACCCCGGGAGAGGCCTGACCCTGAATGAGGAAAGACAAATATGCGTTGTTCCAGTAATACATGACCAGACCCACAAAAAAAGCTAAATAGGACAAGACAACAAAGCTCAGCGCAAAGGGAACAGAAAGAATCTGCTCGTCCTCAAATGCATACAAGGCCCAGCGGATGGCAATCCACATGAGGGCAAAACCCACGAATGGAATTCCCAAAAAAAGAGGGTCGATAAACAAGTATCCGCCCGCTTGTTTAGCGTGCAAAAATGCGGTGCCGTACGCATCCCACTTAGGAAGAAAATCAAACCACGCATAAATGAAATAAAGAAGCACATACGCTACGGCAAACAAACCAACCGTTTGGTATCGCGCGGGAATTTTATGAAGCATAAGCTGAACACGCACGAGATACATAAAAAGGGAATTGTTCGGCCTTTTAAGAAAAAAGCGATTGTTGGACGTGCACGAATTCCCTATAAAAGGAGTTGGATGTATGTGGAGTATATGACCGGAGAAAAAATCACACTCAAACTGCCGTGGGTGGAAAAGTACCGCCCCGTGAAGCTGCACGACGTCATCGGACAGGAAGAAATAACGAAAAGATTAGAATCCTACGTGAAAACACGCGACTTGCCGCACCTCATGTTTGCCGGGCACGCGGGAAT
>CAYIIU010000028.1:0-18923 GCA_964363635.1 uncultured archaeon
GGATAGCAACCCCAAAATACCACTCAAATCAGATAATCATGCAACACAGCAGAAATTTTAGTAACGTTGGTTAATTCAACCCAAAAAAAATCTTAACTCCCTGATGTCTGATTATTCTTCCAATTTGATTCGTTTCAATCCCATCAAATCATACTTTTTGTCTGAGCTGATAATAGGGTCGCTTCCGCACGCGAGGGCGTGAAAAGAGTCAAAGGGGGTCATCTCATTTTTACGCATGATGAAAGCAGCTTTTCGGCACATTTCGGGGGTTAATTCAACGGGGCGGATGGCAATCAACACGCATGCTTGGTTGACCATTTTTTCGGCATCAAAACCATCGCGTTTGGCAATCATCAGCAATTCTTGCAAAACAAACGAAGACGTCCATATTTGTTTTTCGTGTTCTCTAAAAATATGCTCGGCCTTGTCTTTGAGCCAATCTTTTTCTTTGATGAGCGCGAGAATAAAATCCGTGTCGGCGTACATCATTTTCTAAACCTCTTCCCCACGTCCTCATAAATTCCTTCGCGCAATTCTCGAATGGATTTACTTGTTTTAAGCAGGCCCATTTTTTTTACTAGAGCAAGTTTTTCTGGAGCGGTCATTGAAGGATGAATGGGTTTGAGAATAATTTCTCCATCCGGCAAAACTAAAGGAGTAAATTCAGTCGCTTTCATTTGGTCTCTCACCTTTTGGGGAAAATACATTTTTCCTGCAGAGTCTAATGATACGCGTTCCATCATGGGTTTCACCTAAAATACTACGTTTCCCAAAAGATATAAGCTTTTTGGGAAAAATAGCCCATATTTCCCAAAAACCCCCATTGGAACCTACGGCGGTTTGGGGTTGGCAAAGGCTCTAACACCTCATCCCATTCAATATTATTGACTCCAATTCGGAGGTGAGTCTTCGTGCAACCCATCAAAAAATACCAAGTAGGTCAAATACAAGCCAGCGTGTGGAAAAACGCGGGAAAAGAAGGATTGGAATTTCTGTCCGTCAGCTTGCAAAAGCGCTACAAAGATGATAAAGGACAATGGCAGTCTTCCTCCAGCTTCAAACCCGGCGATTTGCCCAAAGCCGTGCTTGTGTTGCAGAAAGCCTATGAATTTGTTTCGCTTAATGAGGGAAATGCGGATTCCGCTACGGCGTAGCTCAAAATTGGAGTGCGCCACCCCCATTACCTCTTTTTTTTAAGCATCTTTTGGCGGCCCAGCCCCCAAATAGTTAAATACCAGATAAAGCCATATAGCTATATGGCCGAAAAAATGCAAACGTTGCGCGTTCAAGTGAAGCCTGAAAAGGCCGAATTGGTCCGAAAGGCGGCCATGGATGCGTTTGGGTATAGCAAAGGCTCCATCAGCAAAGCCGTAAACGCGGCATTGGACGAATGGTTAATGAAAAGAAAAAAAACCATGAAAGCTCCTGATTGGGGAAAATTACAAGGGGCATTATCCCACGTAAAAATGACATCTGTTGAATTACAGCACTCCGCATGGGATCGTGACTAAGGTGATTCCATGTTTCTGGTTGATTCAAACATTTTTCTGGAAGTGCTGCTCCAACAGTCACGCGTCAAAGAATGTCGCACATTTCTGGAATTTATTGAAACAAACGATGTTCCGGTTATCTGCACCCAATACACAGTACACTCGATTGCAGCGATTTTATCCCGATACCATCAGGAAAATGATTTTGCCGACTTTGTCGAAAATATCGAACGAATGAAAGCGCTCATAGTTTATTCGACCTCCCTCGAAGAAGAAAAGCAAATCGCACGCAGATGTAGAGAATTAAAATTAGATTTTGATGACGCGCTTCAATACCGAGTTGCCAAATCGGTTAATTGCCAGGCCATCATAAGCCTCGATTCGGATTTTGATAAAACGGATTTAAAACGATTGACCCCCGAGCAATTCTTCTCGCAGTATTCAAAAAAATAATTAGGAAAAAAATATGCCTAACGTCCCAGACCTCGTGAAAGAAGCCAATGGATTCTCTACGTTCAACCCGATGCAACAAAAGGTCCTCGATGCACCTTGGACGACGCATAATCTCGTCGTGGCTTCTCCCACCGCATCCGGAAAGACCATCATCGCCGAGCTTGTCGGCCTCGAATCTATTCTCAACCGAAAAAAGAAAGCCATGTACACTGGTCCCTTGCGCGCGCTGGCGAGTGAACACTATAATGACCTCAAAAAAAAATACGCAGAAAAACATCAAATAAAATTCGCGGTTTCCACCGGCGAATTGGATTCCTCATCGAAATATCTCTCAAACTTCGATTTCATTTTCTCTACTTTTGAAAAACTCGATTCGCTTCTTATACACCGCGCCGAGTGGTTGCAGCAAATCGGCGTGCTGATCATTGATGAAGTGCACGAGTTGGATTCCGATCGCGGCGCGACGCTTGAAATGATCATCACCAAATTACGCATCCTCAATCCTAAAATCCAAATCGTCGCACTCAGCGCCACCATTCCCAACGCCGATGAACTCGCCACCTGGTTGAAAGCCGAATTAGTCGAATCCACCTACCGCCCCGTCCCTCTCAAAGAAGGCGTGCATTTTCATCAAACGATCGTGTTCAAGGGCAACGAGCAAATCGAATTGGCGCAAGAGGATCCATTTGAAGGCCTTCTCGGCGACACCATGAAGCAAAAAAAACAAGCCCTCGTGTTTGCCAATACTCGACCGCGGGCGGAAAGCCTTGCCAAACAAACCGCAGTCATCATCAACCCTTTGTTGAGCGTGGAGGAAAAAAAATCTTTGGAAAAACTTTCCCAAAAAATCGAAAATGCATTGGAAATCCCTACCGAGCAATGCAAAAAGCTTGCGCATTTGATCAAAAACGGCGTGGCATTCCATCACGCGGGGTTGATTGCGCGTCAGCGGGAGTTAGTGGAAGACAATTTCCGCAATGGCCTTTTGAAAGTTATTTCTTCGACGCCTACTTTAGCAGTGGGGTGCAACCTCCCCGCATTCCGCGTCATCATTACATCCGTGCAGCGTTTTGATTTTAGTGGAATGAAAAACATCCCCGTTCGAGAATACAAGCAGATGGCTGGAAGAAGCGGAAGACCCAAATACGACAAAGCAGGCGAATCAATCGTCTTATGCAAAACAGAAATGGAAGCCGAAGAAGTGATGCGCAACTACATTTTAGGGAAAATGGAAGAAGTAAGTTCCAAATTGGGCGTGCAACCCGTTCTCCGCATGCATTTGCTCGCGCTCATTGCATCCAAATACATTTTTGATGTGGATTCAATGGACGATTTCTTCGCGCGCACGTTTTACGCGCAGCAATACCATGATTTGGACAACCTCAAGCGCATGCTCCGCGGCCTCATCAAAGAATTATACGAATTAGAATTCATCGACGGAGAAGAAAACCGTTTCTGGGCCACGAAGATTGGTCAGCGCGTCGCGGAATTGTATTTGGATCCGCTTTCAGCAAGCGCGCTCATCAAAAAACTCAAGCGCGACAAGCTAAACACATTTTCAGTTTTGTTTGCGCTCACCGACACGACGGAAATCCGCCCGTACGTGAACGTGTCCGCGAAGAAGGAGCCGGAAATCTGGGAGGAAATCCAAAAGCGCTGGGAGGAAATGCCCCTTGACGACCAAAATTCCATTTATTCGGACGGGCAAATCGCCGACAAGTTCCAAACCGCCAAATTTTTGGAAGCGTGGATGAATGAGATGCCCGAGCAGGAGCTTCTCGAGCAATACAACGTCGCCCCCGGGCTTATTCGTCATAAATTGCAGAAGGGCGATTGGTTGTTGTATGGTCTTTCCGAACTCGCTCCTTTGGTGGGAAAACCCCAGCATGTTCCCCTCATTGCCAAGATGCGCAAGCGTCTAGACAGCGGAATCAAGGAAGAACTTATTTTGCTGTGCGAGCTTCGCGGAATTGGTCGCGTGCGTGCGCGGCGCATGTTCAATGTGGGCATCAAGAACGTGAGCGATGTGAAGAAAACGCGCGTGGAAGACTTGTCGAAAGTATTAGGCGCCGCAGTCGCCATGACTATCAAATCCCAGCTCGGAGATGAGTTCGAGAAAGGCACCAAAAAGAAAATAGAAGCACAATTGCGTACGCAGAAGACGCTGTTTGACTGAATCAAATGTATATTTATATAGTTCGATGATGTAAATATACTATATGAAGACCACTGTCATTACCCGCGCCGTGGACCAAGAACTCGAAAAAGCCTTTCGCGAATTTGTGGCACGGACGTATGGAAACGAGAAGGGGGTCCTTAGCAGAGCCACGGGAGATGCTTACAAAAAGCTCATGGAAGAAAATGAACAAGAACGAATACGGCGGCGAGCCCTCGACATCCTTAATAAAGGATTCAAAATGGGTAAATTGAACTACAAGACGCGAGCCGAATTGTATGAACGAGACTGATGAACCATTCTTTCTGGACACGAATATCCTCGTGTATGCCCACAAGTCGGATGAAGGTGAGAAACACATTATCGCCAAACAATTAGTTGAAGCATGCATGAAAGGAGAGAAATCGCTCACAATTAGCAATCAAATTTTGGGAGAATTCTGCCGTGTAATGTTGTTCAAGCCAGACCACCCGGCCCCCAAAGACAAAGTGATAGCAATTATTGATGCTATCCTTTATTTGAAATCGTGGAAAAAAATAGATTATACTTCCAAAAGTATTCGCGAGGCATTGCTATTGAATGAAACAATATTTATTTGGGACGCCGTCATCGCCCAAACCATGCTCGAGAATGGAATAACGACCATTTACACGGAAAACACGAAGGATTTTGAAAAAATTAAAGGAATTAAGGCAGTGAATCCGTTCAAAACCCACTAAAATATATTTAGCCACAGCTTCCTCTTCGTATGAAGGGACAAATTACTAGTGTTTCAGCGCGAAATCTTCGCCGAGACCGTAGAGTTCTTGGAAAAAAGTGGGCTAAAACATATCGGGGTTATTTTGGAAGTAAAAAAACATCCGAATATTTGTCAAGGCAACCCTTAAATACATTCCAAAAAGAAAAAAAGTTTCCATTCTCTATATTTGTTCAGCGTCTGGGGCGTTGGGCGAAGAACTGGTTAGAGTGCTTAAACGCAAAAACAGAAACGCAAATTTGACACAGATAGACATATCCAAGAAACATTTGGATGAAAACAAAAACAAAGAAACGACGAAAATTGTGGGAGACGTGTTGAAAGTAGATTTGCAAAAGAAATTTGATGTTGTTATTATGCGCAGTAGTCTCCCGTATTTTCCCAGTGTTGCCTTAAAGGTCAAGTTATTGAATCGCATCCACGATTGGCTAAAACGAGGCGGGGTCTTTATTCATCAAGTGTCGACTGCTGACACTGAGAAAGATAAAAAAATGATTGACTATATTTATGGTCCTTTATTCAAAATGGGCGTAAAGGGGTACTCCACGCGCTACGATATCCTGTCTTTGTATCAAATGTCTGGTTTCGCGCGCATCCAAAGAATTGGCAAAGCACCAACACTCTTTGTTTCAGAGAAGGAACATCAAGCAAGATATGGAACAACCCAAAAAGAAATACGGCAAATCCAAGCTAAAATAAGAAAGAGTGATAAAGTCAAAAATGTTATCTGGACAAAAAGGGGTTATCGCCTCACTTTCCCCTTTTCCATTTATGTGACTTACCGATAAGTCATCCCGCAAATTCCTTCTCTAGCACATCCTTAATCTTCTGCGCATCGACTTTGAGTTTGATGAAGCGTGTCTGTCCTTTGACTCCCGGCCCGGATTGCGTAGTAACTATCATTCCGTACATTTCAAGCTGGTTGATGTACTCGCGATACCACCGCGCGGACACGGGGTCGTTAAACTTGAACTTCTTCGCTTGGCGTTCGTATTCCTCATACACTTCCCCACTGTAAAGCACTCCTTCGGCCTTCGTTCCGGACAATGTTTGAATGGGTTTTCGTTGTAGTGTGAGCGCGGCAATCGTGTACAACACCAATTTCTCATGTTCGGGCAAAAGGGTGACGTGTTCCATGATTATTTCCTGCTCAACGGAGGAACGAGCGGCTTTCACGTGCGCGTCCGTGACGATTTGCACATGTTGCTCGTCCGCGAGTTCTCCGGCGCGGAGCATGAGTTTAATCGCGGTGCGCGCATCCCCGCTTTCCTGCGCCGCGATAGCCGATGCGAGTGAAATCGCCCCCGAATCCACCGCGTTGGGAGTGAATGCTTCTTGTACACGTTGTTCAATGATGGTGCGCAGCTGTTCCGCGTTGTACGGGGGAAAAATCATTTCCTGCTGACAGAGTGAAGACTTGGTGCGCGGATCCAATGCGTCTTTGAAAAGCAAGTTGTTGGAAATTCCAATCACCGAAATCCCCCCTTTGGGAAGTTCATCATTGGAACGCGACGTGGAATAGATTAATTCATCCAAGTCGCGGACCTTATCCAGTTCATCCAGCACCAAAAGCAAGTGTGTTTCGCTGTCGCGCACGAAGCTCACGAGTTTCTCGTACAAATACGCCGCGGAATACCCTTGAAATGCTTTGTCGGGTTCGCTGGGAAAAAGCTCGCGCAAGCATTTCAACAAAACTTTGTATTTTTTGTTGTGCGTGCGGCAATTGATGTACACATGTCTAATTTTGAGTTCTTTTTTTCCCGCAAACGTGGATAATTCATCCATCACGTGTCGTGCGGAAGATGTTTTTCCCGTTCCGGGTTTTCCATAGATGAATAAGTTTTCGGGGCGCTGTCCGCGCAACGCGGCGGCAACCACGCGTGTTATGTCTCCAAGTTGTTTTTCTCGAAACGGCATGACTTCCGGTGTATAGTGGGGCATTATTTTGTTTCGGTCCGAGAAGACAGATGGTTTGGAGAATTCCGCTTCAAACGCGTTTTGTAAACTCATGGGTTTTTCCCCTCACTTCCACTACTCTTACTTGTTAACAGTTAACCTCCATTTTAACTTGTCGGGTTCGCTTTTCCACCTGTACGTTTAAGAACTTCAAAAGGACAATATAGACAACGCAGTTTTTTTGAAACCAAGAAAGCTGAGGGTTTAAGGCTTTAAACCAAAAAATGAGGGGGATTTACCATGGGCTTCTTAGACAAAGTATTTACGAGTCAGACCGAGCAAGTAGATGTGGAGGATTTTTTGAATAACATGGATGTGGAAGAAGAATCCACATTCGAAGACGCGGATGCGTATGTGAAACCAATCACATTGCGCGGCGCCGAAGATATGGCCGCGGTGGAACACGAATTGAAAGAAGGAAATTTGATCCTTTTGAACATCGAGGATGCACAAAAACGTAATCCCAAAGGGTTGCGAGACATGGTCATTTCCATCAAGGACCTTGTGTCGCGCATCGATGGGGACATTGCGGGGATCGCCCAAGGCCGACTTTTAGTCACGCCGGCGCGCGTCAAAATCATGAAGCGAAAAGTTCCACAGCAGTAGCAGCCCCAATTTCATAGGGTCGCTCGAAATAGGGTCCCTGCTTCGCAGGAACCCATACTTTCTTTTTCTATTTTTTTCTCTTTCGACAACTACCTTTTTGAACCCCTTTAGGTTGCATTCGTTCACGTATGTCCAAACTTGAACTGCCGTCTCTTCCCGTCAAAGTAAAACTCGAAGAAGCCAAAGACCTCGTTCAAGAAGAGTTGGACGCCAACAATTGGGGCGAAATTGATGTGCCCGCGCCCGAAATGGAGATGGTTCCCTATTACGTTTTTCATTTTGACTCGTATTCGGAATTGGAAGAGGAGAAATCCAAAATCAGAAACGTCGATGAAGCCAACAAGGGGGCAAGCTCTTTGAATGCGGTGAAAAATTCCCTCGATGAAGTCATTGCCGAAATCGCTAACCCAGATATTATTCAAGATCGTTTTGAAGAACCTCAAAAAATCAAAGTGATTGTAAAAAATCCCCGCTTCACACTCGACGAGGCCAAGGGCGCCGCGCAAATCAAAATCGCTGCGCAGGAAAAAGTTCCGCGTACGAATGTGCATATTTCGGGCATGCGTTTAGTCTACGTTCCATTCTGGGTGTACAAAATAGAATTAGATGAAGATAACGAAGTCAAGCTCCGTATCAACGCGGTAAGTGGAGAGTTTGAAGGCGAAGAATCCGGAATCCCCTACCAAGGGAGCACGGCCACCGAGCTCGCCAAGGAAACCCTCTCCGATTTGCGCAATCCTGAAGGATGGGCTACGTTCATCGGAAATTTGGTTAACGATGTCATTCTTCTCTTCCAGCCGCAGAAAGAACATCCTAATCGATGGTTGATGATTATCATCCTCGCCATTATTGCTCTCGTTCTGCTAGGAATGGGTTTCGTGAAATGGCCCACGCCGACATGAAACGCATCATCTTCTTTTTCTTATCGGTCGAGGAGTCGAGGGTTCTTTAGAAGGTATCGGGCGGAGGAAGGGTGCGGTGAATACTTGGATATGCGCAACGGGATAATCTTTTTGTCGGAAATACTTTACGAGTTCAACAGGCCCCTTCCTTCCTTCCCTCGTATTTTTTACGCGGGGTTTTTTCGCCGCCCATTTTTGATGCCACAATTGAGAAGTGGGTTGAGCGAGTGTGCGTTCGATGGTCCCGCCTCCTTGCCTCCGGACAAACCGGATGAGTGCAAAGGTCAAATTACGAGCGATTTTTCGCCCCCGTAAGTCGGGATCGACTAGAGTGAATAGGGTATGATAGAAAGTTTTTGTGGAGCGGGAGAACAGCAATGCCCCCACAACCTGTTTATCTTTTTGGGCGAGGATGAAGAACCTACCCGACTGCAGCTCGTGAATTATGCTGCGGGGGGTTTCCGCATAGGTTATGGTAAAAACCATCTCGTCTGGATCTCGTTTCTCACAGTATTGGACAAACGCGGCTAAGGGGCGGATGAGTTCTCGTTGAGCCTTCAATGATTTGTCATGAAGGCAGTCTGGCGTAATCCACCGTTGCACAATACCAACTGCCATGCGTAAGGTTATGCAAATTCAAATAAAGACTTTTGCGTCTGTTTTTCAGGAGGAAAAACGGCATTTATCTCCGTTTCCGCGAGCGCGATGCGCTGTTTCAAATACGTGGACAAATCGTGCGTGTGAATCATATCCTTGGCAATTTCCAAGTACTTTCGCACGCTCCCTTGAGCGATTGTAAGAATAATATTTCCTCCTTCGCACTTGAAGCAGTTTCCCGTGAGGGGAATTCTTCGATAGGAGGCGTTGCATTTGGTACAGCGGAACGTTTGCCGCGAAAACGCGCGCGTGTTTCCGATAATGTCCGGAAAGAGATGCGATACAATCACTCTTTCAAGCGAATCCTTGAATTCAATTGAAACCAATTTGCTCTGCAGCTTCGCTTGCATCTTCAATTTTTCTTCCATACTCTTCAATTTGGTGTATGCACTCTGCGTCGGGCCGAAATCGAATTGTCTCGTAGTGTGGGAAAAATTCAACCCAGTATATTGACTTTCTTTTCCTAATTTTTTCTTCACCACCGGAACTTCCTCTACTTTGGGTTCGGAAAACGTGAGCGTTTTGTCGTAGAACGTGGACGGGTACGCGGAACATGTTTCCATTTCATACACTTCATCATCAATTTCCTGCGGATTGAGTGCCATCGTAAACACTAGTGGAGCATCCATTCGCCCTCCGCGCGACTTGCTCAGGTACGTGTGAGAAAAGTTCAGTAGTGCGTCCATGAGGAGCATGACGCTATCCTGATCCCCATCGATGTTTCGCCGTTTGCACATCACGAAGTAGGGATGTCCCCACCCCAAACGTGTTTTGGTGTACCCAATCACACGTGCTACAATGCCCGCACTCGTGTGCGGTGCCAAACCAATAACGAGCTGTCCAATAATGTCCTGCCGCGTCTTGGCGTTGTAATAGGGTTTGAGTTTGTAGAATTTTGAAAGTAAATCGTCCACGAAATGCGTTCCGCGCAGCAGCCAATCTCCGCACCCTTCGTTCACGATGATGTCCTGCACAAACATCTCGATGAGTTGGTCGTCGCGTTCCAGCGGCAGACCATTCGCGTCGTGCGAGTATCCTAACTCCTTAGTCTTTTCCACGCTCATGTTTATTTCGCGCGGATAAAAGTGCGTGATGGGTGCGTTCAGCAATTCAAAACGGCCGGTTCCGTCGCGGAACACGTGCAAGTCGTGTTTGGCGCGCAAAATTCCTTTTTCCAAGGGTTCCGGGATCTTTTCGTCCGAAATAAGTCCTTTGACTCCTTTCACGGGCTCCGGAATGCGTTCCACGAGATTTTTGGCGGCGTATTCAATCTCATTCCGCATGTTGATGGTGTAATTGGCCCCCTGCTTCGCCGGGAAACCGCATCGGTCGCATTTGCTTGTTGAATTGATGGCTAAACATTCTTTATTCCCGCACATGTAGGATGGTTGCGTTTTCACTTGGCATTTGATGCAATATCTTCGCGCTGAAACTTCGTGGCATTGCGAGCATTTGAACACGCCAATTTCCACGCTCACTTTTCCCGTTTTTTCAGAGAATGATTTTCCTTTCACTAATACGAGTCCCGCAGCGCGGTTGATGCTGCGTGTCGCTCCTCCCGCGAGTCCGATGGGAAACAATACATGGGGGTTTCCTTTCATCGTTCGCGGCACGGCTGCTTCGGGCCGTCCCATTCGTCCGCCGGAGAAAAACCCTACTTTGTCTTTGATTTCAATTCCTGCCGCGCGCGAAAGCAATGTTAACGTGGTGTCTTCATCCAAAATGGGTTCGACATTGTTGCGCGTAAACAGTCTCAACGCATCCGACTCGTTTTCGTCGAAATAAATCCACTCACTATCCACACGGTGCGGCAGACACACGTGTTCGAGTTTCTTTTTCAATTCCATTGAGAGTGGGATGCGCAGAAGTCCCAATCCCATTCCCGTTTCATTGGCTTTTCGTATTTCATCAATGAAAACTTTCGCCTCATTCACGTTCCACCCTTTGTAAAACCATGTAAAATTAGGATGCAATGGCACGCCCAATTCTTCTGACACGCACGCGGCGTCCGCGAATGAAATAGCATCATACGGGTGCGTAAAATAGTGGTCCACATTCACCCGTGTTGTTTTCCCTGCCTCGATTTCCTTTTTCACCAGCTGCACCCACCACTCCGGAACGAATGGGGATGGTGTGAGCGGGTGCGCCGCTTTACGATAGTCTCCTAATGTCACGAGCATGTCTCCCACAAAAAGGATTTTGTCCACGAGAGGGCGCACGCGCAGCGCTTCTTCCGCGGTGTTAATCTGCTTCACGCTTCCATCTTTCAACAACACTGTTGGACCCTCAATCGTTTCCACCGGAAAAAGTTGCGCGGCCTTTCCCGGTCGCTCAATTCGCACATGCGTTCCAACAGCGATGAATTCGTCCATCAAATACATGAATGCAGGATTGACACCCTTTCCCGCACACCCCGTATTGCGTGAACGGCCGTAGCGCAGACGAAAACCGCCCCATGCGGATGGATAAGCAATAAGGGGGCGTCCGGCGGCCACCCCTTCCAAATATTTCCAGTTGGGTTTCAATTCTACGACTTGGTCAGCTTTTTTTTCCACCTTAATTATTTTTTCCAAAAAACTCCAATCCAGTCCTAATTGTTTGGCCCACGTCAACACTTTCAACGCCTTCAACCCAATTCCTTCCGTAATCACGAGCGCCATTCCACCACGCACACGATTCGAGGGAACGCGCGGCAGGTTTCTCCACGCGGTCACTTCCAAATCCTCGGTGGGAATCCCGTTCACACACACGGGGCATCCTGCGGCGATGACGCGCAACTCATCAAGGGTCATTTTGATCTGACGTGAAACAACGTCCGTTTGATAGATGTCCACTTCTTCCGCGTAGCGTTCTATTTCATCGTGCGTAGGGTGGTACCTTCCTAAATTCAGCAATTTTTGAGCATAGTCTCCCAGAATGAGCGGCAGCACCGCCGCACTCGCCCCCGCCGCACGAATGGGTCCGGCGAAATAAATGTCCACGTACTTCGTTCCATCTGCGTTGTCGGCCAATTTCACGTAGGGAAGTCCGTCCAGCGGCGCCACCACCACTCCTTCCGTCATAATCACTAAACACGTTTTGATTCCCTGCTCGATTCGTTTTTCCATCGAGGGTTCATGATACCATTCGGCTTCCTCTAACACAATTTCTTTGAATAATTGAAAGAGTGCTTTCATTCGGTCTCCTTTGTTTTGTTCCAGCACATACCGGAAATGTACGGCGACACCAATCGGGCCGGCCAGTTTTTCCGTTCGGTCCGCTAGGTCCGTCACCGGAATACACTCGACTTTGGAACAGACGTCAAATCCTGTTTCTCTTGCTTGCGTGGCAACGGCAAATTGTTCATCAATCTGTTTGACTAAACGCGTGAAGTAATCTTTCGTATGTTCATCTGTCGTTAAAAGTTCAAGTGGATTGGTCATTTCCCCCCACCTTCCATAATGGGCGCGTGTGGCGAGGGTTCGCTTTTGTCAAATCGACTCTCACGAATCGTGGCTGTGTTCAAATTGAACTGTGGAACACGTCCCGGCGTGTTGATGAATCCCTTGGATGCGGCGTACGCACTTGTGGTTTGCCAGCACCCATTATTGATGATTGTCGTACCGCGGTATTGGGCGTACGCGTTGTAATGATTGTCCCCCCCGATGTACAAGTCCGGGTGTTCGCGCACGAGCATGTACGCTTTAGGTTCCGGCGCATACGGGTGTTTGGTTCCATACACGCTCATGAGGTCGCGCTTGATGAGCAGTTCCTTAATCACTTCTTCCGGCTTCGTGGGGGGAATATTCATGGCAAACATGCCCCCGATGAGCCCCGAGCCGTGGTAAATGAGCGTTTTCTGCCCCTCGATTTCCAACCACGCGGGGGAAGGGAGGAAGTGCACATTTTTTTGCTTGTACAAAGTAGGAAGCATCTCCTTCAACACCGGAGGTTGAGGATCGTGCCATCTGCAAGGATCGTGGTTTCCCGGCGTGATGAATATTTCCAAGTAGTCGGGCAATTGTCCGATGTAGTTTTCGAATTGCCGGTATTGTTCGTAAATATCCTTGACTTCCAATTCATTAATCTGATTAGGATACACGCCAATCCCATCCACTAAATCCCCTGCGATGACCAAATATTTCAACTTCCCCACACGGGCCTTTTCCCCGTCACTCCCCACTTCACGATTCAGCCATGACACGAATTTTTCCCACCACGGTCGTATGAAGAGTTTGCTTCCAAGGTGAATGTCGCTCGTGATGGTGATTCCCAAGTCCACGTCGCTTTTTTTGGGCGTCCGTTGAGGGAGGTCCGGCCACGAAAAATCTTTGACAATCATCAATTCTCCTGTGCGTGCGAGTTTGCATTTCATTCCAATCACATCATCCACCGTCAAGCGTTTCGCTTTGGCTATCAGCTCCTCGTCCGATGCGGGGATGAGTGCTTTGGCCTGCCCTTCCAAATCATCAATGCTCAACAGCACGTGTCCATTTTTCGTGTTCGTTTTTTCGGACACCATCACGATTACATCGAATTCAGAGTCGCGTCCTTGCCGGTCGATTTTAGCCAGCGATCGCGGTTGGTACCCGCGGTTTTTGAGTTCGCCGTGCAAAAAAGTGTATTTGTCTTGGAATAATTTGAGAAAATCCTCCGCTTTCCCTTTGGATTCGGACGCGCCGTTGTAATTCAAATGATGCAAAATACGATAATTGGGAGAATATTCCGCTGCAAGCGGACGCGGGGCGGATGGTGCACTTTCAAGGGTGGTTGAAGTAGATGGTGCGGCAGTTGGATAGAGTTGCAGCGGCGTGTGCGTCTTTATTTTTCGCTCCACGTGCAAGTGCGTCACCATGAATGTGTTTTCCGTGGCGAGCGCGTCGAGAATTGCTCCAAAATGATGAGTGGTGGTAAGCAGTTCCAGCGCTTCCGGATGAATCATCAATCCCTTTTTTTCCGCGTGGGATAATATTCGTTCGCGCGATGATGCGGCAATGGACTCTGATGACAAAATAGTGGTTTCAGATTTTTTCTCGTTGAGTGTGGCGTCCGCTGTCGCAATCGTATTATTTTTTTCTCGTGTTAAGAGTGTTTCTTCCGCGTTCACAACAATTACCCGAACTTTTCTTTCAATGTCTCTAGTTCGGAGATAATCGTCCACAAGTCCGTGCGGGAGTGGGAGGGCAGATTGATGTCATTGCTCACGTCATCCAGCAGGTATATCGCGCGCGAAATCGCCACATCGTCCGTTGCGGAAATGATGGCTTTCTTCGCTTCATCCACGGCTGCACGAATGTTTCGGGGAACCGCATTGTCCTCCGTCACGCTCGCCATTAATTCAGCGATGGCAGCAATGTCGCTTTGTACTTTTTGGATGTCTATTTTCTTTTTTGGCATAATAGGTATTCACCTACTCCACTTGACTTGTTAACGAGTTTCGCCGATGTCAAGGCATAGTGTCCAATGGAAGGGCACCATACGTTGAATGATTTTCCGTTTCTTAAACCTGCTCTTTGAACGCAGTCGGACTAGCGTCCGAATCCTAAGGCGCGCCATAATTTGTCTTTCAAGTTGCTTTCCATTCCATCTCCTTCGCGCACGGCATCCACCCCAAAGGTGGTTTGTGCGGCCTCTAATTGTTCCGGCGAGGAGATGTCGCACTTGTTGATGACCACAATAAAGGGTACCGAGAATTGTTTTTGCAATTTTTCGAATAAGTGAATTTGCTTTTCCAGCGTGTACCCGGACGCGGGGGTGGGGTCCACGACAAACACGACGCACGTTGCCAAATGTCTGAGTGCTGCGAGGGCTTTCTTTTCAATGGGATTGTAATTCGAGTCTTCGCGATCCAACAGTCCGGGAGTGTCCATTACTTGCAGCTCGCGGTATTTCATGGAGAAGTATCCCAATTGCAGCGATTTTGTGGTAAAGGGATACGCGGCAATCTGTGCCTTGCTTCCGGTGAGTCGTTTAAGCATGGTTGTCTTTCCCGTATTGGGAAAACCCGCGAGAATCAACGTGGGCATATCAACTCGCACATCCGGAACTTCTTTCATCATCTGATTGGCGTTTTGTAAGAGTTCAATATTTTTCTTCAAACTCTTCACGATGCTCGCACTGCGTCCGAAAAACTTCGCAGAAGCGGCGTGCATGTGCGCAATAGCGTCAGTAGCGGGAGAGTGCATATTGCGTTTCCCTTCAATGATTTGTCTCTTCAACAAGCGGCGAACGCTCACAATCTGCGACGCGGCCTGCTTGATTTTTCCCACGTCCATCGTTTCGGGCAGCAATTCTTGATAGAAGGGGTGTAACGTATCAAATTTGGGAACACTTGTTTCCATTCGTTCAAGCTGCTTGTCCAAATATTCGTAGAATGACTCCATTTTTCGGACGACTTTTTCTTTTCGGTTTTGCACCGCCGAGTTGCGCGCCCGTTTCATGGGAGGCAGTTTGCGTGCATGAGTAAAAGCGCTTTCAATGAGTTTTTCGGGTGCTTCAATGGAATAGAACTGCATATACATGAATCCCGTGGACGCATTTATAACCCCCGATTAGGGAAACGGATGGCCTCTGCTGACAAATTAAAAGGCTTTGGAGTGTGTATCGTGTATTCTCAGGGCATTCTTATGGCTTTCAAATTGTATGATAAAAACTACAAGCGCCTCATGATTTTGCCCGCAGCGCTGACGCTTGTTTTTCTCTTCGTGTTATTCGTCTATCCCCAAGTCACATTAGGCTTGGATTTCATCGGCGGCACGCGAATCATTGTGAACACCGACAAGCTGAATGAGAAAGAAGTCTCGAACCTGCTCACGAATGAATTGCATTTGCCCGAAGTCAAAGTCACGAGCGTCACTTCTCCATTAGGAAGCAGCACGCGCATCGAGTACGCGGAGCCCAAAGACTTGGGAGAGGCGAGAATTTTGCTGGACAAAGCCATTACCAACAAGAACACTCCCGATGTGGCGGTGCAAAACTTAACCGACGCACTCACAACTCTTGGAAAAACCCCCATTTCGAATGACTACGATGAATTAGTCACACAGACCGCGCAAGTGATTAATGAAGAGTCCCAGCGGATTTCAACGAGTGTGCGCGACGCCCTCACATCGCATTTCAACCTCCCAACAAGCACTCCATTCACCACCGAAGAAGTTGCCCCCACGGTTGGAAAGGACTTTTTGCTCAACGCGTTGCAAGTGGCCATTGCCTCCATCGTGCTGCTCACGATCGTCATTTTTATTTTCTTCCGCGAACTCGTTCCCTCGTTAGCAATCGTGGAAGCCGCGCTGTTTGACATGCTCACGGCGGTGGCCATTGCCACGCTGTTGGGTTTTTCGTTTACACTCTCAACGGTTGCATCTTTGCTCATGCTCGTGGGGTTTTCCGTTGACACGGACATTTTACTCACGACCCGCTTGCTAAAACGCAAAGACAAGAGTGTCATGCAGCGCTGCAACGATACGCTGCTTACGGGGCTCACCGTCACCTCTACCGTGATGGGTGCCACCCTCGCGATGTTAATCGTCTCGTACTTCGCGCAGATCACTGTCATCTTTGAAATCTCCGCTGTGGTGTTGTTCGGAATGATCGGCGACATCGTTGCCACGTGGTTCACCAACGCCCCTATTTTGTTGTGGTACTGGGAAAAGAAAAACGGAAGCATTACCGAGGGATAGTCCATGGCGCAAACGAAATGGTACTCAAGTTGGAAGGTCTGGGTATGGGCCCTCATCATGATACTCAGTTTAGCGTCCATCATCAAGATTGACACATCCAACGGATTTTCCATTGGCCACAATCTCAAACTCGGAAGCGAATTTTCCGGGGGCACACTCTTTCAGCTCCAGCTCGCCGAGCCGGCTACGCAGCAAGAGTTGGGTGAAATCCGTTTGATTGTGGAGAAGCGTTTGAATCCCACGGGAATCAAAGACGTGGTGGTAACCAACACGGGCAACACCCTCATCCTTGCTCAAGTCGCGGAAACGGACCCCGTTGAAGTGTCCAAACTCCAATCCCTTTTGCTCAAACAGGGCCGTTTCGAGTCTTTTTTGAATGGAGAAATAGTCTTTGATGGAAGCGAAATTGTTCAAGTCGTGGAAAACGCTCAACAGGGATACGGCGCCCGCCCCACGGGGGTGGGGGAACAGTACGCGTGGACGCTTCCTTTCCTTTTGACGGATGGCGCGGCCCGTGCATTCTCCGAAGCGGCATTCCACCAGTGCACGCAGTCCGGCTTTACTGGTACGGATGCGGAGTGGGATTGCAAGTACACCTTTTTCTTCATCGATCGCCCCAACACGGGGATGATTGTCTATCCCAAAGACGTTCAACGCGATGATGATAAAAAATTGGATTTGGGCGGCGTCGATTTTCCTGCATCGGTGACTATCTCCGACATTCTTGCCAACGCCGATTTGCAGCTCATTCAGCCGGATGCTAATGCGTTCACGCCCGAACAACTCTCAATTTTTCAAACGCTCGATTCTAAAATCAAAACAGTGATTGTTCCCTCCACGCTCAGCGAGGAAATGTACGCCGCTCTCGATGCCGCGACGGATTTGCCAATAGTAAAAGTGACGGTCAACAAAACCACTCCTTGGATAGTGGATGTATCAGGCTTGCGCGACATCATTGGTTTGTCCCCCGGCATCACGGGCAACGATCCCTTTATCGCGACGAAAGAAGAGGTCAAACCCCTGCAATTCTTGGTTATTCAAGGCACCGCCCCCAACGCAAACGTGGCCAAACAGCGTTTGGACGATTTGCGGATTTTGCTGAAGAGCGGTGCACTCCCCATCCCCATTATTGCCATCAACAAGCAGACGGTTTCTCCCGCGCTAGGAGAACAGTTTTTGACGAATGTGTGGATTATGGGCCTCCTCGCATTAGCGGTGGTTTCCCTGATCGTGTTCATTCGGTATAGACAATGGAAAGTGGTGGCGCCCGTTCTTTTGGTTGGTTTGTCGGAAGTGCTCATGATTTTGGGTTTCGCAGCCATTGTAAAATGGAACCTCGACCTCGCATCCATGGCAGGTATTCTCGCCGCGGTTGGAACCGGAGTTGATAGTGAAGTCATCATGACGGATGAAATTTTGCAGGGAAACGCAGATGAAGACCATGATGAAAAAGGATGGGCAGCTAAAGCCAAGCGCGCGTTCTTCATTGTGGCCGCGTCCGCTTCAACGGGACTCGCGGCCATTTTGCCCTTGCTCGTGTTGGGAAGCGGTATTGGAAAGTTGTCCGGATTCGCCCTCACCACGATTGCGGGAATCCTCATGGGCGTCCTCATCTCGCGACCCGCGTTCCAGGAGATTATCAAGCACGTCCTCGTGCCCAAAAAACATCACACGCACGAACATGCGCACGAAAATCCTCCGGCTGCCACGGGACAATAAAAAAAATAAAACATTGCCATTTTTCATTATTTTTTTTCGTGAAGTAAAAATAATGCAATCTTTTTCGAGTCAGTTGTTTTCAAGTACACGCTCAACATCAAATACCATGTTCCCATCACCAGCGCACTCATGACAAACCACGTAATTACGTGAAGCATGTCTACCGCCGCAAAATAGGAAACTTTTCCCACGTACACAATGGCCAGCAGGCGGAAAAAATTAACAAACAAAATAGCGGCAAGCGCTATCAATGCGTACGTTAGTTTTTTCGCCCCGCGCGGGAATGAAAAACCGTACGACAATCCCAGCCACAACCCCCACGTCGTGATGCCCGTGCAGAATGCGCTTATTTCAAACGCGATCCCATTCACGGAGAGAAAAATTCCGTTTACAGGAACGTGCAACACGCTTCCAATGGTTTGGGCCAGCCATTCCTGTAAATAAACGGGGGGAAAAATAGACAAAAATACTTCCACAAGAAAAAAAACAGTAAAAAAACGCAGCAAAAATTTTCGCGGGGCGGGTTTCAGCAGAAATGATGCACTCATT
>CAYIIU010000029.1:0-17147 GCA_964363635.1 uncultured archaeon
GGGCCCGCGGAGAAACACACGTGGGGTCATAGGGGCGAAGCCCCTATTGTCATTTTTATTTTTTTTAATTTGTTTTTTTCACCGCGAGCACGGACTCAAACGGAATGAATGAAAGCTCATTCACGGGAATAATATTCAGCGCGTCCATCTCCTCGCATAGCTTTTGAAACATTTGAATAGAGGCTTCGCGTCCGATGAACGCCGGGAGAGAAAGCTCGCTCTTCGCATCCGGCAATTCGGATAAATCATCCGCGACCTGGAACGCGAGGCCGTACTTTAATGCAAATTCCTCCACAGACGCATGAGTCATTCCATAATGTTCGAGCGTGAGCGCGGCGCACAAACGCATCAATTCCGCCGTTTTGCCGCGGGAATACTCCCAATATTTTTCGAGCGAATCAACTTGGTGAGAAGACTCGAGGATTTGAGCGTGCGTCATGGCCTGCACGGCGTTGAGGGCGTGCGAAACCATTCGCGGCGAATACTTTTTCTGCGCAAACAATTGGAGAGCGGAAACAAAAAAATAATCGCCGTATAACAATCCCAAATGCGTGCCGAAGCGGGAATGCACGCTCAACTCGCTCCGGCGAAATTCATCCTCATCCACAATGTCATCATGCACCAATGACGCAGCGTGAATGAGTTCAATCCCCGTGAACGCGTCATGCAGGGGAGCGGGATCCACGTTCAACATGCGGCATAAACGCACGCCCAAGGCGGGGCGGACGTGTTTTCCATTTGTGAGAATCAAATCGAGAATGGGGTGCAGCGACGAAGGAACGACGCGCTTGGCGCACTCGGGAAGAAATGAAAGGTCCGGCGCAAGATGGGGTGTTGGGGTGGTTGTCATACCAATGAGGCCGCCAAGAAAGAAAGCGTGAGCAAAACACCAAAGCAGAAATTGAGGGTAATCATCCCCGCATTGGCGGGCAATAATTCAAGTATTTTATCAACATTTTTCTGCGTGTGCGACACAACAAAAAAACTCATGGGAACTAAAACTAGGGTGGCGAGCGACCACAAAGGAAAAATATTTCCCGCGACGAAGGCAAGCGTAAGAAGAAACGAAAGCACAATACCGCCAGCGAGGATTTTGACACTCGCTTGCTTTCCCAGAGTATTCACTATATTTCGCTTGCCCGCTTTGACATCGGCATCAAAATCGGGAAACTGATTAAGGAATAACACGCCGGCAATCAGCAATGCAATAGGGAGAGATGCGGCGAGGGCAATCCATGAGAATGAAAACGTCTGCACGAGCGACGCTCCCACCACAATCAAAGGGCCAAATCCTACCGCGACGAATAATTCGCCGAAACGCTTGTAGGAGGCCGCGAGGGGGGGAGCGGAATAGAATACGCCGATGCCAATGCCGAGAAGGCCAAGAATGAGAACGCCATTTCCGGGGGTGATGGAGTTGAGGTAGAGTCCGATTAGGCTTCCAATAGCAAGGCAGAGGAGGAAAGCATACTTGATGTGCGGAGCGGGAATGATTCCATCCTGAATAACTCTACTTCCTCCAGAAAAGGGGGTGGGGTTGGTGTTCAGCGCATCCGCGCCGGACTTCCCATCGTAATAGTCGTTGGCGAGATTGATTCCCGCGTGAATGAAAAGCATGGCAATCGTTGTGAGTGCAAACGGCCAAAAATGAAAAATGCCCGTTTCATAAAACGCAATAGCTGTTCCCAAAAAAACAGGGATGAGCGTGGCCGAGAAAAAAGGAGCGCGGAGAGCATGCACCCATTTTTGCAGGGTCGAAACATGAGGGAGGGATTTTACTTCTTCCGTGACGCCCATGAGTCCAACGACTTCATTTTTTTCATCCTTGACTTGCGTAACAATGATGTGTCCGGGGAACTCTTGGCCATTTTTTCGAATGAGAGGAATCGTTTGGTCATACTTTCCTTTTTGCAGCGCCGTGCGAAAAAGTTCCGGGAGAATGCGCGCATAATTCTGCGGCGGGTGGAAGAAACGCACATGCAGACCAATGGCCTCCTTTTCGGAATAACCAAAAATGTTCTGTGCTCCCGGGTTGAACGCCACGACATTCCCATCCATGTCCGCGACAATGACGGATCTGGATGTTTCATTTTCGAGCGTATTCTTTTGTTCTACCGCAAGATGGGGCAACGGGTTGGTTTTCATGGAAGAAAAGTGTTCGTGGGGGCTATTAATCCCTTTGCCTTGGCAACTTTTCGGATGGAAATCCACTATTTTATATACCCCGAAGGAGTGGTGGGGATATGAAGGCGAAGATTTGGTACTATCTCATTATCGCGTTCTCCCTTCTCGCACTTTTTGCGGATGGAACGTTAACATACAACAAGCTCACCGACTCTGCCGTAGGGTGCCCGGCCGGGGGAGGGTGCGACATCGTGAAAGGGAGCATCTATTCTGAAATATTTGGGATTCCAGTATCGCTCATCGGAATGGGCGCCTTTTTGTCATTCATCGCGCTCGCCCTTTTGGGGTTGAAAAAGAAACTTTCCAACGAAAAAGCATTTTTGTACATCCTTGTTTTGAGCGGACTCGGACTTATTCCTGCGGCATATTTCATGTACATCATGTTTGTCGTTTTAGAGGCCATCTGCCCATGGTGCGTGTTCTCGCACGCGATGTTATTGGGAGTGGTCATCTCTTCATACATTGGATGGAAAGGGAGCGTGTGAGAAAAATATGAATGCCAAACTTGGAATGATGATTGGATTGAGCGTGTTGATTATTTTAGCAGGGTGTACACAGAACACGGTGCCCCCCGGAAAATACACGGAGTTCGCCCAATGCCTCACCGCTAAAGGAGTGGTGGAGTACGGAGCGTATTGGTGCCAGCATTGCGCCAAAGTGAAAGCGCAATTCGGAGACTCGTTCAAGTATGTGAACTATGTGGAATGCGATCCGAAGGGAACGAACGCCCAGCCCCAATTGTGCATCGACAAGGGGATCGAAGCGTATGCCACATTCATATTTCCGGATGGAACCCGTTTAGTGGGGGAGCCCACGATGCAGGAACTTTCCAATGCATCCGGCTGCGCTTTGCCCCCTGAAGGGGAGTGAATGCGATGGTCTCCGTGGAGAGCCTGACTCTCCCCATCGTATTGGGCACCGCGGCCGTGGACTCTATCAATCCGTGCGCAATCGGCGTGCTCATCCTGCTCGTCGCATCGCTCTTGGGTTTGGCCAAAGACAAAAACCGCATGCTCAAAATTGGACTCATTTACATTACCGTTGTGTACATCACGTACTTGCTCGCTGGCTTGGGACTCATTTGGTTTCAATCCGTCCTTATCACGCTGGGCGTGTCATTGTATGTAGGAGTATTCATCGGGCTCCTCACCATCTTTTTTGGAATGATAGAAATCAAAGATTTTTTTTGGTATGGAAAAGGGTTTTCGCTTCAAATCGACCCCAAGTATGCGGAGATGATTAAGGAAAAAGTCAAGAAAGTTTCTACACTCGGAGCCATTTTTTTGGGGGCGCTCGTTGCAGTGGTCGAACTCCCGTGCACGGGCGGACCGTACCTTGCCATAACCGCGCTGCTCGCCCAGCGATTCGACTGGACGGCGATGATGTATTTGGCGATTTACAATTTTATTTTTGTCCTGCCGCTCATCATCATTCTGTTCATGGCCTACTTCGGGATTTCCACCAAACGAATGAAAGCGTGGAAGCAATCCAACCGGAAATGGATGCGATTGGCGATAGGAATCGTACTCGTGCTATTGGGACTGTTCATCATCGGATTCTATCTGGATTGGTTTTAGCCAGACTCGTTTTTGGTAATCTACTTTTGGATGCACCAATTTGGCAGTATGCGTAGAACTGTTCCGCACACTCCGAAGAAGCCTCGCCGTATTTGAAATGAAATAATTTGATTCCGCTGAATAGGGAAGCAAGCTCTTTTCCTTTGAGAGTAATCTCGTACGCATCTACATTTTTGACAATGAGCTCCGATGTTTCAAGCTCAGCCAAGCGCTCCAAAAGGACTTTGGGGCTGATGCCCAAACCGTCATGCGGTGTGGTTAAATCCCGCATACGAACGGGCGTTTATTTCTTCTAACAACACTGCCGAATGCCTCTTTCCGAGGATATGGAGCGTGTGCAAAGGCATGCATGAATCAGGCATACTTTCCATTTGGGTACCCCCCGCTTTTTATAGTGGGTGGACTTATATACGTTCGAACCATTGGGGGAATTGCGGTGAAAAACATCCAAACTATTCTCATTTTGTCCATTGCAGGATTTCTATTCTCAGGATATTTGACCGCGGTAAAATTATTTTCAGGATCGTGTCCGCTCACGGATGGATGCACCTACTTCTTGGGTTTCCCATCCTGCTTGTGGGGATTCCTCATGTTCGGAACTATTCTCGTATCCGCGTTCCTGTATATGCGTGCGGGAAAAAGCGAAGAACGAAAAAAATACCATTCCATTTTTCAAACCGTGTCAGGAATCGGAATATTATTTGCGGGATATTATGCTTTTAACGAAATATTTTTTCCAAGCTGCCTGATTCAGCCGTGCACGTACACACTCATCCTGCCGAGCTGTGCATACGGACTCGTCATGTACGCGCTCATATTCTATTTCGCGTGGAAAATGAAAAAAGAATAAAATGCTGCTTTTAGGAACCCCTTGCCAAGAACCCTGCTTGCTTCAGCTGGTAGATGAATTGGTTCTCGGCAAGCCGTTCACGGGAAACAAAACCCGGCGGGCTTCAGCCCGCCGTAGTTTAGGGGGAGTTCCCCCATTATTTTCCCGCCGGATTTATATCCGTTTTTGCCCGGTTTCGTACGGGCACTCCGACAGACTACTATCGAGGGGTCGATGACCCCTCATGTAGGCTTTTAATCAAATTTTTTGCAAAAATTTGCCCTCGTAGCTCAGTGGCAGAGCACCAGTTTTGTAAACTGGGGGTCGTGGGTTCAAATCCCACCGAGGGCTTTTCGGCGAAAGAGCATGTGACGAATTATATTGTACTGCCTCGTGAGGAATGAATGGCTGCCATTATTAACGAACTCAAAAAATATTCTTCCGAATCGAGGAAGCAAACAAACCTGCGCTTTTTCAAAACAGGAAAAGGAGAATACGGAGAAGGAGACACGTTCATTGGGGTGACGGTGCCTGACTGCAGAAAGGTGGCAGGCACATTCTTGGACAGCCCCCTCTTTACGATTGAAAAGTCCCTGCAATCCCCCATGCACGAAGAAAGACTGACCGCGCTCCTCATTCTCGTGGAGAAGTATCAGAAAACAAATAATGAAAATGAAAAAAATGATTTGGCGGCGTTTTATTTGCAGAACAAAAAATTTGTGAACAATTGGGATTTGGTTGATTTGTCCGCAGACAAAATTTTGGGAAATTATCTGCTGAATGAAAAAATGAATCGAAAAATCATTTATGAATTAATACAATCGCCCAACATGTGGGATCGGCGGATTGGAATTATTGCCACGTTTGCATTCATTCGGAAGATGCAGTTCCGCGACACATTTAGCATGTGCGAAAGGCTGCTTTCAGACGAGCACGACTTGATGCATAAGGCGTGCGGTTGGATGCTGCGCGAAATTGGAAAGCGCGACGAGAAAGCGCTCGAGGAATTCCTGAAAAAGCACGTTCACATGATGCCGCGGACGATGCTGCGCTATGCGATTGAACGCCTTCCCGAGAAAAAGAGAAAAAAATACTTGAACGCGGGAAAAGAACGTTCACGGACGGGAAAATAGTGCGCGCGAACTGAAAACTATCTCTTCGCGGCCGTATCTTCTCTCATCAAGAATTTGACAATCATGAAAATAACCAGTGCGATGATGAAAAAATCAATTAATGCACCCGCAAAATCACCAATGAGAAGCTGCACGGGGCCCAACCAAAAAACGGCCGTTCGCCAATTCCCGCCGGGAATCAATACTCCCACGAAAGGCATGACGATGTCGTTCACCAGCGCTGACACCAGCTTCGTAGACGCGGCGCCAATAATGAATGCGACCGCGAGGCCAATCACTTGGTACTTCTTCAAAAAATCCAGAAATTCGTGTGCTATCTTCATCGCGCTATCCGCCTCCAACCCATTATGAATAAAATGGATTAAATGCGTATCGCCCCACGTTGAGGGCATGGAATGTCTCTTTCCCACTCCGAAAAGACTCATTTTCGTGTGCTGCAATCAGAAAGACGTGAACGACTCTACGTTGTGCGGGAACCGTGATGCAATAGACTTGCATGCAGAATTGAAAAAGTATGTGAATGAGAAAGGACTCCAAAAAGAGGTGCGCGTGGTAAAAAGCGGATGTTTGGATTATTGCGGCACCGGCCCTATTGTGCGCGTGGAGCCCGAGCACGAATGGTTGAAAGGGGTGGCGAAAGAGGATTTGGATATCATCAAGAAAAAGTGGATTGATGCATTGAATAATGAATAATAGGATTGAACAAAAATGAGTTTAATAGGGTGAAAATATCGTTGAATATGCAGTGCATCATTCTTGCGGCAGGAGAAGGCGTTCGGATGCGCCCGCTCACGCTTCACACTCCCAAACCCTTGCTGCGTGTGGGTGGAAAAACACTTCTCGAACACCAACTGGATATTCTCCCAATGGAAGTGGATGAAATTATTATTGTTGTGGGGTATTTGGGACAGCAGATTATCGATTATTTTGGGAATCATTTTCGCGGGAAGAAAATAACCTATGTTTGGCAGGAAAAGAAAGAAGGAACGTACCGCGCCCTTGCTTTGTGCCAAGGACTAATCAAAGACGCACCATTTTTGATGCTCTATGCTGATGACATTTTTGATGAAAAAAGTATCCGCCGCTTGGTTGAATCGCCTTTTCCTGCTCTTCTCGTAGCGTCACATGACCATCCAGAGCGATTTGGAGTGGTTGAAACGAATGCGGATGGAAAAATAACGCGGATTGAAGAGAAACCGGCTCAACCGAAGTCAAACTGGGTGAATTGCGGGCCGGTAAAACTGGTTCCTCAGATATTCGACTATCCTCCTTCCGTACACGCCAATGGGGAATACTATTTGCCCGTCAGCATCAATCAGATGCTGTCTGACGTTTCATTCTATGCTATTCCGACTCAGACGTGGATCCCTATCGGATATCCGGAGGATTTAGCGAAGGCAGAAAAAGCACGGTCTCTGTTAAACCCGAACAAAAACAAACACGTTTAGTTTTGGACAAAAATAGCAACGAGGATTTTCTTAGCATTAAACGAACTAATTCATTACATCAATAATTCGTCCGCGCCCGCCAGCGAGAAAGAAGCAGGCGAGGAAGTAAATCACAAAAAGTCCGACGAGAATAGTGATAATACTCCAAATCCCTTGAACGGAAATGAACTGGGGCAAATAGTAGGCAAATGCCAAGCCGAGGATGAGTAAAAACAAGTATTCCGAAAACGTGTATTTTCCAATGGCAAAATTATTCTTCATCTCAAACATGTGGACGCGGCCGGCATAATGCTGGATTTTCTCCGTGAAAGTCATGCGAGAAGGCATACGCTCATCGAGTATTTTTCTCCATATAAATCCCCCGTTTTCTAAAGGGTTTTTAACCGGAATTCGTCCATGTGGCGTATGGATGCAGGATATGTTGATTTTCGCGCGGATGTAGGGAAGTGGAAAACCGCCCAAAAAGCAGCTATTTCAAACGATTTTGCCACGATTAAGGATGCATGGTTCATTGCGCGTGCCACGAGTGGTTTAGAAGGGGTGCTCGAAGAAGCCCTGCGCACGATTACGGACTTGAAACAGGTGGATGCCGTGCTGGAGGAGGTATGGGTGAAAGGTGATGCGGGGGATGCATTAACCGTTCTCACGACGCGAAAATTGGGAACGCTCATTACGCAACTGAGCGAACAAAATGGAGGACAGGCTAAGGAGAAAAAAGAAATTCAAGAGATGATTCGCCTGTATGCGTCGCGAAAAATACTCGCCCACTTTGGAATGGAACTCAATTACGGCCAGCCCAAAAAAACAGAGCACGCGGGGCCCATCACTTCCGGGGGGGTGCAGCTCATTGCCAACTACAACGCGTGGAAGTGCGTCAAAAAATTTCGCGTGGAAGAAACAACGAATCGCCGAACCGTTGCGGAGTTGGTGACATCGTACTGCATCACCCTCGATTTGCGGTTTGAAGAATATTTGCACTCGCACGGAAACGTATCTGCGTTGGACGCGGTGCTGCAAAAGGCCCCAGACAAAAGCGCATCGTTGAAAGACATGATGAACTTTTTGAAGAGCGGAGAAGTGACTGCGGCCATCCAAAAAGCTGCCGCATCTGGAGAGTTTCCCGAGTACATGAATGTATTGCGCGCATATGCCATTCGAAAAGTCCTCAAAACGCGCGGGCTCATTGTGGATTATACTCAAATCAAGAGCCTCCCTGGATGGAAGCGTGTCGTAGGGAAACGGAAATAATCGCGTTTTAATACTCTAGTTCTTTTTCCTCTATATGGACTCCCCTTTCACACTCGCTCCCGGAGAATTCATCGAGAAGGAAATTCCCGCGTCGCCGCGAACGGTTGCCTATTACGCGGTGAAGGCCGCGCCCTTGTTTGGGGTGTGGTTCATTGGATTGCTGATATATTTGATTTACACGTATCGAACATCCGCAGGAGATGTGCGCTCGCTTTTGTTCCAAGCGCTCGCCCTCGCGGCATTCGCGTATTTAGTTGGAATCGTGGCGCGCTGGTTGTGGCGCGTGGATGTTTCGCAGCGGGACAATTGGCTTACCAATAAGGGAATTTGGGTTCAAACACCTAAAGGAATCGGCTTCATAGGGTATGGAAAAATTTCCTCCGTCAAAATCAAAGGAGATTGGATACAAAAAGCGTTGAAAGTGGATGAGATTGAAATCGCGTATGTTGATCAGTCTTTTGTACGGAAAATCCGCATGATCGGAATGGAAGCCCCCCACGAAATCGTGGATTGGATCCAATCCAAAATGCCCCCGTTGTCGGCATAGTTTAAACCACTTTGCGTGGCCATTTCTATTGAGAAAAGGTTTAATCAAACTTTTTGCAAGGCCGAACCTAGGCCGTGTGAGAGGACAACTATCGTGGATTTGCACGCAAATCCCCACGTTGGCTTTTGATCAAACTTCATGGTAAACCATTGGTTTATCATGCCAGCAAACAGAAGTTTGCTAGGTTCGTAAAAGTTTGGGGCCGTCGTCGTAGCGCCGTTTTCGTCCGGCGGCACCGAAGTAAGGGTATTGTTAAAACAATACCCTAGATTGTTTTTACCAGTCTCCTAGAAATAATTGGGGCCGTCGTCTAGCCTGGTTAGGATGGCAGCTTTGGGAGTTGTCGGCCTCGGTTCAAATCCGAGCGGCCCCATATTTTAATTCAACATTTTTTGTTGAACTTTTGAAAGAGGAATCTTCTTCAACGATTTTTTATCAATCCAACCAGTCATTTTTTCGTCGTTTAATTTCGCATCAAAGACGTGAACATGTTGCGTGAAGTGGGAGTATTGGTGGGAGACGCTCCCGCAGGGTTTGCTAATTTTCACATCTGCTTTAATCTTCTCGCTGAAGCGTTTCTCGATATCCTTCACCGAGTCCTGCAGCGGAGAATATTCTACCATGGGAAACTCATACATTCCATGCAAGAGTTTTTCCTTGCGGGGAAGCAGCAATAATTTTCCTTCCTTTTTCACGCGAATCGCAGCGAAATGTTTATGGGGTATTTTTCCTTTTTTGGTTTTCACGGGAAACTCGCCTTGTTTGGAATGGGCAAAAGCGAAGCAACCATTTTGGAGGGGGCACTCGCTGCATAAAGGGTTTAGCGGAACGCACACAAGGGCGCCCAATTCCATCATTGCCTGGTTGAAATCGCGGGCTTTTCCCTTGGGCAAAACCCCTTGTAATTTTTCTTCAAAGGCTTTTTTTGTTTTCGCATCGGCGATGTCTCGTGAATCGCCCCAGAATCGTGCCGCGACGCGCAAGACATTTCCATCGACTACACAAACGTCCTCGTTGAACGCGATGCTCGCGACCGCGGAAGAAATGTAGGGGCCGAAGCCTTTCAACGATTGGAGATCTTCTCTCGTTCGGGGAATCACCCCTTTTTTTTCGCGTGCGATTTGTTTCGCAGCGTGTTGTAAGTTACGTGCGCGCGTGTAGTATCCCAATCCTTCCCACGCCTTCAACACGCTCTCCTCATCTGCGTCGGCGAGTGCTTTCACATTGGGAAACTGTTTCAGGAATTTAGTGTAATATGGGAGCATCTGATCGATGCGCGTCTGCTGTGCCATGATCTCGGACAGCCAAACGTGATAGGGCTCGTAAGACTTCCTCCATGGAAGGGGTCGCTGATTCTTATCAAACCACTTCAATAGTTGAACGGCGGGAAATTTCTTTTCCATTTAGAAGAAAGGGCGCTAGGATTAATTAGGTTGCTTTTCACGCACGCGGTTTCATTGTTTCAAGGGGGTCGTCTTGCACGTAGTGGAGGTTTTTGACCAAACAAAAGTGAGCCTTTTCCAGTTCGCGGCCCAAATACGCATAATGTTCGGGTCGAAGCATGAGGCCAATTTGGTTGGCAATGGTATGATAGATGTCAATGGGTTTGCGTCCCGTGACTTTCAACACCATGTTGTTTTTAGAATTGCAGAAACCCGCTTCGATTTCTTTTTTCTCAAAATTGACGCGGATCAAAAAATATCCTTTGGGGTCGAGCACAAAATCTTTGGCATCATCATATTTCGCGGAGATTTCCTGCAATGATTCTTGGTGGATTTTATTTCCCACGAGAATGGCGTGCGTTTGTGCGTCGTGAACTATGAAAGCATTCACGGGACACGAGGCGGCCGCGTTCACTGCATAGCGGATTCGTTCCGGCGTCCCCGCAATTTCGGCAATAATTTCTTGCCCATCGGCTTTTCCGCCTTTCAAAATAGCTTTGCGCGCGATGTCATTGAAGCCAAATAAAGTAGGGTCGTTTTTCACGCACTCCCCATTTCCCACGCACACGGATGGAGAATACACGATGATTATTTTTTTGGATTCCATACGTTAAACGTGCAAAATGGCATTTTAAAGGAACTTGGAACAACGTTCAAACCCGCCGTATTGGGAGCCTTAAAAAGCCTATCCCGGTCCAAATAGTTTGCCGGACTATACTGACTTTTTTGGGTTAAACCAAAATCGTAGGTGAACACCATTTTTGTCCCCGCCTATCAAAGCAGCTCAACCTTTTTAGAAAAAAGGTTGATCAAAAAGATGCGTGTGGATAATGTCCCCGCCTTAGCATAGTAGCTAATGCGTCCGGCTGTAGACCGGAAGATCCCCGGTGCAAGTCCGGGAGGCGGGACTAATCAATCACCACCTGACACATCAGACTCGTCCCGACGACTGGGTTAAATTCTCTTATTTTGAGGCTATGATATGAATTCCAAATTAATCATCGCAAAACTGGAAAAGCAGTACCCTGGAAAAACAATTGTAAAATTACCCGAAAAAAATCCGACTGAAATTATTTGTGAAGTTGAACCATATACTTCTCATAATGGATGGAGTTTAGCTATTGCTTACATTGATGAGTCTGTTCCGCATTATCATTTGAAATCGGTTGAAACATATGAATTGCTGGAGGGTGCTCTCACGCTTTACGTTGAGAATACCCCAACTATTTTGAAGAAAGGTCAATCGTTTACGGTTCATCCCAATAAAATTCATTGGACAAAGGGCAATGGTGCAGTAGTGAAGGTATATTCTGAACCTGGTTGGGAACCAAAGGACCACATTTTAGTCAAAGAAGGCGCTAAATGAGTCGCGAGCCAATGGGTGAGCCAGTATACAAAACGGAAGATTCCAGGAACAGAGTCTGGGACTATGATTTACCGCTTGTCAATGGTTTCGAGTAGTTTTTCGTGGCCTTTGATTAGTTTGTGAAATCCTTTAACTTTTTGACTGCTTTTTTGCGCATTAACTGCGCTTAATGCATAAGATATATATCTATGTCGGGTATAAGTATATTGTATGTCTATTAACTCTGTTCAAATTCTACACTACCCTACTTTGAAGACTGTTCTTTTAGTCGAAGAGATTCTGAAAGATGCTAAAGAGCCACTTTCTCGTTACGAACTATTGAAGCGAGCGGGCAACAAGATAATGCGTCCCACTCTCGACGTAATTATTGAATATTTAGAGAAGCGTTTTATGGTTTTAGATACGCCGAAAGGAATTATTTGGGTCTATGTTCCGAAGGATAAGATGAAGCGTTTGATGGATGCGAGCGTGGAAGGGTGAAAGTAGTGTATATTCGACCAATCCCAAAATAATGGATAATTCAAATTGTTTCTTTAGAGAAACACTTTATAACTAAACTGTTTCTTTAAGGAAACGTTTATATGTTGGTTCTTGCTATATCTCGTCATGTATCGGGATATTTTCAAGCGAATGATTGTGGAGTGGTTAGAAAAACCCCTTCCTGTGTTGATTCAGAGAAATGTGAGTCTAACGCTTAGTAAGGAAAATATTCAGGCAATTATCGGCCCTCGGCGCGTGGGTAAAACGTCCATAATGTTTTTGACGATTGAACAACTGCTTGGAAAAAAAGACAGAAATGAGATTCTTTTCGTTGATTTTGAGGATAATCGGTTGGCTGAAATTTCTTCTAATCAGTTGGATGAATTATTTGTGGCGCATCGTGAAATAACAGGGGTAGAACCCCGCTATCTTTTTTTTGATGAGATTCAGGAAGCACCTCTCTGGAGTAAATTTATCCG
Source organism: uncultured archaeon (assembly GCA_964363635.1). Taxonomy (GTDB): domain Archaea; phylum Iainarchaeota; class Iainarchaeia; order Iainarchaeales; family VGJJ01; genus VGJJ01. Next base: position 12,734 of record CAYIIU010000029.1, read on the forward strand.
AAGGCTTCATAACATGGGTAAATATTTTATTGTGATAAGCGGTTCTTCTTCCAAGTTACTCAGCAAAGAGATCGCAACTGAACTGCGAGGCCGTTATATTAGCACCCTCTTGCTTCCTTTCTCGTTCAATGAATTTTTACAATTAAAAGAATTTAGGTATGATAAAACGATTCCTTTTAGTGAAAAAAAAGGAACACTTCTCCGATTATTTGATGAATATCTGTCTTATGGGGGCTTCCCTCTCGTAGTAAAAAAAGAGTTGAGTGAAAAAAAAGATCTGGTAAAAGCATATTATGAAACTACTTTTTACAAGGATATTGTTGAGCGCTATAAGGTCAAGAGTGTGGATATTATGCAGGCGCTTATGAACCACCTGCTTGACAACAATTCATGTCTCTTTTCGATATCATCGTTTGAAAAAATACTGAAAGAAAGGGGAGCAGAAGTAAGTAAAAAAACAATTTCACTTTATTTAAATCACTTGGAAGATGCGTTCTTTATATTTTCTTCATCCAAATTCTCATACTCTGCCAAGGTGCGTTCCCTTAACCCGAAAAAAGTTTATCTATCGGATAATTCATTTCAAACTTTTTTGTCACCAACCTTCAATCCCGACAATGGTAAACGCTTGGAGGCGATTGTGATGCAGGAATTGAAGAGAAGAAACACAGATACGTATTACTACAAAGGAAAAAAAGAATGCGACTTCATACTCAAACGCCTAACTGGATTAGAGGCGGTGCAGGTAACCTACGCTCTTACTCCGACTAGCAAAGAAAGAGAGATAAATGGTCTTTGGGAGGCAATGACCGAACTAAAACTAAGCAAGGGTATTATCCTTACTTTTGACCAAGAAGAGAATATTCTGAAGGATGATAAAAGGATTGTGGTAACGCCCGTCTGGAAGTGGTTGTTGGAAGAACAAGGAACATGAAAGACAGGAGAGTCGCGATCATAAGTCCGGGAGGCGGGACTAATCCTTATTCACAGACTCAAACTACGTTTTCGTCCCGCCGGACGGACGAATACGCATATTTGGCGATTTGGTAAGCATTGATTTTTATTGACGAAGAGGTAGGTATGGATATGGATTGGAAAGTTTTCTTGGAAAAAGATAGTGAGTCAGGCTGGTACACCGTGACTGTGCCTGCGTTACCTGGTTGTATTAGTCAAGGTGAAACACGCAAAGAGGCTTTAGAAAATGTCAAAGAAGCCATTGCGTTGCATTTGGAATCATTGGCAGAATCAGGTGTCCCTATCCATAGTGACAAAGAAGTCACCAAAGTTTCTGTCACCGTATGAAACTACCCGTCGTTTCTGGCAAAGAAGTTTTGCGTATTCTCTTGAAGAGGGGTTATTCTATCAAAAATCAAAAAGGAAGCCATATTCATTTACAGCATCCTGAAAGACCGCCTGTTACGGTGCCAAACCATAAAGTGATTGTTCCGAAGACGCTGAACTCGATTATTGAAGCAACTGGGTTGACCGAAGAGGATTTTCGTTAAACTCGTCCCGACGACCAATTAGACTTCTTTTCTCAATTTTTCGTATTCTTCTCTGGATAGTTTGATTTGTTTAATGATGTCGTTCAGTAAGGGAAGAATGATGTCTTCATTTCCGTGAATAGGAACTACTGTCTTTCTTCCGTCAGGGTGTTTGTAGACACGATGGCTTCCTTTTTGGCGGTCAAACACAAAGCCAAGTTTTTCTACGAGCTTGCACATTTCTTTCCCTGAAATAGGAATGAGACGTGGCATAATATCACACCTTTACTTGTACCTTTTGCACACCAATAAATTTCGCTTTGGATGTTTCGACCATATCTGCTTCTACACAGACTTGAATAGCTTCCTTGATACGTTCCATAACCTGCTCAACGGTTTTACCTTGGGTATAACAACCAGGGATATCCGGCACTTTGGCCACGTACCACCCGCTATCGCCATCTTGTTCGAGATAGACCATGAAGTCGTGAACTTTTTGTTGCATACTACTATTATCCTATGATTTCAATAAAAGACTGTGGGTGGGATTTCGCCAAACTATTTCCATCCTTTTGTGTATTTTGGCCAATGTGACTTGAATAGTTCGAAGTTTTCTTTCCATTGTCTGTCTCTTTTCTTAGGTGAAAGGATTCTTTTTACTTGCGAAGCTCCTCCTTGGTGATAAACGAAGACGCGCGGGTCGACGTAAATGCTATATCCATTTTGGTAGAGTTGAAAGTTCATTTCTAAGTCTTCACCACTGGCAATATTATATTGCTCATCAAATCCCCCAACTTTGTTTAATGCTTCTTTTTTGAAAACCATAAATTCTCCCCAAACAATGTCCTTGAACTTTGCCAATTTGAATGGTTTGCTGAATGTTTTGTCAAAGTTTTGTAGATTACTATAAAGAAAAAATCCTTTGGTTAGATTGTGTGTCATTGGGTGGACCATTCCTGCTTTTTTGTTTTTCTTGAGCGTTTCGATAAGTGGGTTATTCCAGTTTGGAGGAACAATTGTGTCGTTATTCACCACTGCGACATATTCTCCTTTGGCTAACTTGATTCCTTTATTCCACGCTTTGGAAAGACTGACTCTCTTGTGGAAGCGATAGGAGTTGTCGGCCGATTTTTTGACGAGAGAAATCGCTGACCTATTTTTTGAGGCATTATCAATCAATACTAACTCGTACTTTCCAGCGGTATACTGACGAATACTGGAAATAAATCGCTCAGTGACTTTTTCGTTATCAATGACTACTGCTACAATAGATAACATACTCCTGACTGGGTGCCTTTCCTTATATTTACTATCTGCACTAACTTCACCAAAAGGGTGATTAGCCATGACAAGCGAGCTTAGTAGCGAGCCTTCGAGTAAAACCGGAAGATTTCCGGAACAGAGTCCGGGAGGCGGGACTAATCCATCACCACTTGACGCTTGCGAATCGTCCAGCAGAGCGGTATATCTAAGGGGATGAGTAATCTTATGCCTTCCAAGTAATGATTTTTGAAGTCCTTCTTTGGATTGACTTAGTCATTTTTCTCTGTTGCTGTAATCACACCGTTCATGTAATCGATAACGACTTTTTTGCCATTGATAGCTATTTCTCCTAAATGTTCAGCCAAATCACCAGGGAAACCGTATTGCCACTCCATTTTTTTCACTATTTCTTTTTCATTTTCCTTGTACTTTATCTCAAAATAATCCGTTGAATTACTTCGTGCTATCCCACCTATTGTGAAACTTTTCGTCTTGGTGCAAAGAAAAGTGATGGCAAAATCTTTGAATTGAACAGTTTCACCTTCTTTGATTAAAACGCCCTTACCATACGGTTTTACTGCTTTCATCTCCATAACTATCTACGTTGTCTGTTAATCTTATTAAATATTTGTTTTCGCACTGTTGATGCATATGTTGAGCAATTCATGTTAGCCAAAATGCGTGATGTCGCGCATGTTTCTTACCCAAAAGGAAGAAATATACTTGAACAATTATCACTAAAAGAATGGAGGCCTAAGCATGAGTGAGTTAAGTCAAAACGATGATTCAGCCGAGCCTGAATGAAAAGACTGGAGATTCCCCGATTGCAAGTCCGGGAGGCGGGACTAATCCATTTACCAACTCAAACTACGTTTTCGTCCCGCCGAGCGGAACTACTTCTCCAGCTTCTGAACTAACTCTGTGAGATAATAATTTGGTGCAGTTTGTGAAGTAAGTGCATCCTGCAGATACTTCACGGTTATTTTTCGGTTCTTTTTACCAATTTTTAGGATAGTTGCAAACACCGTACAGGGTTCGTGTCTCCCGGTTTCAAGAATGTTTAACCCTTCGATAAGTACTGGAAGAGATTTTTCGGGCGATAGTTTGACTACTTTTTCAACGACCGAAGGGTCCTTTTCAAATAGGTCATCCCCGTTCTCTTCGACTTTTTTGAAATAGGCTCGAGCGAGTTTTTTTTCTTCGTTTTTTAGATTGCTCATTTTTGACTCGATATCCATTTCTTTCTGCAAACGAAGCTCTTTCTCAAGAACGAGCAGAATCCATTCGTTTGATTCGTTAATAAATTGTGATAAAATCCAAAACCATTTTCTTTCACAACCCAGAACTTTTCTCGAGCCGATTTTAGCTCTTCTTTGTATTCATTTGAACGTTTATTGGGCTCTGCATACGGTGAATCTCCTTTCAATGGGATAGTTCGCTTCGTGTAATAGGAAAAAAGGAGTGATTTTTTGAGAAGGTTGAATCCTTCCGCTTCCGGTCTTACTCCCCCCTTGAATTGTATTTTGGCTCTGCGCACTTCTGCGTGTGAGCTCATTTCTTTTCCGCTATTAGCCGCCATACCCCTTGGGGGCAGCAGGATTAACCGCTTTACTTTATCTAAGGCGACCGGGAATACCGCCGGTCTGTAGAGGACCGGCGGATGAAAG
>CAYIIU010000030.1:0-17017 GCA_964363635.1 uncultured archaeon
CAAAAAAGTTTTTGAAAAAGTGGGTGAGCATTCCGGAAAATTCCGCGTCGAAAAAATAAAATGGGTGGCGGGGGAAAAAACCCCGGATGTGGTGTACACTGAATGGGGATGCACGTTTCATGTGAACCCCGGGGAGATTTTTTTCAATCCGCGCCTCGCAACGGAACGACAGCGCGCCGCTTCGTTGGTGAAAAAAAATCAGTCCGTAGTAGTATTCTTTGGGGGGGTGGGTCCGTATGCGATTGGAATCGCCAAGCACGCTCAGCCCAAAAAAGTGTTTAGCATCGAATGGAATCCCGCGGCAAAAAAATTCGTGCGTGAAAATATTGCGCGGAATAAAGTGGGTGCGGTGGTGGAACCCCTTTTCGGGGATGTCAAAAAAATAAAACCGCGCGCCGTGTGCGAGCAAGTAATCATGCCCGCTCCCGATAATGCGGTTGATTTTCTTCCGCACGCGGTAAAATGGCTCTCCCCCAAGGGTGGGTTGATTCAGTGCTACACCTTCGTATCGAAAGATAATTCCGAACGTGAAGCCAACGAAAAGGTTGAGCACATTTTAGGACACTCCCCTCCTCAAACGCGCTACAAAATAGTCTTCGTTCGAAAAGTCAGCGACTTCTCCGCTCGAAAGTGGCAGGTGTGCGTGGGCATTCGAGTGTTTCCTATTAAAAGCCGGAAAAAGTATAGTTGAGGGTATGATTCTCATCTTCATCGGCCCTCCCGGCAGCGGAAAGGGAACGATTGCCTCGTTGTTTGCTCAAAAAGGATGGGTTCCTTTTTCTACGGGTCAAGCCCTTCGTAATCATGTGAAAAATCGTGGAAAGTATTCCAAAGAAGTCAGTGACTTGCTCCAGCACGGCCACCTTGCCCGCGATAAAGTCGTGTACGACGTCATGAGTGAATCTCTCCGCGCATTGCGCGGAAAAAATATTATTTTTGACGGTTTTCCCCGCAACGTGGAGCAAGTGAAATCGGCGCGTCGAATTTTGAAAGACTTGCACCGCGACATCGATGCCTTTGTTTTCATCGACACTCCCCAAAAGGAAATCCTTTCGCGTTTGAAAGTGCGTCGTCAGTGTGAAAAATGTGGGAGAATTTATGGAAAGCACGCCAAGCCCAAACGAAAAGGAATTTGTGACGTAGACAAAGGAAAGCTTATCCTGCGCAACGACGACAAACCTTTGGTCATCAAGGAGCGTTTTCGTGTTTTTTACAGGGAAACGTTTCCCGTGCTCGAGGAGGCTTCCAAGATTTACCCTGTTTTTCACATCGATGGGGCGGGTTCTCCGCGCACAGTCTTTAAACGCGTAGAGAACGTAGTATCCTTACTCAAATAGGAGGTTTTCGGCATGGTGGGGAAAGGATTGTTCATCGTCGCGGATGGAATCGATGGCTGTGGAAAAAGTTCTCAAGCATTAAAGCTCGCCGATTGGATTTTTTCGAATTATAAAAAAATCGACACGATTGTCCTCACGCACGAACCCACTCACTCCAAGTTTGGGTTGGAAATCGCCTCTCGTTTGAGTCGGTCCAGCAAAGATGAATCTGCCACTTCCAAAGAACGCTTGCTCGAACTCTTCGTGTTGGATCGCGAGCAGCATGTGAATGACATCATTGCCCCCGCGCTTGAAAAGAAATGCGTGGTCATCTGCGAACGCTACAAGTATTCCACTATCGCCTACCAATCCGCGCAGGGGGTTCCCATTGCCCACGCCATCGAAGAGAATGGGGGTTTTCCCGTTCCCGATATTGCATTCATTTTCAACGCGAGCGTGGAGAATTGCGTCTCGCGCTTGGAAAAATCGGGGAAAATGCTCGACAAGTTCGAAAAGAGTTCTTTTTTGGAAAAAGTGAAAGAACAATACCTCAAGCTTCCCGCATTATTGTCCAAGGAAAAGATTCAAATCATCAATGCAAACCAATCCATTGAAATGGTTCATGACGACGTAATCAAAGCCATCCGCCCTTTCGTTGAAGAAATGGTAAAGTGACTTTTTTTTGCGGATAATATCTGAGTTCAAAGTTCAATCAAAAAAAGGAGGGGAATGGTTGTTCATTCCCCACTATTTTATGTTCAATGTTTAATTATGCGGGTTATTTGGGTTGTAGAATGCGACGTACGCCCTTGTTGGAATATTGTCTACTCCTGCAATGGAGACTTCATTTCCGCACATGAATTCTCGCACGACATTTGTATCGTATCTAAAATCATTCATCACGCGATGGCCAACAGGGTTGAGCGTGTCAACCGTGAGTGATCCTTGGTCCATGGGTTTCATCCCGTGATCGGTGTCCGTACATAACGTGGTGTTTTGGGAGGCGATGATTTTAACCCAATACGTGGAGTTATCATCCAAGTTGGTCACCCAGTAGTGGTTATTGGTTCCTCCAGATCCAGCCGAAACGAATGCAGCCGATGCTAGGACAAACAGTCCCATTATTCCAATCAAAATATTCTTGTTCATGATTATTTCCTCCTAAGGAAGTAGCTTTACCCCAACTATATCCGCATCCCTTTTTATTTGTAGCTAAATAATCAGCCTAAAAAAAGGAAAACAGCGCTACTGCTAAGGTTTATTGCCGCAGCGCGCCCCAAAGAATTTCGTCCTTCGGGCGGACTTCAATCCCATTTTCAACGATATCAAACGCATGCACGGTTTTGGCATGATTGGTTCCGCGCAGTTTTCGCACAAAAATACTCCGGTTGGGCGGGGTAAAATACAGCGCCACCACGCCATCCACGACAAACTCTTCCACGCCAAACGCGGAGAATTTGTTCCGGTTCTCTTCCGCAATTTCACTCGTAAGAATAGTGGTGCATCCCGTGTCCTTTAAACGATTGACAAATTCAAACAGCATGTGTCTCAATGCCCCGGGTTCGGACATCCACACGCCAAACGCGGTCACCGAGTCAATGACGAGTCTTTTGGCGTCAATCGAATCGACCATTTTGGTAATAATCGCTAATTCTTTTTCGACTTGTTCTTCCACTTTTTCCACGTCGCGCGACGCGCCGAAGTTTAATCGGTAAATTTTCATCATGTTTTTGTCTTGAAGGGTTTTAATGTCCCAATTGAATGACTGCATGTTCCACGTAATATCTTTCAGTCCCGTTTCCAGCGTCACATACAGTCCCGGGTCGTTGTACGAGCGCGCTCCCTCGTAGATGTATTGCATCGCAAAAATAGTCTTTCCCGCTCCGGGTCCTCCGCCCACGAGAACAGAGGCGCCTTCGGGGATTCCTCCCTCAATCAGCTCATCAAAACCCGGTATGCCGGTGGGAACCCTATTCATGCGTGTTTCACACCCAACCAAAAAATCTGGGGAATAAAAAGGCGCGCTTTCATTTTGAATAAAACCCCTTCTCGCGGATGGCAGGGTTATATTCCAAAAAGACTCCTTTCCCTCGTATGCCCATCCAGAAAATTGTCAAGAAGCGCAAGAAGTCCGCTAGTTTTGAGGGCGATGATGATGAGTATTCCAATTTGGAAGCGGTGGACACCAACGTCAGCGTTTCATCCAATGATGACCTCGTAGGTTTAATCGAGCAGCCGGCATGGAAGACCATTCTCATAACGCTTGTCAAGAGCGAGCGCATGGACCCGTGGAACATCGACATCAAGCTTCTCGCCGAGAAATATTTGCAGAAAATCCGCGCGCTCAATTCAACGGACTTGCGTCTGCCCGCCAATGCCATTCTCGCGAGTGCCATTTTGTTGAAATTCAAAGCCCGCGCGCTTCGTTTGCCATCGTTGGAGGAGGACGAAGAATTGAGAATCAAGTCCCTCATGACGGAAGAGGAATTGTTGGGCGGCATGATGCCGGAATTAATTTCTCCTAATTTGGTGCGCGAAGGTAAAGTCAGCTTGGACATGCTCGTGCAGAGTATTGAGGAAATTCTCGACAAAACCAAATCCAAAGTCCTCCGGGAACGGGATGGGAGGGACCGGCCCGTGTTCAACCTTCCGTTTGCCTCCATGAATATGGAAGAAAAAATGAACGATGTGTTGGAAATTGCCCGCTCCAATGCGGACGAGACTGGTCTCGCGCGTTTTTCCACCATGGTTGCGGGGCGAGAAACCAATGACGTGGTGGAGTGTTTTATTGCATTGTTGTTTTTGATGAATCAGCGCGAACTTTCCGCGTGGCAGGAAGTGTTATTCGGAGAAATTTTTGTGAGCGTTTTCCCGAGTGCGGAAGAGGATGAATCGCCTTCCGACACGGCAGCGGCGCAGGAACAAGGTTAAATACTCATTGATATTTTTCTCATACGATGAATGAAATAGATAAAGTGATTGAAAAGGGAGAAAAAATTCTCTGGGAAGGAAAGCCCGTCTTCTGGCCCTATTATGCGGGGAGTTTTGTCATCGGAATAATCTTCTTGTTTTTTTCGCTTCTAATCTACCCATTCTTTTTAGGATTGTATTTTCTTATTTTGCCGTATTTGTATTACGACGTCACTCACTACGCTATCACGAATCGCCGGGTCATTTTTCAAACTGGAATCATCGGCCGCGATTTCAAAATTTTAGAGATGACGGATATCAGCAACGCGCAAGTGAGCGTGGATATCGTCGATAAACTCTTGGGAAAGAACACCGGGTCCATTTCCGTTTTCGTTCCGGGCGACATGATGTATATTCAGAGCAAACGCAGCACCTCCGCGGTCCCGCGTCCCAACATGCTTTCACACATTGAGAATCCGTATGAGATTTTCAAATATTTCAAAAAAGTTTCATTCGACGTCAAGACGGACATTCAATACCCGAATGAATACCGCCCCTCCAACAATCCGGGGTATACCACCGAATACTTGGGAGAGCGTAAAACAAAAGCCGCGCGCAGCCGAAAGTAAGTCAATTATATAGTCCCCATTATTTGTACTTGCGTCATGCCCAAGCGTAAATCCGCCAAACACTCCCCTCATTTCGAAGAGAATGGAAAAGGTGAATGGCTCCGCGATCTTATTCTCGGGGGGCAAGACGGGCTCGTGAACGTCCTCGGCCTCGTCTTAGGCGTTGCCGCCGCGACCAGCGATTCGCGCATTGTCATCGTCGCCGGACTTGCAGCGATGTTCGCGGAGGGAATTTCCATGGGGGCCGTGGCGTACACCTCCTCCAAAGCCACGCTCGAATTTTATGCGCGCGAAAAGAAGCGCGAACTCAAAGAAATTGAGAATGTTCCAAAAATGGAGCGTGATGAAGTGCGCCGGATTTATTTCCATAAGGGTTTCCGCGGGAAGCAATTGGAGATGGTCGTGGCGAAGCTTACTTCCAATCGTGATCGCTGGCTGCATGTCATGATGGAAGAAGAGCTGCACCTGCAGAATCCGGTTGAAACGCCCTTGCATTCGGCCATTATCGTCACCATCGCCGCGCTCATTGGAGCAGTGTTTCCCATCATCCCGTACTTTTTAATGTCCGTCGCGCAGGCGAATCTCATCACGGTGCCTTTTTCCCTATTGGTGTTGTTCATCGCGGGCGCCGTAAAAGGCCGTTACACCAAAGTCGTGTGGTGGCGTTCGGGTTTGGAACTCGCGCTCATTGGAACGGGCGCCGCGCTCATTGGTTATCTCATCGGCTCTTGGTTGAGCGTTCCATTGGGCTGACGTTCAATCGGACATGTTTCAAATGGGGTTTTATATTGGGAAAGAGGTTGTTGAGCGTATGATTGGCACGTGGTCTCCTAATCTGGTGGACACTTTCATCATTTGGGCGCGATTCATTGCCGTGTTTATCGTTCTTTACTTTCTTGCGATTGTCATCTATTGGTTCAACCGCACCGGAAAGATTCCCCCGCTGCGTGTGGTTTGGCGTTCAATGATTCAACTAGCGAAATGGTTTCCCAAAATTCTTGTTCACCGCATCAAAATTGTTCCCTCACGTATTCGGAGGAAAAAAGTGGATGCGTACCCCGCATTGAATGGACATCACACTGTTATGAAAAAAAATACTAAAAAAAAAAAAGAAAAATAAGTTACGTAAAAAGTAATTCTCTTTACACTTTTTTCATCGCCGCGTCAATGAGTTTCTTCACTTCGCCTTTGGGTGCGAGGCCGATGATTCGGTCCACTTCTTTTCCTTTGGAAAAGACAACCAAGCAGGGGATGCTCATGATTTCGTATTCGCGTGCGAGTCTTTCGTACGTGTCAATGTTCAACTTGGCAAAGTGCAGTTTTTCCTTGTAATCCTTTTCCAAGTCTTCCAAAATGGGCGCGAGCATTTTGCACGGTCCGCACCACGCGGCCCAAAAATCTACAATAAAGGGTTTTTTTCCGCCGATAACTTCGCTTTGAAATGTTGCGTCGGTGAGCTCGTGGACCATGGGATTATCGCCTCTCTCTTCCAGTGTTGGAATGAACGTTCACGTCTTTTTGGCTTAAAATACCGTTCGTTCCGTAAGCGTATACATGCCTCCGCGTATCGTTGTTCACGTCGACATGAATGCTTTTTTTGCCAGCGTGGAACAATCCTTTCATCCGGAATGGAAAAACGAACCCATTGTCGTGTGCGTGTTCTCCGGCCGAACCCCTGATGCGGGTGTAGTCTCTTCCGCGACCTACGATGCGCGCGCGTTGGGTGTGCGTGCTGGAATGCCCATTGTTCAAGCCAAATCCCTCATTCCAAACGCACATTTTGTTCCCGTGCGCCACGACGTGTATGCGGATATTTCCGAGGCTATTTTCACTCGGATGTTTTCCTTTTCAGATGTAGTTGAAATTGCCAGCATCGATGAAGCCTACGCTGAATTGACCCAGAAATGCTCCACCTTTGATGAAGCGGGAAAAAAATTGCGCGCGTTTCAATCGGATATCAAAAAAGAATTTGGTTTGTCGTGTTCTGTGGGGCTCGCTCCCAACAAGTTGGTTTCAAAAATGGCTTCCGATTTTCAAAAGCCCAATGGTTTTACCCTCGTTGAACGTGATGACATTCAATCGTTCCTCGATCCGCTTTCCGTTTCTAAATTAATTGGAGTGGGCCCCAAAACCGAAGCTGATTTGCTTTCGTTGAACGTCCGAACCATTTTTGATTTGCGTCTGCAAAGCATGAGCGACCTCATCAAGCGTTTCGGCTCGGCGAGAGGGCAATGGTTGTTTGCCTCGTCGCGTGGAATTGACGAGTCTCCCCTCCAGCCGGAGCGTGAACGCAAACAGCACTCGCGCATTTGGACGCTGATGAAAGATGCTTCTTCGTGGGGTGAAATTTCCCCGCTGGTGCATTCGCACGCCGAAGAATTATGGAATGAAACAGTGGGAAAAGGAATTTTTTTCTCGCAAGTAGGAGTGGTGGGCGTCACTTCCACCTTGTCGCAATTTTCTAAATCAAAAACATTCAGTTTTCCACTCGTTTCACGTGAGCAATTTTCGCAGGAATTGGAGAGTCTTTTCATTCAGCTGTTGGATAACCCCGAAACGTTTTGGCGGCGGGCGGGAATCCGTGTGAGCGGTTTCGCTTCGCCGCCCAAACAAAAAAGATTAGGAGATTTTTGAATAAGATAATTTTTTTCTACTTTTTTTTACCGCAGCAGCACCGCCGTGCTTTCAATTCCATTTTTGCTCGGGTGAATCATTCCAATCTTCGTGTAGTCCGTTAACCGTGTGAGTGAAACGTGTTCGCGCAGCATGGCTTTCAATCCGTGGGTGGTGCGGCAGAGCATGACTGTTCCCGGACGCACAACGGATGAAAGTTCTTTCAATATTTTCCGCTTGTTGGAGATGCATTCCGACAGCAGAATCACGTCTGCCTTTGACGCCTGTTCCGTTATTTTTTGGCTGGTAATAAAATTGATTTTTTTCTGCAATCCGAGTGCATGAATGGTCTGCTCGGCCAATTCTTGTTCTTTGGGCGTGCTTTCCACCATCGTCACTTTGGCTCCCGTTTTGATGGAATATACAATAGGCGAAAGAGGCAGGGGGCCATTTCCAATGGCCAACACGCGCGTGTGCGCCTTCATGTTCGTAAAGTGCGCCTCGCGGGCGGCTTGATAGTATTTTCGTTTCATATTTCGGTGATTGAAAATAAGTGTGTGTTCTTTTTGTTCAATGATGCTCTGCGCAATGGTTTTGGCCACATCATTTTCATAATACGCATATGCTTCCTGCGTGAGCGCCATATTTTCTGCAATCGTGTCAATTTTGAGGAGTGTCTTTTCCTGCGCCAGCGTGAAGCGTTGCGCGAAAAGAAGTTCTTCCAGCGCCTGTACCGCTAAATCCACTTTTCGGTCGAGTGCGGGGTGGTCGCTGGCTCGGAGCGTTTGCTGAAGTTCATCGCATAATGTGCGTAAATTTTCATGGAATACTTGTATGGTGGGGGCGGATAACATACTTTTTTTTTCACCTGGGAGTTTGTTTCAAAATGATTATTGGAATGGGACTCATTACCTCTTGAATGCGGTTATAAAGGTTCTTTTTTGGGCGTGCTACATATTGTTTTGTTGTAAATTATCTTATTCTGCGCTCCACTTAGGAAAATTTTTCCTTAAATAAAATTTTAATTGGAATATTTTTGGTTCAGCGTGGAATTTTTTTGGCAAATTTATTCCACGGAAGGGTGTTTAGAATATTTTCCTTAGTTGCCCACCCTCGTCGAGCTTGTCCAATTCCAAATTTCATAAAATCGAGGTTTTGGATCGAATGCGCATCGGTGTTGATCACCAAATCAATCTTCCTCTCCACGCACATCTTAATTGGCTGCTCCCCAAAGTCCAATCGCGAGGGAAATGCATTAATTTCAAAGGCTTTTCCATTCGCTTTCGCCGCATCGAGTATTTTTTCCACGTTTAGCGCGTACGGATTGCGCTGGTTAATGAGTCGTCCTGTCGGATGGGCGATAAAATGCAGGAATTCATTTTCCAGCGCGCACGTTAAACGGCTGGTCATTTTTTTTTCTTCGTTTTTGAATCCGGAATGGATGGATCCAATGACGATGTCCAATTCTTTTAGTATTTTGTCCGAATAATCCAATTTTCCATCCGCGAGAATGGCGACTTCGCTTCCTTTCAACAGCCGAATTTGCGGGTATTTTTTTTGTAATTTATCCATTTCCGTTAAATGCTGCATCAACCTTTTTTCATCCAGTCCATTCGCCACATAATCGCTTTTCGAATGGTCCGTGATCGCATAATACTCATACCCTAACTCCACCGCGCGCGCGAGCATCTGTTCCGTGGTGTGCGCCCCATCACTCCAGCTGGTGTGCGTGTGCAAATCCCCTCGAATATCATCATATCCCACCAGCGCGGGCAACTTTTTCTTTTCCGCAAGTTCTATTTCCCCTTTATTTTCGCGCATTTCCGGGGGAACCTCTTGCAATCCTAATGCAGCATACACATCCTTCTCGGTTTTGCTCGCTACTATCTTCTTCCCCTTCACCAAACCATATTCCGAGAATTTCATCCCCATTTTGATGGCCCGATTTCTCAAAGCGATGCCATGCTCCTTGCTTCCCGTGAAGTGAACTAATCCCGAGCCGTACAATTCGGGCGCGAGCATCCGGATATCCGCGCTAATACCATTCTTCAACCGCACCGAAACGAGTGTGTCGCCCGCGCGCTCCACTTTTTCCACTTCGCTCAATTTTTGCACGGCCTTTGCCACACTCTCGGGCGTGCGCGTGAATACGAGCATGTCCATGTCTTTCACGGTTTCGCGCATTCTTCTCAAGCTTCCCGCGACTTCCACTTTTTCGACTCCTTTTATTTTTAGCACTTCATCTGCGATTTGGTGCGCATACGGATAAATCATTCCCATCAGTTTTCGTTCGGTTCCTTTCTTCACGAGTTCAAGTCCCATGAGAATATCCTCTTCGCTCTTCTCTCCAAATCCGCTCAATTTTCTAATTTTTTCCGCTTTCGCGAGCTTTTCCAATTTTTCAAGCGAATCAATTTTCAATCCCTTATACAGCCGTGCCACTTTTTTGGGTCCCAATCCTGGAATTTTGAGCATCGCTTCCACGCCATCCGGAATTTGCTTCTTCAGCTCTTCATGCTCCTCTACTTTTCCTTTTTCGATGAATTGTACTATTTTTTTGGCAATCGCATCCCCCACTCCGTCCAGCTCAAGCAGGCCTTTGATTCCGCGCTTCTTGTAAATCGTCTCCATGTCTTCCGGTTCGCTCTCAATCACCCGCGCGGCTTTGCGGAACGCAATGGGTTTCCACTCCACTCCCAAAATGTCCAGCAAGTCGGCCATTTCGTAAAAAATTTGGGCAATTTGGGCGTTGGTCATGGTTAGAACCAAGCGTTTTGCTTAATAAAGATTGAACGCGTGAATGGAAAATGCCTAAGCGGAAAGCGTCATCTCCTCGTCGTTCGATAGAAATGGGCCATCCTTTTCCTCGTTCCCAAGTCTATCGCGGTAATCGATTGAAGGAGCAGGTTCACGACATCAAATCCGGTTCACGCGGGCTTATTGCGCATTGGGTCAAATTGAATTTTGTGCGTGAAAATTTAGGAAAACCACGCCTTCCTAAGGGTGGAAAACGTATTTGGGGAAAGATGCGAAGGGCATACGTGGAGCGCGGTTCCAAAATGACTAATGGTTCACTCGTGCGTGTGGGGCACATTCCGCGCCAACGCGTGAATGGGAACGAATCAGCCGTTCCAACGGTGAATGTTCCTTTTCAACCGGGAAAATTTTTTGATTACATGCAAACCGTTCACGGAAAAAAAACCGTGCGCGTGGGAAAACAAAAAGGAGGGTATCGAAACCCCGCGAATGAATCTGCCTATCGCCGTGCGCACGCACAGTCTGTTTTCAATTTTGGCGTAAATTGTATTTTGGAAGTTGGAAACGATGGTCACGGAAACCCCACGCACATTCTCATCATGAAACGTCCGCCCACGGTTCCGATTGAAGCAAACGTGCATGATTTTCCTGCGGGTTTAGTTCGAGAAATGAAACCCGGTGCCAGTGCATTGACTGCAGTCAACGCGCGCATCGCTAAAGAAACAGGAATTCCTGTTGAAAAATTACGCGTGGTGGGTCCGGGGTTCAAACCAACGAATGAAGAAGTTTTTTTCACTCTTCAACGACTCGACAGATTGGCCAATTATAATCCGGTGGTGATTCAGCGTGCGCTCGTCGACGAACACGAGGCTGCTAGACATGTTCAGGCCAATATTGATGCGAGCCGTGCCAAAAAGGATGCGTTTGCCCCCACTGGATTTGTTCTGCTTCCACGAAACCCTGAAGCCATTGCGCAATTCGCTCGCACCCATGGATTGTTCATGCCCGAAGTGTTGCGTTTGTATGCACAAGAATTGAATAAACACCTCCCCCATTAAGTTATTTGCTATTCTTTCCCAAGTTCATTAGCAAGTAATAACCCACGTCGCGAGGCTGGATATTGCCCAATTTTTTGCGAGAGTATTTCATAATCTTTTTCTGAAAGTTGGGAGGCACGCTTCATAGCACGTTTGAACAATGGGACCTGTGAAACATTGCCAAACTGCGCGTGATAGGCTGCCATGCTTTGCATAACAATTTCTCGTTTGGAGCGAATTTCCATGGGAAGTTTATCGTTGGTTTCAAAATCAACCTCAGCATAGATGTTTTCAGGGTCAATGTTTTTTCGGGCGCTTGTTTTCGTGAGATTGGCTACGTCGTAGTGCTGGGCCCCCGCCACTAAATAAACAGCCCCTTTTCCGCTGGATTCCGCTCGAATTTTTTGATACTCCTCTGCCATTTCAGTATTTCGCCGAATTAAATATTCATCAGAAATGGTGAGTGCCTGGACCATGTATTTTCGCCCTTCTTCTAATGTTTTGGTGTTGACGGAGTTTCTATACGAGCGATTCATTTGCGCAGACATGGCGTCCATTTGTCGCTCGTGGAGAGGAGAAATTTCTTCCAACGATCGAATGGGGATTCGTAGAAAAAGTGATTCCGCTAAAACGGGGCTGAGTGCCATGCTTCCTTCTCCAGACAATCCTTTTCGAACGAGAATATTTGCGTATTTCAATTGTTCTTCAGGTATGGGATTATTTTGCCTCCATGTTTCAAATATTCTCCTTTTCTCTTCTATACTGTTCATAAATCTCCTGTTTTGCTCCGCGGTCGCGTGCATATTCTCTAACGCAATAACCGCAATGGGATGTTTGGCGTGAAAAGATTCAATATCCTTTGCCGCAAACACCCCATCCGAATATTTTTCGTGTGCAATGAAGCTAATAGGATTTCTAACTTCTCGTTCGAATAGGTGCGGTAGAATATGCCGACCGCCAACGTAAAGTGCTCCCGCTGCTGCCACTCCTAGAAGTAACTTGCGTTTCCAATTCAATGTTCGAAACCATCGCTTCATGCGTTCGCGTCGTGTGAGAATGTTTTCAGAGGCGTGTTCGGGTTCACGTGCTTGGCGTCTTTCTATTCTTCGTTGCCGGCGTCTTTCACTCATTTGCTTATGCTCTCCTTTTCACTCCAATCTGCGGGCAATGTTTCAACAGTGGACACGTCGAACAGCGCGGCTTCTGCGCCACGCACACTTTTCGACCGTGCCAAATCAAGTAGTTCGTGAACGAGTCCCATTCTTTCCGCGCAACGAGTTCCATTAATTCTTTTTCACTTTGCACGGGATTTTTTCCGCTCGTAAGTCCCAGCCTGTGCGAAACGCGGAACACGTGCGTGTCCACAGCGATTCCTTCATTCTTTCCAAATGCGTTGGCCAAAACGATGTTGGCCGTTTTGCGCCCCACGCCCGGCATGGTAATCAATTCTTCCATGGTATCCGGGACTTTTCCATTAAAATGGTGAATGAGTTTGTGGCAAAACCCCCGAATGTTTTTGGTTTTGTTTTTGTAAAACCCCGTCGAATGAATATCCTTTTCTAATTCCGCGGGTTTAACACGCAAATAATCTTGTGGCGTTTTGTATTTTTTGAAAAGTGATTGCGTCACAATATTCACGCGCGCATCCGTGCATTGCGCCGAGAGTATCGTTGAAATGGCCAGTTCCATGGGGTTGCTCCACCCTTTCAGTCCAATTTTGGGCGAGGGGTAAATCTTTTTCAAAATGGGTCGGACATTTTTCCATGTGGCTTTGCGCTTTTCTCGTGGTGCGAGGGTGGCCATATTCTCCTTACTTTTTGCCCGTTTATAACCCTGTTTTGCCCGTTCATTTTTATGCAGGTGGCGGGGTGGTAGTATATGGACACCCCTTTTGAAATTCATCCCAAGGATGCCCTTCCTGCGCTGCACAACCCCGCATACGTGTGGGTGGACGTTCGTGAAGAGCACGAATGGGACTATGGTCATTTGCCGGGAATTCAACACTTGCCCATGTCCTCGTTAACAGGGGAAGAATTTTCACGTTTTTCCAAGGACCAAAAGATGATTATAGTTTGCCGCACTGGCAGCCGTTCGCGTTCGGTTACGCACGCGCTGCGCGAAATGGGTTTTATTCACGCGCAAAACCTCGCGGGCGGAATGATTGGGATGAATACGGTTTTAGAAAAGCACATTCCGGTGCTCATGCACTGATGGTGAAAAAATGAAATCCATTTTGCTTGTTTTTTTCATTTCTGCATCCCTTCTCCTTTTATTTTCGGGTTGCGTGGCTCCAAGTGCGAGTAAAACTATTTTGGATGATGATCCCATGTCTGGAAAAACAGTTTCTTTTCAAACCACCGACGGAATTGCATTAGTGGGAACGCTCTGGGAAACGAAAACGACGCAAAAACCTCCCCTTGTTTTAGTCCATCAATTCGCGCGCGACCGGCACACGTATGATGCGTTCGCGCAGGAAGCATTCAAACGCGGATATACTGTTCTTTCATTCGATGTCCGCGGCTTTGGCGAATCAACCATGAAAAATAACTCGCGCATTTCTTTTTCCTCGTTTGTTGAGAGTGATTTTCGCAAAATCGCCGGAGATGTTTTATCCGCGCGCCAATTCTTGAGTGCTGATTCTATTTTAGTAGTGGGCGCGTCCATCGGAGCCAATTCCGCGTTGAATTATGGCGTGCTCGATTCCGGTGCGTCCGGTCTCGTTTTGCTTTCTCCGGGAGAAAATTTCAAAGGGATTGACACGAATTCTTCCGCGGAAGAAAATGGCGTCGCGCTGTTTGTTATCGCGAGCAAAGAAGACCAATATTCTGTCGAATCTTCCCAGCACATTTTTGATGTTTCTCCCCTTGCGGACAAGAAACTCTTGCTGTTGGAAAACGCCGGTCACGGAACGGATATGCTTATTCGCAACGCATCGCTTTCAAAAAATGTGTTGGATTGGTTAGACGAGCACGCGAAATAGTTCTTTTTTTTTAATTATTATTATCCCATCGTCGATTCGTGTATACTTTTCACCGAGCGCCCGGATGGGTCTTGAAAACGTTGAAACTCTTTGCTCCAAGTCATTGCTGCTGGAGTCGAACACGCAATCGTCGGCCCCACGGGAACGGTAGCCGCTGCTGAGGGATGGGGGTAAAGTTCTTCAAAAATAGCACGATACAGATACGCTTCCTTCGTGGATGGCGTGCCAACTGGGAATGTTTTCTCCGCTTCTTGCATCATTTCATCTGAAATGGTTTCTTCAGCGTATTTTTTCAAGTAATCAATCCAACCATACCCCACTCCGTCAGAGAATTGTTCTTTTTGCCTCCACAATACTTCATCTGGAATGTATCCCGCAAACGATTCTTGTAGAATAGATTTTTCCATTTTTTTTCCGGGGCAAAGCTTGAGCGCGGGGTCGATTCCCATGGCTACATCTAAAAAGTCCCTGTCCAAAAATGGCACGCGCAATTCAACTCCCCACGCGGCCATTGATTTGTTGGCGCGCAAGCAGTCATATTTACTCAGCATGAAAAGTTTTCGCACGGTTTCATGGTGGAATTCTTTCGCGTCCGGTGCCATGTGAAAATATAGGTATCCTCCAAAAATTTCATCCGCTCCTTCCCCTGATAGAATCATTTTTATCCCGCTCGAACGGATTTTTCGCGCGAGTAAATACATGGGGGTGGATGCGCGAATAGTCGTAACATCAAATGTTTCAATTTGGTATATCACACTGCGCAGCGCATCCAATCCTTCTTGAACGGTGAACGTGACTTCATGGGGTATTGTGTGCAGAAATGCTGCCGTTTTGCGCGCGAATGATAAATCGGGCGAATCTTTCAGTCCAATAGAGAATGAATGAAGCGCCTGTCCTTTTTCGCGTGAAAAGATTGATGCAATCGCCGCAATAAGAGAAGAATCTAATCCTCCTGATAAAAGCACTCCATATGGAACGTCTCCCATGAGCTGGCGCTCCACCGCACCCACTAATGCCATTCGCAATTCTCCCGGCGAAGGAGTTTTTTGAGGAATTATTTCCGCCCATTCAGGAGTGTACCATCGCACAAATTTCTTTTCCGTTCCGCGGTAATAACTTCCGGGTGGAAACTCCATGATTCGTTCGCACGTTTTCGTGAGGGCTTTCATTTCGCTCGCAACATGGACCATTCCATCCGCTCCCCACCCGATGTAAAGCGGACAAACCCCCATGTGGTCGCGCGCAATCAAATAATCATCGTGCGCCGGGTCATGAATAATGAATGAAAATATTCCGTTGACTTTCTGGAGAAACGCAGGACCAAACTCCTCGTACAAATACAAGAGCACTTCACAGTCTGATTTTGTTTTCCACGCGTGTTCTTTGGTAAGCTGCTGGCGCAAATCAGTATAGTTGTATATTTCTCCGTTGGCCACCAGCACACGTTTCGTTGTCGAATCAACGAGCGGCTGCGACCCTCCTTCTACATCCACGATGGACAACCGTTCATGGGCCAGTATCGCCGAGTCATCTGCGTATATTCCGCTCCAATCCGGTCCGCGGTGGCGGATAGTAGAAGCCATGCTAATCGCTCTTTCGCGGAGCGCTGGCGTCAATTTGCCTATTTCCAGGAGTCCAATAATTCCACACATGGACTACTTGGGGCTTCCGTTCAATAAAATATGTTTCCAAATAAATTGGATTATTTTACTAAAAATACCATTATAAACTCTAATTATGGAATAATATTCCATATGCCTCTTGATATTGATAGTAAGGATTTGGAGATTCTCACCCTCCTCAAATCCAACAGCAAACTGACCGTGCAGCAGCTCTCGCGAAAGACGGGAATTCCTCCCACTACTATTCACAATCGAATCAAGCAGATGGAGGATGCGGGCGTCATCAAAGGTTATTCGATTGTCGTTGACAAAATTAAAGTTGGTCTTCCCGTTTCGGTTTACATTCTCGTCACAATACACTATGACCACACTAAAACCAAAAAGTTTTCTCAAAAAGAAGTGGCGAAACAAATCAAATCCATTCCGGGCGTGGACCACGTTTCTATAGTCACCGGCAAAACAGATATTTTGGTGAAGGCAGACTTGGAAAGCATCCGCGCATTGGATGATTTTCTCCTCGACCGCTTGCGGAACATTGAGGGAATAAACCAAACAGAAACACTCCTCATTTTGAGCGAGTTCTGAACGCGTCGCGGGTATTGCAAAAGTTTATCACCGTCTTCGCCCGCGATTTTTATTTCGGGCTAGCCTTACTTTCACGCGTTGCACCGGTGCGGTTTTGATAAATCGCATCGCTTTTCGCGCCAGCTGCTTTACTGCTTGGTCGCTGGATAATACCAAAAGCGGAATACCATGCTTCGCTGCCAAGAAGCGTGTTTCTATTCCCTCCGCTAAATATTCCAGCTTAATTTCATTTAAATCTTTCGAATCCCGTTCTCTCCCTCGTTCAATTCGTCGTTTTAATGCGAGTTCAGGTTCTGGTTTCAACAATATTGTTTTGTGAATTCCCTTGACAGATGCACTTGGTATGAGTCGCATAAAATTTTGTTTGATTTTTGAATGAGGAAAAGTAGAGTGCGTGTCAATAATGATTATTTTATTGGTGTTTCGGTGTTTCTCGAAAAGATTTTCAAAAAATAGTTTATCAATCCATAATTCTTCTTTTTGATTTAGCTTTTCAAGTTTTTTGGTTGGTTTTAATTGCTGTGTTGCATGATTATCTGATTTGAGTGGTATTTTGGGGTTGCTATCC
>CAYIIU010000031.1:0-16659 GCA_964363635.1 uncultured archaeon
TTAGCATCCTCCCCCGCCCCCTCCCCCCGGCCGGGCGCCGGCGCCAACGGGCGCACGCGTTCGGGGGGCGGACAAGGCGGATGGTGTTCTTCGTCATCGTGTCCAGTCTGCAATTCCTCTCAACTATCCAACTGCTATGATTCTTCCTCCTGTTCAAGTGCGGGGGGGTATTACTGCAATAATTATTGTTATCCGTCATCCTCGAGCTGCAGCGGCGGGGTCGGAAGCACGTGCAGTTCATCCAACTATTGGAATTGTTACGACTCCCCCTCCTGTACGGGTGCAGGAGCGTATTGGTGTACGACGAGCGGGAGTCCGTTTTGTTCAAGTTCATCCTCCGCATGCACGGGCGGCGGAAGCGGAACGTGCTCGTCTACTTCACTCTGGAACTGCTCCAGCGCCACATGCGCTCCCAATGGTGGAATCTGGTGCAATGATTACTGCAACCCTGCAGGTTACGTGTGTAACCCCACGGGCGGATCGACGTGTTCGAGTTCAAGTTATTGGAATTGTTATTCGCAGAGCGCCTGCACGGGAGTGAATGGTGTGTGGTGCAACACGTACTGTATGGCGGCCGGATCCACATGTCCGGGAAGCGGTGGGTTCGATTGCACGGCCAGTACGCCCCAGCACTGTTCTTCTACCTCGGCGTGCCAAGGCGTGGGGGCCTATTGGTGTACCACTTCCCAAGGGCAATATTGCGCAACTTCTTCCTCTGCATGTTCTTCTGGGGGATACTTTAATTGCGGCAATAACATATGCGAGGGGGGTGAAACGCAATCCTCATGCCCCTCCGATTGCGGCTCCGGAAGCACGAACACGTGTTCATTTTACATGCCCAGTTATTGTTCTACTCAATCTGCGTGCACGGGGATTGGAGCCAATTGGTGCGCAAGTTCGGGAGGCAGTGGAAGCGGGTGGTGCTCTTCGTCTTCATGCCCCGTCTGCGGACCCGGGCAAGTGCAGAATTGTTACGATGCGTCATCGTGCTCTGCAGCCGGAGGGAACTTTTGTTCATACGGCGGGGGAAGCGGCTACTGTCAAACCGGGCAGTGCCAAACGTGTTCGAGCAGTACATTATGGGCGTGCGACCAAGCAGGGTGTACGCAAAACGGGGGAAATTACTGCACTTCTCCGAGTGCCAACGGTTCGACCACTTCGTGGTGCTCCACCTCCGCATGTCCAGTATGCAGCGCTTCAAATTATGGTTCCTGCTACACTCAAACCGCATGCACTTCCACGGGAGGAAAATGGTGCCCCGCTCCCACCAGCGGAGGGACGGGAGCGATGGCGTATTGCACTTCTTTCAATTCCACCTGCAGCGGGGGAACGGGAACATATTGCGGGGATGCCATTTGCAATGGAGGCGAAACCACGACTTCATGCCCCGGCGACTGCCAAGCCGCCAACACGTGCAGTTCGGCCAATCCGGGGGCGTGCACGAATGAAACATCATGCCGGGCCGTCAGTTCAAATGTGTGGTGCGTTCCCGAAGGTTATGGAACCAGCTCCCCTTTCTGCACCGCCACTAATTCATGCGCCAATGGATGCACCACGAGTTCAAAATGGAACTGCTCGACTCAAAACGGGTGCCAAACCGCGGGAGGAAATTGGTGCTTAAGCGGAACGAGTGGTAATGGAACGTGCAACGTGACCGCGTGTCCGAGCTGCAGTTTCTCCACGCTTCCCACGTGCGCCACTTCGTCTGATTGCACCGGGCACGGTGGAAGCTGGTGCGCCTCTCCGGGCGGAGGAAGCTATTGTTCGTCGTCCTGCCCCGTGTGTACATCGAGTTCCAAATGGAATTGCTACAACGAAAGCACATGCAATGGAGTGGGAGGAAAATTTTGCCCCAATGGGTCGAATTCTTTCTGTACGGAAACCACTAACTCCTGCGGCTCCACCATCGCCATCTGCGGAAACAATGTGTGCGAGGGGGCAGAGACTAATTATTCGTGCCCCAACGACTGCAGCGCCCCCATCAATCAGGGGATTTGCGGCGACCACGTGTGCAGTGCGTCGGAGACCGCGAACAGCTGCCCCGGTGACTGCGGATGGCAGCCTCCGGTAGTAGCGTGCACCCCCACGGAGCCATGGAACTGTTTCACCGACCAATCCTGCCAAACCGTGGGAAAGAATTGGTGCGGAAACTACTGCACTTCCCAAGCGTGTCCGGTGTGCTCCCCCACTCAACAAGGGAACTGCACCACCAAAACGTTGTGCGAAACCGCTGGCGGGGGGAAGTGGGTTTCCAGCGGATATGGAGGGTGGTGCGCCTCGTCCACGTATCAAACGCCCACCTGTTCTCCTGACAAGCCCTATAATTGTTTCACCAAAAATGAGTGCACGGCTCAAGCGGGGGCGAATTGGTGCGGAAGCGAAAACTCCGGATGGTGCTCGACTCAAACGTGTGAAGTGTGCAGCCCTGAAAAACCATGGGCGTGCCATTCCGCTGATGCGTGTTCTAACCAAGGGAATTCAAAATGGTGCACGCCTCCGTCTTCATCGTATTCGGGAAGTGGAGGGTATGGCGGGACGTCAAACATGGGAAGCGGGTACTGCTCCTCGTATTGCCCCTACGCCACCAATGATTCCTGCGGAGACAAAATATGCACGGGTGGAGAGTCCGCGTATTCGTGTCCGGGAGATTGTAAAAATATCAACTTGTGCGGAAACAACATCTGCGACGCCTCCTCGGGAGAGACACTAGTTTCGTGCCCGAACGATTGTAAAGTGGACGCGTCCAAGCAATGCGGTAATGGAGTGTGTGATTACTTTTTGGGAGAGTCCGCGTACGCATGTCCCAGCGACTGCAAGCCGCAGACGCAGTGCGGAAACCAAGTGTGCGAATGGGGAGAAACTTCCGCGAGCTGTTCAAGCGACTGTAAGCCTGGAAAGTGCGGCGATGGAACATGCAACGAGGGGGAAATTTCCTCCTGTTTTAGTGATTGTGCAGTGGTGACGCAGGTTAAATACTATGAAATTCCCATCTGCCCTTCCCCTACTGCAATCGAAGAAATAGCCACTAAAATGAAAGTGCTCAACAACCCCTACAAAATTGTCCAGCTGGCCAACGGGTGCATGAACATCGAGGCGGGAACTCCCACGTTCACGGACGCTCAACAAGCTCCAGTAGACTGTTCTCCCGTTCGAGATTCCGCGACGGGAATCACATCGTATTCGTGCCAGAAACAAAATGCATCGTGCCCACCCATTGACTCATCCGCCGAGAGCGCATGTTTATCGTATGGAGGGAGGGCGCTGCGCGTGAGCTATAACAACTGCCCCTACGTCACATGCGACTTGAGCGGGGGAATCTCCACCACCCCCGATGCCGCGGTGTCGCTGCTGGACAAGCCCACCTACGATTGTCCCAACCCCCAAGCCCTTTTGACGTTCGTCGACGCCTGTGAAGGACAGGGATTGGAAGCCCGCTTAGTCAAAGAGAATGCGTGTCCGCGCGTCCAGTGTGCGGAGAAAGAGGACGAGAGAAAATATGTGTGCCCCAAACCCAGTGCGGAGGAGCAGAAAAGACTCAGTGAGAGCTGTACCGGGAAGCTGGTGGAAGGATTTGATGCACAAGGGTGCGGCGTGCTGGCATGTGCTGGAGCAGGAAACACAAATTCGTGTTTGAAAGAGGTTCCAACCGAAGCAGTATCGAAGTGCGCCCAAGACAATGGAAAAATGACCGCGCTGACGAATGAAGAGGGGTGCATTACCTTCAGCTACTGTACGCAAACAAATGAAGGCGAAAAAGTGGTTGTTGTGCGGGATGACATTACCCCCGCGCAGATGAAACGGTTCCTCGAAAAATTAACGGGACTGCAGAATGAAATAGAAGAAACCCGTACTCGAACGGGGGCGCTGGCCGATTATTACTTGGAGAAAAGACCCCTGCGTGCGAATGAACTGCGAGCGGCATCCAAACAATTGGAGTCCGTGCTTGCGGAATTGAAAGACATCATCACTTTAATCGAGGATCATACCAACGAAGGGCTTCCCGCTTCAACAGCCGCCGGCATCGCCACGCAATTGGTGGGGTTCAAAGCGACTCTGAACAACGCACTCAATCTCATGCTGAGTGCGGGTGAGAACAATTCTTTCTGCTCCGACGGAGATTTTGAATGCTTTCGAAAAGGGATTCAAAACTGTTCGGTGGGAACAAGCGTGCGCTTCTCCACTATTGGGGCGGGCTACGGAGCGCGGATTGACGCGTTGAATGAGGATGGGTGCGCGTTTACGATTGAAAAGAAATCCAATGGAGAAACCCAAACGATGTCATGCGTGCATCCCGATTATGAAACAGGAGAGCTTGACTCAGGAATCATGCAAAAAATATGCACCACTGTTTTCGATGAACTCACGGAAGATGAAACAACAGCAGCAGGAGCGGGCGAAGAAACATCTTCATCCACTGAAACAACCGCCACCGCGTCCGGAAGAATAAGTCCGGGCTCGATGTATTCTTTCACGAAGTATCCGGGGTGCAGAGAAACACTCTCAACGAAAGGAGAAATTATGATGGTCTGCCCGCTCGCCACCAAAAATGCCATCCAACCCTATTACACGCCCATCTCGGGGCTATTTGGTTTAGTTAGTGCATTGGGAGGGAAGTGAAAAATATGCCAAACGAAAAAAAACCCATGTTTTCAAACATCCAGCGGGCGGATATCAAGTTCAAGTGGGGAATCGCTGTGCTGTTACTCATTGGATTTGCGGCGTGGTATTACACGCAGCCGCATACTTCTGGATCTTCTATTTTGGGATTGGGAAACGCGGGGCAAACCACTGGAAGCGGAACCGCTTTGAGCAATGTAGTCGTTGAAAATGACGCGCAAGCCGGAGAAGAATTGGCCAGCGCCAGCCGGAGCGCCGTGTCTTCTTCCGGAAGCGTGGATGACGCGCTGGACTTGCTTTCGTCGGGTAGCTGAATATTTACTGTAAAATTACTTCTTTGATGATTGGAGGAAATTTTTCGCTCATATCTATCCTGCCCTTTTTGTTTGATAGCCCCGAAGGACGAGGAACATATACATTAATCGTTGATTCGCATTATATATACGACCGCGTTTTCAATTAGATTTCTGGCATCCTTATCCGAAACCCCGACATTTTTAGGCGAAACCAGCTCATCCCATACTTCCATAAACGAATGTCTTTCGATTGAAAAACCGAGATTAGCGAAAAACTTTTTGGCATCTTCTTCATTTTCAAAGCGATTTTTATCAACATCAATCCCCGTAATTTTCGCAACCTTTTGATGGTGTCCATGTGTTGCTTCATTTACTTTATCGAGCATCTTTTTGAGAGTAATATCCGATGTTATCCACTGGCCTCCAAATTTTTGAAGCAAGTAGTGAACATTTTTGGCAAATATGGTTTTTTCATCAAAACTTAAATAGCGCATAAAACCCTCGTTTATGATGGTAATTGGTTTTGGATCGAAATGCCTGGCTGCATTGTTAATTTCAGTTGAGTCTAATGCGTTTCCTTTTTCAAAAAAGAGATTATGTCGTCTATCTAATTTGCTTTTTTCAATTATTGTTTCAATTATCTTTGTTTTGTGTTCTATGACAGTAGGAAGGTCGAATTCAACATATTTAAGCGATGGATTTTGAGTCATGATTAATCCTCTGGCAGAAAAACCCGCAGCTATTTCAAGAATTTGATTAGTCGAATTCTCTCTGATGAGTTTATCGATTATTTTGTGTCGGGCCTCGAGCTGAGGAGCCAGCACCCAAAAACCTAATATATCACTGGTGATTTCAACAAAATATTCATTTCTTAATTTATCCAATTCAGCAAAATTTCGGTAGAAAAAGGAATATCCGCAGCAGTGCGCCGATAGGCGACCAACCAAGCGGTTGGAATTATTCTTTCAAATGAATCATTCATTGATAGCCCCGGGGCGATTCGAACGCCCGTTCTTTGGCTCAGAACCAAATGTCCTTGACCGGGCTAGACGACGGGGCTAAATTTTGCTAGTTTGGCAGCCTTTCCCGGGTGCCTAAAGCCTATTTGCTTAGCAAAGCTTAAAACGCTGCTTTTACGCCGAATCAACATTGCTGTTTCATTTGGCGGATGAATATATCGGCGGTTTGCCAAGAATAGAATTATATATTGTACACTATATATTGACTATATATGTCCGATATTACCACTATTCAAGTATCCAAAAAACTAGTCCGAGATTTGCTTTCCGTTAAGGACTATCCTCGTCAAACTTATATTGAGCTGTTGGAAAAAATGATTCAAACCTATAAACAAACTAAGAAAGCGCGAGAGTATGATGCCTATCTGCACGCGGTTCAGCAACCAGCCATGAAAGCGCTTTGGGATAATAAATACGACGAGGAGTGGGAAAATGCTTAGGCCGGGAGATGTCATTCTAGCACCGGTGCAATTTGTGGACCAAACTGGTGTCAAAATTCGTCCAGCGGTAGTATTATTTGAGGAGTTAGGTAATATCGTTGCTGCTGGAATAACCAGCAATCCGGCTATGAAAGGAATTCCAATTACTCAAAAAGAAGGTGCCCATCGAGATGGTGTCATTAAACTCAATTATTTATTTACTCTCATTTCTCCGCTTGTTCAAAAGAAACTATTTACTTTATCAACGGAAAAAAAAAGAATGGTTTTTGAGGGGCTCAAAGCTAGACTTTCATCATTGGCCGAATAAAACAGGTCATTTTCGGTATTGGGGGATAGTTATCTTTTTGGACATTGCGTCAGGCGGCGGGGGTCGTAATCCAACCCTTTACGACTTTAACCATTGAAATAGCAAACCCTGCCCAAAAAATGAAGTAAAGCGTTCCACTCAATAGGTTGGACCAAAAAATATTTTCAGAGAGAAACACAAAATACAGGATTATAATTCCCCATAAGACGCGTGTGTCGATGGAGGATGGAAACTGAATAATCAAAAAATAAATCATAGAAATAATAAGGGTGAATTGAACGGTCCACGGCGTGTTGTCGAATAAATCATAATGCCCCCCCGTTGCGAGAGTTCCTAAGAGAAAGAGAACCACTAAAATAATAAGTGCTTCCACTCTTTTTTCAGCCGTTTTTTCGTTCAAAATAAATATCCCAACGAGTGGCAAAAATAGAACGCGCAGGACTTGCAGCAACGGATCAATGAGTGCCTCTACAGCCATATCAGAACACAAACGCCCAAATTGTTTCTAAGAGGCGAGCACCCACATCGTCTCCCAACCAGTAAAAGAAAGAGAGAAAAATGAACAAACCAATTGCATATTTGACCACACGTCCAACTGCAAATTTAGGGAAAAAAATATGGAAGTAAAATATAACCACCAATAACTCGAGGAGGCCAGAATAGCCCAAAAGACCGGGAGTAATAGGATAATACACCACATTCTATTGATTCACTAGTTTTAATTAAATTGTGAATAGTTGGCTCTTTTTGTCGTCTTTTGTCGTTGTATAATGGGTCGTTTGTCCCTAAACCTTTAAAATGATTCTTCACCCCTTTTGTTTTATTGAACCTTTAGAGGTGTCTCCCAACATGGCTGATTTCAAGATCCAACACGACCGACCCAACTGCATCGGTTGCGGTGCTTGCGCAGCCGTGGCCCCCGACTATTGGGAAATGTCCCCCGTGGATGGAAAATCAGACTTGAAAGACTCTAAACATACGAAAGAAGGAGACGCGACCGTGTTAGAGGAACGCGAAATCGACCAACCCTTGTATAACAACAACAAAGAAGCCGCGGACTCGTGCCCGGTGAATGTGATTCATCTTTTTGATAAAGACGGAAAGAAGATTATCTGACCAACTATGAGTTTTCCCGCGCTGAATCAGAAATTCTCCTCATTTAATAAAGGCCGAAATACTTTTTTGGACATGGATTCTTCCAAAAAAATTCAAGCAGTCATTGTTCTCGTGGGCGTGTTTGTGGTCGCGAGCGTGTTTGCTGAAAATATTTCAGGCGGATTAGTTGTAGGGCCGTCCGTCAGTTTATCGTCCAATTCTTCTTTAGCCAATCTTGCAATTACTAATACACCACCCCGCCCACCAGCGCTTCCGAGTCCCTTGCCTGTTTCTATATGTGGAGATGGAACATGTTCCGCAAATGAAAACAGTCAGGTATGCCCTGTCGACTGTTACGATCCTATAATAGCGTACACTAATCAACCTGTGGGTGTTCCCGGAAGGATTATTGGTTTCCGCTGCAAAAGTGGGGACTGTTTTCAAACTAATTCCCCCTTCATAGAAAGTGGAACATACCGCGGATATCAACACACATCATTTGGTGTGGCCCCGGACAATCTTCCCGTTTTTGCTGCTGCCTCCCTTGAACCACCGTATGATAAAGTTTACGTAGTAAAGTGTGCTGACCCAGCATGTTCGCAGCGCACGCATACATTGGTCGCATCTCATAATAATTACAGTATCTCATATGCTACTTGGAAAGTAAATATGGTTGTTCCATCTGATAACAGACCAATTATTGTTTACCCTATAATTGATGGACCTGTTGCGGGGCTCGATTCAATTTTTTACATTCGCTGTGGGAATGCTGATTGCACCTCTAATAATAGTTCTATTCCGCTATTACCGTTGGGAACAACTGTGCAATATCGAGTTGAAGTGGAATTAGCTTCGGATGGATTGCCTATTATTTTATACAGAACAAGCAGTCCACTGGTGCAAGATAAGCTGATAAAATGTGATAATATCGATTGCACGTTGAGACATACTGTAACATTAAGCACCCCAACTTTCATTACCGAACCCCAAATAGCAATCGATACTGATGGGTATCCTGTAATTATTTACCGTCGCAATTCCGTTTCCGCAATCTCGATGATTCGATGTTCTTCAATTGATTGTTCCGGAAACACTACTATTGTGAATTTTACAGAAAAATCTCAGCGCCCACAGATAGTTATTCCATCAGATAATTTGCCCATCATATCCGTTCTTGAGCCCGATCCAATTACTGGCGCAGGTGTTAAATTCAAACTAATTAAATGCACAACCTATGACTGCAGTACTAGAACAGTGAATACAGTAAATATTTCGAATCCAAACAACCATATCAGTGGATCTTCCGGCGTATTATCCTATGGAAGAATTCCAGTCTTCTTCTATGCTGTTCAAGTGGGCCCTTTCCCCAATTTTAACGACGAAATATATACTGCTAAATGTACTACCATTGATTGTATTCAGATTGTTACTTCACCACTACTATATCTTCAAGTCTTCAATCCAGCAGGTCAAGATGCGCGAATAGAAACTAAAGTTAGATAATCTGTACATCGCATCAGAAGGCTAAATGCGAAACATTGCTCGAATCGAATTCCAAATACTAACAAAAAAGGTGGAAATGGGATTACTTTTCACCGATTCAACTGGTTTTTCAGGGGCTATTGGATTGGATTCATTTTTAGGTTCGGCAAGGGGGTTGTCCACAGTATTAGTTGGTTCTGGTTGAGCGGGAGAGTCAATGATGTTCTCCTCGTTCGGATTCGTGGGATTTTCCACTGGAATGAGGAGATTATCTATGGTTGGTGTGGGAGCAGGCAGGGGGTTTTCAGCAGGAATAATCTCTGTCGGCCGCGTATAGGAAGGTTGGCTGGATTCCCCTGCAAGAGCACTCTCATACGCTTTGCGTGTGACGGATTGGCAGTTCTCGACATTTAACAATTGTCCTAAAGGATACGCTCCATCCGTAGAAAAGTAGCGATCCAAAACCGTGTCATCGATGCGCTGAACATGATAAACCGTTTTTCCTGTTTCGATCTCGGTGCACGAGGCGTACGTATAATAATTTCCTTTAGAAGTGGGAAAGACTATCTCGGACAATTGTGCTGTTTCCGTTCCAATCGCTTCGCCAGATTGTATCCCACTGCAAAGGCTTGCAGTATATTTTCCATCCACCACGCGGGCATAAATCAAATAATCATATCCCGTTTCGAAGCCAATTCCGCATAAACTTCCTACGGGAGAAGATGCGGTAAAAATTGAAACAAAATCACCCAGTTCTCCTTTGTAAGCGGTCTGCACCGAAAAAACATTTTCCATTAGGTTTCCATTAACAACTTTTGAATCCACCGAACCATGGAAAACCAAGTCGGAATTCTGAAGTTTACCCTCCACAGAAGAAGCCGCGCAGGAGCAGGCCCACGAAAAGCTTCCCAGGGTAACTAGCACGATTAACAAAAAAAAGACACGAATAAACGGTTTCATGTATCGAGTGGTTTACCAGCCTATATAAAGATACTGAAATTCCAAGTCTCTTTGAACCTTTTTTAAACATCCCCTACCCAATCTTACTATCTCAACCTTTTGAGAAAAGGTTGATCGAAAGGCGATGAGAATTTTAATCGTTTTTTGATCAAACTTTTTCGGTAAAAAGTTTGGGCAAGTAGCGCAACGGTAGCGCACTCGCTTCGCATGCGAGAGGCTGGGGGTTCGAATCCCCCCTTGTCCATGCCCAAATTATCCATATGGTCGCTCGGTATAGGAGTATTGCTCCGCAATACTCCAGCTTGTTTTCGCCGGCCTTTTTCTAAAAGGCCGTTTGATTCCCCCCCTTGTCCATGCCCAAATTATCCATATGGTCGCTCGGTATAGGAGTATTGCTCCGCAATACTCCAGCTTGTTTTCGCCGGCCTTTTTCTAAAAGGCCGTTTGATTCCCCCCCTTGTCCATGGCCTCATTCCCTAGGGAAATTTAGGATAGTGGGGTAAATGTTATCTTACATCTCACTCATTTTTTTTAACTAAAATTAAACCGGCAATCCCAGCTTCACTCTGAACCATTTTCGTGTGTACATGATGGGGTGTTTGAAGAAATGCCCCACGCGCGTTTTTTCAAACGCGTGCCAGCCGAGTTTGAGAATGGTGATGATTCGGAAGCTGCCTCCCACCGGTGCTACGGCGAGAATGCTCAACCAATTTTTTTTCACATAATGGATTTTATTTCGCGCCACGAGAAGAAGAAGGGCGGCCTCCGCAATGAGAATAATTTCGGCTCCCTCTACCGCAATCTCCAGCAAGTGCTCCGTCTGTTCATCCACGTGAATGTAGGGGTGGCCGAAAAAAGCCTCCGCGACGAAAAAAACACACGCTAATGTGATGAGCTCCCAAAGGACAAAAAAAGGAGAATGCGTGCGATGCTTGTTTTCGTGCACCGCTTTTTCGTGCACGGATTTTCCGTTCTTTTTCATTTTTGCCTTTTTCATGACTAATCAAACAATCCGGTGTTTTTATGCATCAACCTTTCAGGGGTTCGGCTTGGTTGTTGAAAAGGATTATAAGCCTAAAATGGCTCGTTGAGAGTATGTCCAATCCCAGGAAGAAGCCCCGCATCCACGCGATGAAAGGACATAAGGACCCGTTTGAAAGTATCATGGACGGAAAGCAAGAGGCGAGCGATGAGGCCAATCCTGAAGAGGACGCGTACGAGCACGAAGACATTGAAAATGAGGGGGTAGTGGAAGATTTGGAAGAGACGGGAACCCCCCCACAAAAAAAGAGAACCCCGATAAAAGAGGAAGAAATCTCCACCGTTTCAGAGCACGATGACGAAAACGAAGACGATGCGCAACCCATGGAAGATGAAGATTTGATGTTCGAACATGGAACACAAGAAGAAGGAATTCATTCGGGCGAAGATGGATTGAGTATGCGACCCGACATTGAACCGGTGGAAGGAACCCCTGCACGCGAACAAGCGGGAATTTCTCGCGACGATATTAAAGAAAAAATTCTCCTCAAGTCACGCGGACATAGTTTGGAAGATGCGAGCACGGTGCTGCGGCTTGAACTTTTGGAAGACGACAAAAAGAAAGCATTATTCATCGGACGAAAACGAAGCGTGCAGCAAAAATCAGGAATGGATGGTGCACTGTATGTGGGGCGTGTTCAAGACGATGAACGATTCCGCGGGCACAAACTGTTTGTGGACTCGCTCAATCCACATGTCATATTCACATGCGGTTCGCGCGGAAGCGGAAAATGTCTTACGGGAGACACACTTATCACACTGCAAGACGGGCGGGTTATTCCTATTCAAGAATTAGAAAATATTTCAGAAAAAGTCCTTGGGCTGAATCACAATCTCAAAATACAATCTCTTTCACATGAAGAGTTTTACAAGCGAACGGTTGAAAAAATAGTTAAAATCCGATTACGGAGCGGGAGAGAAATCAAGCTCACGCCCGAACACCCTCTACTAACTGTCCAAGGGTGGAAGCCAGCACAAGAATTAAGCGAAAATGATCGAATTGCAACTCCGCGCACTCTCCCAGTAGTAGGTACAAAAACTGTTCGAGAGTGCGAAGTAAAATTAATGGCATATTTACTTGCAGAAGGTCATCTTTCCAACCATTTTGTTTTATTTTCAAATGAAGATCTCGTGATCCAAAATGATTTTTTTGATTGTATAAAAGAATTCCATCCTAATCTCAAAATTCTTAAGCACGGTAAACCCAGCGACTTTCGGATAAGTCAACAAAAAAAACAAATTGATTATTCTACAGTTGTCCGAAATGATAAAGGACAATTTACTAATAAAGGGTTTATTCGCGCACTAAAAAGCCCTATTATGGAATGGTTAATTTCGCTTGGAATTTACGGGAAACTTTCGGTGGAAAAGTTCATCCCTTCATTTATTTTTGAATTACCAAAAGAGCAGCTTATTTATTTTATGAGCAGAATGTTCAGTTGCGATGGAAGCATTTATCGTGTTAATAGAGGGAAAAATTGGTGCATCAGTTACTCGTCATCATCTGAAAGAATGATTAGACAAGTGCAACATCTAATGCTTCGGTTTGGGGTCCTTTCCACACTTCGTTCCAAAACAGTCACAACGAACGGAAAAGAATTTTTGACTTTTGAACTAACCGTTTATGGAGAAAATGTACTCACATTCATCGCCCAAATTGGATTTTTTGGAACAAAGGCAGAAATTGCTAAAACTGCTGCTGATGAAATGCTTGGATTAGTTCGAAATCCAAATACGGACACAATACCTCGGGAGATATGGGATCAATTTAAAGTAAATAATTGGGCTGCAACAGGTAGAGCACTAGGGTATTCTAGTCCGAAGTCTCTTTCCCACAGCGTTACTTATTCTCCTTCTCGTGAAAAACTTTTGCGAATTGCCCAAGTTCAAGAAAATAGAGGAATTCAACTTCTTGCACAATCCGATATTTTTTGGGATGAAATTATTGACGTCATAGAAATAAATGAATCAACAGAGGTGTATGACATTAGTGTACCAATTCATCATAATTTTGTTGCCAACGATATTATTGTGCATAATAGCTATCTGTTAGGAGTGCTGGCAGAAGAGCTTTCGTTGCACAACACGAACGTGGGAACGGTTGTCGTTGATCCTGTAGGAGTATTTTGGTCGATGAAATATCCCAATAAAGAGGAGAAAGAAGTGAAGGATTTGCCCCATTATGACTTGATGCCGCAGGGATTGGAAAACATGCGCGTGTTCATTCCCGAAGGAATGAAGAGCGAAACGCCGCGCTCAACATATGATGCGCTTTTCTCCATTCCTCCTTCTTTACTGACGAGCGAAGATTGGTGCTTGACATTCAAGATTGAACGATTTTCTCCGACGGGGCTCTTACTTGAAAAAGCATTGAAGAAATTAGAAAAAGGATACAAGACGACGAGCGGGGAACTCATGAAAGGACGCAAGGACACGTATACGCTCAACGAATTGATTTCGTGCTTGGAAAATGATTCGGAATTGAATTCAAAAGAAAAGGGATACAAGACCGACAGTGTGCGCGCCCTCGTTTCGCGCTTTGAAGCGGCGAAAGGATGGGGAATTTTTTCCGACCGCGGCACCCCACTTTCGGAAATTTCCAAAGCGGGCCAGCTCACCGTAATTGATACCAGTTTTTTGGATGACACTGTTACTGCATTAGTTATCGGAATTCTCGCCCGTCGCTTACTCGCGGCGCGAAAAATTCAAACGCGAAAAGAAGCGGCGAATGAACCCATGGAAAAAAGTGTTGAGAGCCTAATGGAAAATGAAATTCCCCCCACATGGCTGTTCATTGACGAGGCCCACACCCTTATACCCGGGGGAAACGTCTCCACCCCCGCCACGACGGCGATTGTAGAATACGTGAAGCAGGGACGCCGGCCCGGTTGTTCACTCGTTTTTGCCACGCAGCAGCCTTCTGCCATCGACACGCGCGTGCTTTCGCAGCTGGATATCATTCTTTCGCACAAACTCATTTTCGATGATGACATCAAGGCGGTTACCAAGCGCACGCCGACTATTATTCCTATGAAATACAAACACCCGCATTTTTTGAAGACGCTTCCGGTGGGAACCGCCCTTGTAGGGGATCGTCGCGAGGAAACCAACCGCGCCTTCGTACTCAAAATCCGCCCAAGGATGTCTCAGCACGAAGGACGCGATGCGGAGACTGGAGAGCGCAAAAAATCCTTGAGCGAAAAAGAAGCGCGCATGCTCGCGGTGAGTTTGCTGATGTCCAAACTCGACAAAGAAGGAATGCTCGACAAAGAAACGATTGAACAAGTGATTCAGATGCTGAATCAAAAGTATGGGCAGCACATGATGCTCTCTTCTGTACTTGACGAAATGGAAGCGCGCGGAGCGAAGATAGACCCCAAAACGGAAGCGGTAAAATCCCCCAACTTTGTGGAATTGATTCCTAAGAAAAAAGAAAAAGGATTAGGAACAACACTCGATGAGGATGCGGAAAAAGTCGCTATTCAAAAAGTGGAGAATTTAGTCAAGCTCGTGGAAATGCCCAGCGAAAATGAAGACACGGACTTGTCCGCGTTCCCTGTTCCGTTTTCCCGTGAAGAAATCGTGGAGCGCTTTTTGCGCGTGAGCAAAAAAGGGTTGTTTGGAGTGGGGAAACCCGTGGAACAATTGCGCGGACAAATTGAATTATCCTACATTCCCGTGTGGAAAGTTCAGTATCGCCAATTCACCGGAAAAACATCCTATGTGGTGCGCGAATGTTTCATTGATGCGGAAAAAGGGGAGTTTTTGCACTTCTTAAAAAACCAATTCGCCACGTCATCAGGATTGCAAGCCATGGCCGGACTCTCCACGAGTGACCAGCATGTGATTCGGATGATTCGTATGAGCGGACAGACGATTGCCAATTTGCAGAAGAAGACAGGTCTGGATGAAAAGACCGTGAAACGCTCCTTGGTCAAATTGCGCGACCGGGGAATGGTCAATGTGCTGAATGAAAACACCCTTCCCACGTTCACGCTGGCTAAAGATATTGACATTCCCTTCACGGGAAACGAAAAAGAATTGTCTTCGCTGCAGGCACTCAAACTCGTTCACGTATCCAACATTGCCAAGTCCATCCCCAAGTATTCCGAGGACCAGTTGCACACTCTCTTGACCAGTTTATGGCCGAACATTCTTGTGAACAACGTGAAAGAGATTTACCGTCCCGTGTTTGAGGCGACGTTCGTGAACACGAAAACGAGCGAACATCGCGTGGTGCGTTTGGACGGATACACGGGAATGATTTTGTCGGAATAAACTTTTTTTTTGAAAAAGTTTAATCAAAAAATTAATTTTTGGTTAAGCTCTTTGGCAGTGGCAAAAAGGTTATTTTTATGATGCGGAAAAAATACTACCAAGGGAGGCTTTGCGAATCCAACGTCTCGTACGAGTTTTTTTGCCACCCCAATTTGAAGCTCGATCTTGAACAACTGGGAAACCAGCTCGCGGATGAAGGACTGATGTTTGACATCAAGACCGCGTTTGTGATTGTGTTTCATTTAGAGGGCGTGCGCGTGAGCATGTATCCTTCCGGAAGACTTCTTTTCAAAAATTTGAACGTGGAAAAGGATGCCAAAAAATTATTTTTACGTTTGACGGCTATTTTAGAGAATTGCCCCGCATTCGCGGACGAGTAGATTTATTAACGGGAAAAATTCGTTTGAGTCTTATAGGGAAGATGGGTATGGCCGCTAAAACGATTGAAATTTCCCATGTGGACCCGCTTATGTTAGGGAAAGTGAATGCCATTTTTGGGTTTATCATGGGACTGGTTATGGGCGTGCTTTCCTTGCTCACGTCGGGAGTGGTTTCAGGATATTTGCAAACGCTTTCCGGCACGCCCGTGGATCTCATTGAAAGGGTGCAGCAATTTGGATTTTTTGGATTGCTATTCTTTTTATTTTTAGGAATTATCACGGGATTCATTTCAGGCGCGCTGATCGCGGTGGTGTACAACGCCGTTGCCAAAATGGTGGGCGGACTGAAAATTGAAGTGAATGAAGAATAGTTTTTTCACGTTTTTTTTTTAGAATACCTTTAAATAGAACAAGACTATTCGTAGAATATGGG
Source organism: uncultured archaeon (assembly GCA_964363635.1). GTDB lineage: Archaea > Iainarchaeota > Iainarchaeia > Iainarchaeales > VGJJ01 > VGJJ01. Next base: position 16,349 of record CAYIIU010000031.1, read on the forward strand.
AACACATGATGATAAGGGGCGCGCGATAGAGTTTTTTCGCGATCGATTGGACAAACAGTTTGGCGCGCTCAAAAAAGACCCTGTGGGAAAACTTATTTTCGAAGCAGCCCTCCAATCAGGTGAACGAGAAATTTTGAATCCCGACCCCCATATTTCTGGACATCCGAGCGTTTGGGAAGGCGCCCTCAAACGAATGAAAACACGCGGATTGGACACGCCTGAATATTGGGAATGGGCCCGCATACTAATGACCGCAAAAGAATTGATGGCGCTTCGCGCCACACGTGGCAATTCCATTCGCGGACCGCAGC
>CAYIIU010000032.1:0-16610 GCA_964363635.1 uncultured archaeon
GGATAGCAACCCCAAAATACCACTCAAATCAGATAATCATGCAACACAGCAGAAAAAAATATTAGTGAATATAAAATTTCTAGTGGAGAAAACGCAAGAGAACTAAAAAGAAAAATTGAAGATATCGATAGAAAAACGAAGAAAGTATTAGATCAGCGATTTTTGCAAGAAATTCTTGAAATTTATCGTAAGTCAGCAAAACGTAAAGTCGATGCTATCGAATTTGAGAAATTAATTCCATTTCATTGGGGTTTTGAATTTCCTGAAGTATTTAGTTTGCGAAATGACAATAATTCTGGCTTTGATATCATTAATGGCAATCCACCTTATGGCAATATTCTGACTGAAGATGAAAAAAATATCATGTATTCATATAGAACTGTTTATGCCAATGAAATTGCAGCAAATTTTTTTGAAAGATCTTTGAAAATTTTGAGAAATGAAGGTCACATGGGTCAAATTGTCACTAATTCAATTGCGATAAACGCCGGTACTTCAAGCGCGAGAACCTTAATTCGTGAGAATATGAGTATAAGTCGAATGGCATTGTTCGGAACCAGGCCTGCTAAAATATTTGCTGATGCGGAAATTAGAGTTTTGATATTTATTGGATGTAAGGATGCCCCTGCCACAATTGGAACGATATTTACTACTGATGCTATAAAATTTACACAAAAGGAAAAAGCTACTCTTTTAGATAAATTAACTTTTGAAAGTACTGATGGGCTGATATTGGGTGAATCTAAAATTGGTGATGAACTTAGTGATAATGCACTTCCAAAAGTTGGAAATAGCATAATTAGAAATATCTTACTTAAATTAAAAAATCAATCAGAAATTGTCATTAAAGATCGGATAAATAAGAGTGATTTTAATGAAAAATTACAATTTAGAAAAACTGGGGGATACTGGCTCAATGCTCTTGAAAAAATTCCTTATGTTTCAACAAAAATTGAAACAATTAAATTTGAAACTGCGCTAGAAAGAGATTTTGCAATTATTTTAATTAATTCTTCACTAGTATATCTGTATTGGTCAACATACGGAAATCTTAGAGATTTTCCACTTAGTCTTTTACAAAAATTTCCTTTTCCCACCATTGAAAAATTACATGTGCACAAAAAAACAATCGACGGTCTGAGGAAAAAACTCTCAAGTTGTCTATTGAGTAATTTTATTGCTGAACGTGGACGCGTGGGTGAATTTAGGACTGCCACGTGTAAGCCAGTTATAGATGAAGTTGATGAATTGCTTGGAAAAATTTATTCGTTAAATAAAGATCAGGTTGCATATATACAAAATTACGATAAACATATTAGAAAGATTGAGCTGTTGGTGTGAATTCTAGAAACTATTTTGTCAAAACATTAATCCATCTTTCCAGATATTTAACATATACTGCGAGTCCAATTTTTTTATTATAGATTCTATAAGTAGCTTTTAGTTCTTCGAGTTGATTGGAACTTTTTGCACCATTTATTTCCATTGTGCGACACGCAATATAATGGATTATTTCATCTTCTCGTTTCATATCTTTTTTGCAAAAACCACAACTACATTCGATAAGTTCAGGGGCATTTTTTTTAATGTAGTCAAGTTCTGCACCAGAATATCTTTTGTGTAGTTTGGGAATGTATAGGCGAGTAAACTGTCTGCGCCCAAACTGTGGTTTATGTAATCGCAGTATATCTCCCGAGTCAACTCCATGTACAATTGCGTGTAAAATAGATTTACCAAGTAATATATCGTAGAATGATCCGTGGAGCGATATAATTGGCTTTCCATTTTTAGCTAACTCTTCAATCAAAAACTTATATCCTTCTAAATACTCTTGTGCATCAGCATATGCATCAAAACTATCGACCGAAAAGCAATAACCGTCGACGTTTTGTTTTAAGTAAACCTGCAGAATTTCGAGTAAAGATTTCTTCTGAATCAATAATTCTTTGCTTAACAATAGTGCCGCATAAATTTTTGCTGTTGGTCTTATTTTTCTCGTTTCAATAATAAAACTAATATTGCTTGTTATGTTTCCAATCTCGTTGATAACATCATATGGTGGAACTAAAAAAAGTGGGTAGAACTTATCAGATATTTCATCAATAGGGTCTTCTTCGATAACCTCGTTTATTCTATTTTCTTGAAATGCTATTGCAGCGGTAGTAAATATTGTCCGATCTTCGTCAGATAGTTCATGAATATCGATTTTTCCCCCAATTTTTTGAGAATATAGATTATGTGACCGTTTTTCGCTGGTAAAATCAAATGTATGCGGATCAACAATAAACTCTTTTTTTGTCCTTACAAGAACTTGCGTAAATTTGGCTTTATAATATTCCAAAATTGGGCCATCGATAACAAATCCTGGAAAGAGTGAGTTCACCTTTTCGGCAAAGTTCGCTTCTTGTGCATTAAATCGAATGTATAAGAACATTTTTTCACCATTGGCGTAGACCGTGAGAACTTTGGTTTTACAACTACCTTACAATTATCCTCATGCACCGCAATAACACCGATCCCAGACTCCTTAAAAATCTCCTTATTGAGTATCGCCACAGTCCTTTTTGGCATGGCAATATAACTATAGTGACAATAAGTCGTATTTAGTAACGCCTGCTTAAGTGCCCTTTTCCAGTCACTCATTTTTACTTCGATTGCGATGAGGTGGTTTTTATCTCGATCTTTAAATACCAGATCAATTTTTTTAGAATTATTTGGACTTTGAACTGGTGGAAATTCTTCAAATAAATCATAATTTTCTTGCCTAAAGTCCATTAAAATTGGCCTATAGAGAGATTTTTCCGGAACCATTGGCGATTTCCTCTTCCAAAACAACTAAGTGGTCTTTTATAACAGTTACTTCTGGGTATCGATGTGATGCGTAAAAATATACAACCAGTAATCTTTTTACTACTACTTTCTCGACTCGTAAAGGTTTCTTCTTGGATAGGAAATATTCGTATCCAAAAATTGCTTTTTTTAGTGCAAGAAGAAAGTCCAAAATTAATTGAAAACGGTTTCAAATTTACTCCATATAAATATGGACCGTATAGCGACGAGGTTTGCGACATTGCACTTTCATTGGCGGATAGAGGTCTCGTTGAACTTGAGCAGGATGGACAACAGGGTTTTATCAAAAGTTATGGAGTAACATCTGCTGGAATGGAAAAAGCAACCCAACTAAAATCAACATATTCAGAGATAGAAAATGCTGTAGAAATTATTGCTGATAAATACGCTAAATTGAATGACGAACTTTTACTTTTATATGTTTACACCAAGTATCCTGAGTTTACTTTCAAGTCCGAAATTAAAATTGAAGTTTTGGAAATCGCAAAGAAAAACTTTGCGGTTTTGCAAAAAAAAGCCATTGAGATCGGATTTAAGGAAAGTGAACTTGATTTGGTGGGCGTCTAATGTTAAGAATTTCTGCTGATACAAATATCATTCTTTCGGGTCTTTTTTTTGATAAAAATCCTGAAAGACTATTGACACTTGCAATAAATGGCGATATCAAGTTGATAATTCCTGATTTAGTTCGTGACGAAGTTAATGAGAAAATCGCTGAAAAGTTCAAGAATTATCGTAGCATTGAAACTGCAAAGGAACTTTGGTTTGTATTAAAAGAGGCTTTCAAGGAAGAAAAAGAATTACTGGGTGACGAAAATATTACAATAACTTGCGTTGATCCAGATGATAAAGCAATACTTGAACACTGTGTTAAATTGAGGATAGACTACTTTATCTCCGGGGATGCAAAACACGTTTTAGTCGTGAAAGATGCTCCATTCAAAATTATTTCTTTGGTTGATTTTTTTAAAACGGAGTTTCCACAGCTATTTCAAGAAGCAAATGTTTCCAAATCTAACTGATATTCTGACGTCTCTCTTTTTCAAAAATTCAACAATTATAAAAAAAAAGTTGAGTTCATAGGTTTAGACCAATACTTCTCATGCCATTCAATTGTTAGTTGATTCCTTTTGATTGAGTTTTTGCAAACTTTTCTCAAAAGTTTTACTAGTTGCGTTTCAAAGAATGCTTTAATGCTCTTGATACTCATTTTCATCTTAGCCTTTTTGCAAAGGGTTTTGATGAAACTTTTCTCAAAAGTTTCAGTGATGTTCTCGCGTTATTAGTACGCGTGGACTGAACACGTCGCCGGAGCTTCGTGCGTACATCCCGCGCCTATCAAACCAGTCTTTTACTGGCACGCTCGTCTGGTGACACAAGTTTATCTCCTTGCAGATCCAGATTGTTGGTCTCTTTTCGGGTGTCGCTTCACGCTTAGATGCTTTCAGCGTTTATCGACTACTGCGTAGCTACCCAGCACTGCCCTGTCGGACAACTGGTATACCAGTGGCAGCGTCTCACCGTTCCTCTCGTACTCAGTGAAACTTACCCTCAGACCAACCGCAACTCCAACAGATAGTAACCAAACTGGCTCGCACCGTTCTTAACCCAACTAACGAAAGTCTTTAATCAGTAAACCCCTGCACCCTTGGCTGGTTATGCCCAGCCAGGATGACTTGAGACGACGGCGAGGTCGCAAACTGCGGGGTCGATATGAACTCTCACCCGCAACCACTCAGTTACCCCCAGGATCGGTTCACTGTTAGACGAGGGTCCCATTACTTGACACACTCGCGCTCGCTAAACCCTGGTTTCCCATCAGCGGACCTTGCTATGTAGTCCACTGTCAAGCCTGCTTTTGCTTTTGCACGCTACGGTGAATTTCTGACTCACCTGAGCAGACCTTTGGGCGCCCCTGATATCGTTTCAGGGGCGTACCGCCCCAGTCAAACCACCAAGCCAACCGGTGTCCCTTCGTTTTGCAAAGGTAAGCCGTAACAAGGTCACAGGATGGTGTTACACTTTCGCTCCGCACGAACTTGCGTTCGTACATCGACGCTCCCATCTACTCTGTACAACAACCCTATTACAACAACGGCTGGGTGTGGTAAACTGCCGTGGGGTCTTCTCTTCCCGTTGGAGTTCCGCGGCATATTCACCGCGTAGTGAGTTCATCGGACCCCTCGTAGGGACAGCAGGAATCTCGTTACTTCCTTGGTGCAAGCCGGCAATAAACCGGCAAGGTATTACGCTACCGTGAGAGCCTCAGAGTTAGGCCCGCTCTTCACAAGCCTTTAGTCAGGTTGGAACCTGGTTTCAGGTACTTGCAGTGAGCAGAAGTCGGTGACTATACTCAGCCTTGCGGCATTGCAGTCACCTACGTTTTTGCTAAACAGTCGGACTCCTCTTGTTATTGAAACCTCCCCATTGTGCATGGAGAGGCACCCCTTCTACCTAAGATACGGGGCTAGATTGCCGAATTCCCTTACGAGAGTATGTTCCGGAACGCCTTGGCCTTCTCAGCCAGGGGCACCTTTCTCGGTTCTCGGTACGGAGACACACGATCCTTAATTGCACGGTTTTCACGGGCGGCAGGCCTTTGGAAAATATTGCTACTCCACACCTTTATTCTGCTTCTCATCATGACGATTCTCCACAGAATTGTAGTGCTTGAATGAGACGACGGTCTCACTTCCCATAGCCCACCACGTCCCATGCAACTCTTTCGTTGCCGATAATGTACGTGTGTCGTAGAGGAATATGAACCTCTTTCCCTTTCGTCCTTCACGTATTACGCGAGGACTTAGGACCGACTAACCCTTAGCTTATGACAAGCGCTAAGGAACCCTTGCCCTTTCGGCGGAGGAGATTCTCACTCCTCTATGTTATTACTAGCGCGAGGATCCATATTACGAACCGCTCCACGGGACCTTACGACCCCACTTCGACGCGATCCATACACCGCTTTACTGGATTACATTCACAGAATGTACCATGTGGTGTCGGCAGGCAGCTTGAGCCCAGCGTATCTTCCCGGCTGATGTCCTAGATGGGTGAGCTGTTACGCTTTCTTTGAAGGATGGCTGCTTCTAAGCCTACCTCCCCACTGTCTATGGACACCAACGCAGTTTGTTCACACTTAGCTACCATTTATGGGCCTTAACCACACACCGGGTTCTTTCCCTTTCGGAAATGCGGCTTACCCGCATCCCCCCACTCTCGACTTCTTCGACGAACGCAAATTCGGAGTTTAACAAGAAAGCTGTAAGTTTCCGAACAGTACTTTCTAATTAGTATCTCTACACCGCGTCCCATCTCCATCGAGGCCGGCCTAAGGGCCGTTTCAAGCGGAACCCGCTATCACCTGGTTCGAATGACATTTTACTCCTACCCCCAAATGACCCAAACAGTTGGACTAGAACTGGTTTCGATCCTCGACCCGATTGGAGTCGGGCTTCAATCTCTTCAGGGGTGGATCCCCAGGCTTCGGGTCTGACCTGCGTGACTAACCGCGAGTTAACACGGCGTGCCTCACCCATTGCTGGGTTGCGCACAATTTGGTTTCCCTACGACTGCGCTCTTAACAAGCTTAGTCTCGCCACGCAGATAAACTCCCTCGCTCGTGCTTCAGGACGTACGAGGCAACATCGATCGGACAGTCTCACGTACTTCATTGCTAAAGTTTGCTTTGACCATCGTCGTTTCTTTCACGCTGCCTCTCTCCGTCACCTAATCGTTTCAGGCGCTTTTGACCCTCTTTGAAGAGTACTCTTTCAGCTTTCCCTTACGGTACTCGTGCGCTATCGGTTTTGGGATGTATTTAGAGTTTCCGGATAATGACCGGAATGTTCAGTAGCAATATCCGATGCAACCTACTCTGGATACTCAGCATTAGCCTTTTTTGATACGAACACGGGACTATCACCCTCTGCGGTATGGTGTTCCAACCAACTTGTCCTCTCAAAAAAGCCTAGGCCTGAGTCCGAACCCCACATCTCTTTTACGTTACCGTAAAAGATTCGGTTTGCTCTCTGCGGTTTTCGATCGACTCTAATCACCGCATCTCGTTCGATGTCTTTTCCTGCCGGTACTAGGATGCTTCAATTCCCGGCGTGCCCATTCCTCAACGGAATAATTCGGAAATCATGGGATCAGCCCCTGCTTGCGGGTCCCCCATGCTTAACGCAGCTTGCCACGTCCTTCTTCGGCTCCCAAACCCAGCCATTCACGATCAGGTTACTTAACTTCGCCAAATTTTTTTAATGAACAATTTTTTCTTCCAAAATCGTTTTACCGACTTTCAAAGACCCCATTGTTCATTTGTCATTAAGGCATTCCTTTGAACCACTACTATTTATGGATGAACAAAAAAAATAGTCTTCTCTTTCGAGTCGATTTTTTCCTTTGCTCATCACGGGATCAATTTAAACTGAATTTTATGATGGCATTGGTCTAAACCTATGGTGACTCATTAGCCGAACCTTTTAGGAAAAGGTTCATCAAAATTGCTTTTGATAAAACTTTTCGCAAAAGTTTTGGCTGCTACGACGGACTACCGAGGGGTTTTGCAACCCCTCTATAGGCCAAAATAACAGTAAACGTTGACGGCTTTGTCCTGTGACATACGGGCCCCGAAGGACGTAATCGCATGCTGCAACGCGTCTTGATAGATCAGATAAAAAATAGAGAGATTTTACGCTCTCCGTCCTTGTCTCCAACCATGACGGTAACTCAAGGTTCGTACACCTCGAAAGGTGCAGAAACTAACCAATATGCTTGGGTGAAAGATTATAAAGAGAGTGCCTCGTCTTCAAGGAAATGGCCTTACATATTGTTCGAGGGAAAAAGAGCGGGGGACGAACGTCCAATCCTCCTCTAAAACCTAAGCCGACATTTGTGCGTCTGCATGGAGGCAAAGCAGGAGAAAGACACTATTTGCTTCAACAACCGGCACGGGCTCAAACAAAGATTTTCAGGAATACTCTCGAAAAAGTCCTTCAAAAATGGGGTATTACCGACCACCGCCGAGTGGCCTTGGCGTGGAAAAATCTTTATCAACAACGAGTTATGCGCTGGCACGAGTTACAACGTATGGCAGGACAGCTTAACGTGGGCCTTCATCATCATGCGCTATTGCCAAAACGAACACGTTTGGAGAAGGAGCAGTCCGCGCGAGTTATCCTGCGAATTGGCGCGGCGGTCAAACGCATCAACCCTGAAATGAGCTCTCATTGGAAAGAACCTCCGGCAGGACTATACCTAGTCCTAAAAAGTGCGACAAAACCAGTGTGGCAAGAATTCATTGACACCCTCATGCTAAAATAGTCTTCGAATATCCTTTCGTCCATTCCCGTAGAGCGGGAAATATAAAGTCGGTTTTCGGGTTGAGAGTGGGTTAGGGGATTAGATTAGAATTCAATCATTCATAAAAGTCGAAAATCGAAATCCAGTCTTGTTGGGAGGTTGGTACATATGAGTTGGGACATCGTTGAGCGTTGGGTCGGGCCCAATGTTCGATATGCAGGATTTGTTATCGTATTAGTGGTCGGCGTGTTGGGCGTCGCTCACGCTGCCGCGATGTAGCCATTTTGATTGACCTTTCAAGCTTTTAAAAAAAAGCTTGAGCAAAACTTTTCGCAGGCCTTTTTCTAAAAAGCCTTTCCAAAAGGTCACGGGGGGTTTAATTACCCCTGAATTATTCTTTTTTTATGGCCAATTCTTCGCACCGCAAACGTTGGTTGTTATCACCCAAATTTGCTCTCCTTTCTCAGCTTGAACGAAAAATGGGGGTCAAATCATCCTGGTTGAAACGCTGGTGGCAGGCACAGACGCGACTCAAAGAAATGAAAGCCATTCACGCCAAACTTCATCACTCTCACCAAGCACGGAAAACGTCCAAGGAAAAAATAATGCAGCAACTAACCAGACAGCACGTTCCATCTCTTCTCATTGCTCCTACGCGGTGGGATAAACCTGACACGCTCTCCCACAAGTTATTCGAATGGTTGGTTCGCCCATCTAATGGACCTAATCACGCAGGAACCCAACAGCACACTTACATGGTGATGTCCGCCTTTCTAGAACCAGTGGGAAATATCAATGTCTATGTGGTTGGAAACAGGTATGGAATTGAGTTGAAAATCAACCCGGAAGATTTTGATGAATTTGTTCAAGTGCACTCTGAACTAAGCTACCACTCTATTACTTCTTCAAGCGGGGATATGATCGTTCGTTTTAGGGGAGAAATTTCGGAGAGCGATCAAAAGCAGTATCAAAGCCATGCAGGTCTTAGAGAATTACACGCGTATAAAAAACGAAACGAAATCAAAGAGAAAAAATAAATCAAGAACAGCAGTCCTTGGTCACTTGAGCTTTTCAAAAAAGCTCGGGCAAAAGGATTTTAATCGACCTTCCAAGTAAAACTAAAGGTTTTACGAGCCGCGCAGAACGGGGTTCTGCTAGGTTCTCAAGAGATCGGTTTATTTACCCTGAATACTATTTTTTTCATGCCCCATCTGAATCAAAACCAACGCTATGCCAGACGAAAAGCTGCAGGACTGAAACCCGGGGCGATGCGCGGGGGAACGAATGCACAAACAAGGCAGCGATTGCGTTCGGTTTCAATCTTATCGCCTGAAGAAAATGAACGTCGAGCGAATCGTCGATTGCGCGACGCAACATCTGCGTTTTTGGAGCCGCCCGCTTCGTTTGAGGGAAATGTGGAACAGCGCCTCGATAGGCTTCACATCACAAATGGTCGCGAACGAAAACAAATTATTGCTGCTTGCGAAGCACGGCGGAAAAAAATCCCGAAAAAATTACGTTCCCGCCTTAGACCCAATGATAAATGTCAAAAACAGTTTTTTTGCCAGCCTTTTTATCAAAAAGGCTGAATGAGTCATTCAACATCGCCTTATCAGTAAACAGAACGCTCGAAGTCACCGAGGAATTTGTTTTGACTGATGTTGAACTCATTGCACTATTCAAGAGACGAACAAGTTAATATTCTTTCTCTGCAAGCCCAAATTATCCATATGGTCGTTCGGTAAACGGGTTATCGTTGAAACGATAACCCCTAGTCTTTTTGACTGTCGCTTATTAAGTTGATAAAAAAGTGGACGCTGGGGGATTCGAACCCCCAACCTTCTCGTTGCAAACGAGACGCGCTACCGTTGCGCCAAGCGCCCGAGCTTTTACAAAAAGCTAGTTCTCTAAACTAATTAGGGGTGTGAAATGATTATATACCTGCGATGTTAACCTTGATTGGAGTGTTATAATGAATGTGAAAATCCTTCTTATTGGACTTTTTCTAATGGTTTTGAGCATGAATGTTTCAGCGTTGCTGCTCTCCCCCGGCCATCACCCTCTCTGCGACGCGTTTGGAAACTACCGCTGCAACTGCGACCTATCCGCCTCCATAAATACTCATGCAGAAATTGAAAAAGAATGCGCGGCGTGGGGGCATTATCATTGCATGTGCGGGCATGGCGAAATGGAAGGGCCTTATAACCCCTGAGAGAGAAGATACAGCGATGAAGACACGACACACCATCCGAAAAAAATCCGATGAAAAAAAAGCCCGGCGCGTGGGGCGGCGCGGACGGAAGAGAGAAGGGGAGGAAGAAATGGATCCGTTTGCATTGGCAGGAAAGGATTACCTGCCCTCCATGCTAGGCGATGTGGAGCACCGAAAACGACACAAGAATGTTGCGAAAAAGAAGAGACGGTGACCGATGTGAATCGTGTCCAACCGAAACAATCCTAGAATATTAACACTGTTTTTATGGATTTCCCATTTGGAAAAACGCTCTGACGTTGGCCAAAACCTCCGGAGGGACCGTCCCCCGGCGCCCGCGTCCATGTTCATAAGAACGAACCCATAATTGCAATGCACGATTACGCTCTTCCAATGGAAATGATTCCATTTTCGCTCGAACATACTGCAGCAGCCAATTTTCTTCATCCGGCAAGAATCGTTTCTCCGGTGTGGATTTTTTTATTCTACCAATACTATCCGCAATTTCATAAAAATTCATAGGGGTAATTGCTCTGTAGATGCGATTGCGAGTTTGTGTAAACCGTTGCGGGCGACTCACATGAGTCAATTCTGGCAATGATGCATTGATGGGGGATTGAATCTGAGTAAGCTGCTCAGGTGTGCGCTTAGCCGATTTTCGAACGCGAGGACGAGGGGGTGGTTTGGGTGCTTTCTCTGCCCGTCTTCTCGCATCGTCTAATTCAAGCTGTGTTTTAATCCGTTCAATCAATACCGCTTTTTCTGAGGAAGACAAACTCTTGTAACCTGTTCCAAGATATTTACCAACACGCCGCAACCCTGTTCGGTCCATAGTCAGAATGCGTTTTTGGAGAATCCCAAATGTGACTGCCGGTCTCGACCCCGATTTTTTCATGATTAAAAAAAATCATTCAGCAATATAAACGATGTACATGGTTTAGAAACAACCAAAATCTGATTCTCCACATGGATTTGCACCACTTTGAGTCAATTTCTCTGCAAGTTCTTGGTGAAAGGTTTTATAGCGGCGAGTTTTATGCTGAACATGCATCGACGACTTGCTCGTAGTAAAGTTGGACCCCATAATCCACGTACTAAAAAGTCACGACTAGCACTGGCAGTCGGAGCAACAGCAGCAGCAGTACTTGCTGGCGCGTTATGGTTAACAACGCGTACTCCTTCATCGATTAAACGAGAAACAGTATCCACCCCTCTAATTGTCCAACCTCGCGAGCCTGCTCATAAATTGTTGCCCACACGAGTCCCCGCGGCAAAAGAGATTACTCTACCGCCACGAACGAAAAAAGATCTTTCCAATCCGCATATTTTAACACGCAAACAGCTTCGACGGTACATTGAAGATGCTAGACGGACGCTCAAATTTGATTCAACATATGAAATTGCCGGAGCAAAGCAGACTTTTGATATCATTACTGCAAGATTCTTTTTCAAAAAGTATGTCCAGAAACTATTTGACCCTACAGCCTATAATTTTGCTAAACCGGACTGGAAATATCCCAAGAATCCTAGCCGCCTCCCATCTAAGAGCCCCCTTGGCAGACTTTTACAAAAAGGGGCGAGCGGAATCCACTACTTGGCACGGATGCAAGCCGAGTACGAGGCGCTCTGGAATTCGCCTATTGGTACGCTTGTAAAATTTCGACACGAAGGAAAAAATGAACCCATAGAATTTTTTTGTGTAAAAATCCATTCAGACAGGAAAGGGGAAGATAAATATATTACCGGATTCCCTCACCCCCCGTCCACCTACTCGGGCTTTACTCGCGTGTATAGTGAAAGAACATTTTACATGCAGCAACTTAACGTTCGTGAGATTGATCATTTCACTTATAAAACGGTCACGGTCGATGGTATCAAAAAATTTACTCGCGACGGGCACTATATCGGTGAACACGGAGGATTAACCCAATTATTATTCTATGACCTATTGCGAGTAGATGAAGTATACCGGCCTAAGCACTAACAACTGGAGGACAGGAAACTCCAATCACAATTAGTTGTGCACGAAAATAAAAAGTGTCACAGTTTTTCCAAAAAGTTGATCGTGTGTTTATATTCTCTCAGGATTTGCTGCACTAATTTTGAGGATTCCTTACGTCCATTTCCTTTCCCTTAAATTTGCTTTTTGTCGCCATTAGGGAGACGAAAACATTCAACAATAAAAACGGCAATGGATCAATTTGCGCGTCAGGACTTCCATGATATTTTTGGTATACCATGTCCCAAAACAGCCAGAAACGAATTTCTTTATTTTCTGGCCTCGCATCGCTTATGGAATGGTTGCGAATCTCTTCTTTGAAAACTTCTTGAGAATTTTGGTACGATTTTTCCACTGTTTTGCTTTTCAGTAAACTTTCACTCACTTCATTGGAGGCGCGCATAAAGGGCTGAACCATCCTATCTTTAGCAGGGTTTCCCTCCCGGTTAAGAGTGGTCACAAAACCAAAATCTTCTTCATATCCGATGAATGCCAAAGCCCCTTTTCGAACGGACGCAGGGCCAAGTTCTCTAGCAGCCCTGCACGAAACGGCATAAACGATTTTTCCCGATAACAAATCCGCCGAATGACTATCAACTAAAACTTGATTTTTATGACCGCACACCTCATTGGGCGAACCATGGCCATGTAAAAGGACCAGCTTCGGATTGGTTTTTTGAATATGACCAGTAAAAACGGGAAGAATTGCTTTCTCGCCTTCTAAATCAATTATTTTACAATTATATTCGCGTGCTGCATCAATGATTAATTTTCCCCAATAATGAAAATAAGAAGTGACGGGGTCAAAGTTGGGGCGGGTAATCAACACGGTCAAACTCATAAGTCTTTCATCGCCCGAAGGTAAGCCAGTTGCGTTTCAATAATTTTTTTGCCCAACGAATCGTTGTTTTGCACATGTTCAATGAGCTGTTCCCGCGTCAATATGCCGGCCGAACCCAAGTGAATGCCTAAATCCTTCTGCATCGATTGAAGGCGGAAAAGCACCAATTTCTTTATTTCATCGGTTTGACTCATATGAAATCCAATTGGACCAATTTCTTTAATATTTGTTCCCCAAGGAGAGTTCCGTGATTGATTTCTTCAAAAGCAACGTTCCAAGTAATAGGCTGGTTTTCTATCACTAGAACAATCTCTTTACGGACATCCATTGGCAGGTTGGAATATACGCGCAAAAAATCATCACGTCCTTTAGGCATAAACTCATTGCTTCGCGCTGGCTTTTAAGGATACTTATAATGGGGGCATGTAGATGTTTGAACCGAATTAACCTTACTAAAGTTAAGCTATAGTTTAGGAATAGTATGACTAAAATTAATGTTGAGTTCAAGAGAAGTGAGGTTGTTTAAAAGAAGAGTATTTTATGAAATTGGTGGAAACATGGAAAGGGAAAGTCCGACTGATTTTTGACAACGGAAAGCGTGTACAAATCGCGCGGAACCATGGTGTGTACGAAATCAACAATGCGATTCCGGATTTGAAACTAGGGGATTTTGTGATTTGCAACGACTACACTACCATCCAAAAAATAGATTCAAGCCAAACATTGCTCAACAATCCAAAATTCAAAGAAAAAAAGATGAATACCCCATTAATGTAATAGCATTACTCGGATTTCTTCGGATAGCTATTCGGGCGATTCATCCTCTTCAAATTCAGTTAACGACTTCATCACATTCATAAAATAGAGAGCAACTTCCTCAGGAGTTTTCCCTGTTTGCAACCCAATCTGCGTCAATTTTGCTCCAACATCCATCAAAGACAAAACTTCCCGAGATCCTTCTTTAAGTTCACGCAAACGGCTCATTTTCAAATTATTATTGCGGAATATAAAAAGTAGTATGAAAAAATTGGTTTCAGGTAAATTCTAGAAAAATTTAAGATAGGGTTAAAAAGAAAAGCTATCAATAGCTAGCTATGGCTACTAAAGAAAAAGTTAAACAAGTGAACCTGAAAATGGCTTCTACCCTTTACGATGCAGCGGACGATTTTGCCCAAACGTATGGGTATCGAAATATTCAGGAACTCGCAACCGATTCCCTCCGCGAAAAGATTTTCGAAAAAAGCATGTATGATGAAACATTTACGGAAAAAGAAATTGAGTTGATCGATAAAATCATTGAAAAATCCTTAGCGTCTGGAAAGATCCGCAGCGAGAAAGAACTGTTTAAGGCGTTGGAATGACGTACACCGTTCAGCCAACGGATACCTTTCTCGAGCAAATTAAGTCGCTCGACGAAAAAAGCAAACGAATCATCCGAGAAAAAATTGAACTGATAAAGGAAAATCCTTTTCACTTCAAGTCGATTCATTCCAAACGATTCAAAAAAGTCTTTCGCGTACGCTTAACCATTCAAAACGCGGAGAAACGACTCATTTACGTGGTGTTAGAACCGAATGTAGTGATTGTTTGCTTGCTGGAGCGAAAACACGATTATGCGGATTTGGAGAAATATTTGAGAAAGATATAGTAAATAAATAGTGAAAAATAGCTAGTGAAGATAACTGCCTTATTTTCGCTATTTTGATGGCATATTTATATTAGCTCAATAAAATCATTTTTCGTGTCGAACAAGATAATTGTGTTAGGAGTTAATCACATGCTCTATACGCGCGTGCAACTCCGTGCACGCAAGAAAAAGAAACTCCTGCAAGGAGGAAATTTTCAGTCCTTAATTGGTGAACTAAAAAAAATTCGTAAAGATGGTGCCACGCGCCTCGGTACGGAGGCGCTAATTGAGAAACTCCCGCGCTTCTTCGAAATTCTTCCACGAAAAAGACCCGCGTGGAGATATTTCTATACCATGTGCCGTGAGGCCAAACGAATGGGGTATTCACTAGTCAATATTGAGCACATCTCCGCACATCAATTAGGAAAAATTTTCAACATGTATGACCCGCATGAGTGTTATGCGTGGATCAAAAAATACATCAAAGGCAAGAAGTGGGATTCAACAAAAATCCCCCAACAAATGAAAGAGTTGGAGTGGAGCGTGGACCACCATCGCACGCTCCTCATGCTTGAGAATGCGAAAAAATTGAATTGTAATGTTATAGTAATGGGATACTGGCACGCGCGTTTTTCTCCTAGGAAAAAATATGATATTCGAATTCTTGATAATAATTGGGATAAAAAAAATGAACCTGCGCCAACATTCTATTCCAAATACGCTTATCTCATTCCCCCTCTACTCAAAGCAATGCCTAATGGTAAACTATTCGCACGACTTAAGAAAGATTGGCCTGCGTATGTGAATAGAAAATAATGAGTGAAACAAAAAAAGTGTTGGAAAATTTTTCAGGGAAAAGTTCGGTTGGAAGTTTTTTATTTCGGGCAAATTGCACACTTCGAGTAAACAAGATAGAGTGACATGAAAGGAAGAGGAGTAGAATTGCTTCTACTCCCCTGTTTCACATCGTTGTCGAACATTTGTCCGACATTAAAGGAGGTGATCCGTCCGCAGGTTCCCCTACGGACACCTTGTTACAACTTAGCCCGCCTCGCGATACTCAGAATCGAAATCGCAATAGATTGCGACTGCTCATCTAAGCATTACTCAGCTGGCTTGATGGGCGGTGTGTGCAAAGCTCAGGGACTGATTCACCGCGAGTTGGTGACTCGCGATTACTGGGGATTCCAGGCATTCATGAGGGCGAGTTACAGCCCTCAATCTGAACTGCGGTAACGGTTAGGGGATTACCTTACCCTTTCGGGCTCGGAACCCATTGTCGTTACCATTGTATGCCGCGTGTAGCCCCGGAGATTCGGGCTATACAGACCTACTGTGGCCTTCTCCTTCCTCAGATTTACATCCGCAGTCGCATTAGAGTGCGCCTCGTACGTATACAAGACTAGCAACTAATGCCGAAGGTCTCGCCCGTTGCCTGAGTTAACAGGACGCTTCACAGTACGAGCTGCAAGTGGCCATACAGCACCTCTCAGCGTGTCAGGTAAGCCCGTTAGACTGACCATCATTCTGCTGTCACCCCGGGTGAGTTGCTCGGCGTTGTATCCGATTAAACCGCAGCCTCCACCCCTTGTGTGAGCTCCCGCCAATTCCTTTAAGTTTCACCCTTGCGAGTGTACTTCCCAGGCGGCGGACTTAATGCCTTCGCGACGGCACTCGGTTCCCACGTAGGAAAACGAACACCTAGTCCGCATCGTTTACAGCTGGGACTAACCGGGTATCTAATCCGGGTCGCTCCCCCAGCTTTCGTTCCTCACTG
>CAYIIU010000033.1:0-14486 GCA_964363635.1 uncultured archaeon
GGGTGGAAAGTCTCGTCTGAGCATTTGGGCGCCAGTGCGTGGAATCATCGTGTTGGGCGGATTGTTCTCTGGTTACGTCCACTTTTTCGGTCTCGGAATTGGCAATCCTGATGAGGGAAATTCTCTTTTTCTTTTGCGGCCCGATAAGACTCTTGAAAATGTTTTGGGAGCCGATCGAAAACCGGTGGATTATTTTGACGCGGGTGGCACTCGAGAGTCGCAACTGCTGGCGCTCAACTATCAAGAAGAGACCATCCGCGACACGATTGCAACCGAGAAGGCAAAGTTTTTTGCTAAAGCCGAGAATGATGTGACGCCGTATAATCTCATTTTTGGATTGCTTATTTCACTTTCTCTCGCCGCGGCAGTTTTTGTTGAATTAAAATTGCGTGAAAAAAGAAAACTCCAGCTGCGTTTCATGCAGATGGAATCGGAATTCAAGGATTCGTTATACGTTCTTGCCTCGCGTTTGGGAGAAAACAAACCCATTGAAGATGCCTTGCGGCACGCGCAGACATTCCTGCCCAACAACATTGTTTCGCAGGAGGTGTTCGGAAAGACCGTGGATAACATTTCCATGCTCGGAATGCCCCTTGAAAATGCCGTGTTCGACCCCGCGTACGGGAGTTTGAAAAACAACCCTTCGCAAATCATTTCCTCTTCCATGAAAATTGCAGTGGACTCCGTTAGGTTGGGCGTTCAAGTGGCGGCGCGCACCCTCATTTCCCTTTCACGGCAGTTGGGAAATTCCGAGCGCGTGAGTAAGATGCTCACCACCCTCATTCGGGACATTACGGGCACCATGAAAACGGTTTCTATCTACATCGCCCCCGTGGTATTGGGCATCACCACCAGTCTACAACGAATCGTCATCGTCACGTTGGTCAGCATCAACGCTTCCGACGCGGGAAACCAGCCGCAAGTGGATTTGACATCCACGGGAATTCCCGGCGCGGATTCGTTTGCCAATTCGGACATTTCTTCGTTCATCAAACCGGAAGTCATTGCCACACTCGCAACGCCGGGAGAGTTTCTCATCATTGTCGCCATTTACGTGATTGAGCTCGTGCTCATCATGAATTACTTCGTCACCCTCATCGAGGAAAACAATCCCCTGCTGGCAAAAATGAATGCGGCCAAGGGGCTTCCCATTGCAGTAGTTATTTTCGTTGTCACCGTAATTATTTCCAATATGATGGTCGCGGGAAACTTTGGGTGAATGGAGAAAATGAAATGAAAAAATTCAATTCTACGCGCATGAATCAAAAAGGCCAAGCATTTGAAGCGTACCGCTTGCTCATCGCTATGGTCATCGCCCTCGCGGTGCTCGTGATTATTCTCTCCGCGGTAGCATACTTTGACGACCTCCGCAGAAAGGTGAGCCAGGACACGCTTTATTCGTCATTCAAGTCCGCAGTAGATTCCCCCAATGGAAAAGTCGTTCAGGCCAGCGGACTCGCATTTACCTCGGGGACGACTTACTCGCGCACGCAGTTTGCTAGGCAGTCAAGTTTGGAAGACGAGTGCATCCAGCTCGATGCCGAAGATGATTTCGGGTTCAAACTCAATGAGGATAACCCCGACAAACCATTCGTTTCCGTCGCAACCACGATTCAGGGGAGTGTTTTCTTCCAGTGCGCCACGGATAATTTTATCATTCCCCGGGGGCCGGACACGTGCTACGTGTATTGTTTGATTTCATTTGGCAAAACAATCCAATCGAGCTGATTACACCATGTCCCCGCGCCGCTCACTCGCCAAGATAGAGATTCAACAAATAATCCATTTGCTCAACCGCCGTGCGGTGGAAGTGATCCACAACAACCGGCGCATGGACTCCTACAAGAAGTTGCGTTTCATCCGGAGGATTGCCAAAGTCGTCATGGCCAATAGGGGGGTGATTCCGCCTTCGTTGAAAGTCGCCGTCGCAAAACTTCAGGCAGCCGAAACCCGGGTGTTTGAAGGGATTTCCCCTGAAGAACGGGAACGAATTGCCGCTTCCCACCGACCACGCTCTAAAACGCGGGGGTCTTCCCGCTATGGGAAAAGGCGTTGATTGGATTGAGAGGCATCACTGCCCCCACTGCGCCCTAAGCAACCTTTTTATAGGCCCAATCAATCGTTTGAAAGGTGATTCCATCCATGAATAATCGCGGTAACCTTTTTTCACGAAAAAAGCTTAACCAAAAAGGTCAGGCGTTCTCAACATTCCAGTTGCTCATTGCTGCAATCGTGGCTCTGGCAATCCTTGTGATTCTTCTCCAGATTCTCCATGTGATTCCTGATATTAGCGACAAAAAAATGTCCGAGGAAGCTAAAAATTTCATTTCGAGGGGAATCACCAGCCCTTCCGATCTTCAGACGTCCAACGGTCGAATAGCCATCAAGAATGGCGACACGCTGAACGCTAAGGCAATAGCGGATCAATCGGGCGTCGTGAGCGAAAATCAAATTTGCATCTCCAAAGGAGACTTTGAAGACTCGGATGATTTTTCCTTTACAGACGCTGAAGGAACTATTTTGAAATTTAACGGGTCCCAAACCGGTATTAAAATCTCTGTTCTCTGCGACACGGGTTCAGAGATTGAGAATGATCTCCAGAAAAATGGTATTACCGCCGACTGGATGAACACCCCTCAATGTGAGACGGTTTCACAATTATCGCAGCAGGCATGCATCATTGCCTTACGGTACGCATAACAAGATGGAGTGATATGGGATGAACACACGCGGACAAGCCTTTTCTACATTTCAGTTATTGATTGCAGCCGTGGTCGCACTAGCCATCCTCGTGCTTTTGTTGAACATCATTGGAAGCCTCCCAACACCTGGAACCACCAAGCCGCAAGCGGAAGCCGTGAACTTGATCAAGAGTCAAATCAACTCTCCTTCGGAATTGCGCACCAGTTCTAATTCGGTGAACTTTGGAAAAGAAGACTCGCTCAATTCTAAATCAATCGCCACCTCATCAGGCGTTCTCACCTCCAGTCAAGTGTGCATCTCCATGGGAGATTTCTCCGCGGAGGATGAATCGGATTTTGCCAATACGAATCAAAACTTGGAAGGGGACATTATCCAGTACAAAGGGTCGGGTCAGCTGCGCGTTAAGTTGAGCGTCATCTGCGACACGGGAAGCGCGCTGCGGGAAGACTTGGAAAATAATGGAATCGACGCCGATTCATGGCTGTCAGCCGAAAAATGCTCCGGTTTGGAAAATTTGAACCAGACGGCGTGTATTGTCGCCCTTCGCTTCGTTTGAAGCGAAGAGGGATTTATTAAGTTCCAATCGCGTGCATACTAATCTATGACTTCCCGTTCCGTTTGGAAAGAGTCCCGCGCGCAGGGGGAGTTCAATTCATTGTATATGATTCTCGTCCTCATCATCGCCGCGCTCTTGCTCATCACGGTGGTTAAGCCCATGTTCCGCCAGTCGCAGAGCCTCGGTTCCAAAACGCCCATTATTGGGAAATAACTCAACAATACCGTTTGCGGCGAGTTATGGGTGCAGCGCCCTAATCTCTTGCATCTCTCTTTTCCGAATATCGTTCCATGCGCTCTGATCACATGTCACGGGAAGAATGGAGACGACTTCATACGTCGATAAATCTTTTTTGGTCTGCTGGCAGGAACAATCACTTGGAATTCCCCAACAATAATCAACAAGCCCTGACTCCGTTAGCAAGGGGTCTGGATCAATTTTTTCTTGCTCGAAACCAATGCACCCGCACTGTTTTGAAAACCCACTCAGACCCGCCGCCATAGAACCATCATATCGCCCGCTTTCTTTAGGAAATAAAATTAGCATAACAACGATTCCTACCACCAAGAGTAGTGTCTCCTTTTCGTTCATCTTGAAGGGAACATTATGCTGTTTTTATAGTTTTAGGCAGCAGTCAAGTGTAATATAGGGAGATCATCCCTCACCAATACCCCATTCTAGTCCGAATCGGCAGCTGCTGAATGTTTCGTTTTCATGATGGCTTGAATCATATGTGCTGTTTCTTTGCTCGCATCAAGAATTTCAAGTTCGACTATTTTTCCTTTTTTAGAATAGTGGGTAATCACGTTTCCTTTTTGCTCTCCATGATCAAGTTTTCCTCGCGAAACACGAATAATTAGAATATCCACTTCGGGCGAATAATTATACTTCATATGCAAAAATAGGCTCTGCTCTTTTAGAACATTTCCACCCGTTTACGTGTATGGACCCCCGCTTGCACGCCGAACTCGTCCAGAACGTCTCGGACATCGTGTTCAAGAGCATGCGCGTTGGGGAGAGTCAAAAAGTCTTGGTGATTTTTGACGAAGACACGAAACTGTCCCAGATTATGCTCGACGGTTATCGTGAGGCGCTGGCAAAACACCCCCATTCAGAATTTTTAGATTTCAACGCGCATTCAATGGAAGATGTTGAAGCGCGCGCCAAAACTCTTACCAAAGACGATTTGGTCGTGATGATTCAATCCATGTCTTTCCGCGTCTCCGTGTATCGCTGGCGCCTGGAGTTGTTTGACCGCGGGTTGAAAGTGGTGGAGCACGTGCGCTTGTCGCACAACCGCGAAGACGAGATTCCCACGTACATTCACTCGTTGAAATACGACTTTGAATTTACGTCCCCCACTGCCAGCAAACTGGCGGCGTTGTTGAAAACAAGCGAGCACATCAAAATCGAGTGTGTGAGTGGGAGCGTCCTTGAAATTCATTCCAAAATGGAAAAATCCGTTTCCAACACGGGCAACATTGAAACGGAACAGCGCGGGGGGTATTTTCCTATTGGAGAGATTTTCTCCGAACCCGTGGCATTGGATGCGTGGAACGGCGGCGTGGACGTGTACGCCTATCCGGGAGAAGACCACAAGATGGTGTTTGTTGAGCACCCATTTCGCATTTCCATCCAAGATGGCTGCCTAATTGGAGGGGATTATCCTGAAGATTTTCTCCCCTTAATTGAAATGCTCAAAGCCGAAAACGCTGATGGAAACGTTCCCGTGCGCGAATTTGGTTTAGGGTTGAATCGTGCCCTTTCTCAAACCAATCGTTTGACGGAAGCCACGGCATTCGAACGCGTGGCCGGTTTGCATTTGTCACTCGGAATGAAGCACGGCGTTTATCAAAAAAAGTTCAAAAAGCAGAAAGAAATCCAGCAGCGCTATCACGTGGACATTTATCCTTCGGTAAAGCGTATTTGGATTGCAAACAAGCTCGTTTACGATGGAAAGTTCGTCATCTAACTCCTTATTTCAGCAAATCCGCGGCGCCCGCCCCAATATTGGAGAACATCCCCACAAAAACGATTAGTTTGAAAATACTACCCCACCCCACCACCTCATACCCAATAACCCCTAGAATAGTGAGCATGACTCCTGCAGCGGTGTACGAGACGACCATCTGCGAGAATAGGCGCGTGGGGATAATTCCAAGGATGCGTTCGCTCTCCACGAGCTGGTATTTGGCATAGTAGATGAGCAGAATGTTGAACAGGAGGGTGACCCCCATGATTAGTCCGATATGAATCAGGTCCAGCCTCCCGGACAGCCTCCACACTTCCTCCGTCACCGCGAGGGGGGCGGCTAAAACGAGCGCTCCCACAATTTGTTGTGCGAGATCGTCCCATGCAAACTTGTCCGGAAGCACTAAGGGGTTTTTCAGCAAATGAAAAGGGTGTTTTTTTACGTTGCCATTTCCATTCCAAGGCTCCGGCACGTGTTGAGAGTAACGACGATGGTTCCGCTGCGGATGTGTTCCGGAAGGCACTAATAATCCCATTCTTTTTCACCAAAAAAAAATTCTACACGTTTAGCAACTTCAAAGTATAAAAAAACAATGGAAAAAAAGAGAAAAAACGGAGGAGCTTTTCCTCCGAAAAAATAAATCGGGTTTTGATGAAACTTTTTTCAAAAGTTTCTTTACATGGCTCCGTGCACGTCGCAGTAGCCGCAGGACTTGTAGCCCCACATCTTTCCGTACATGAACAGCGCCACGCCGATGACATACCATGCCGCGACCATCCAGTCAAAATTTCGTCCAGTCACATTCAACTGCGTCACGAACCCGCCCGCGAGGAACCAGATTCCAAGTGCAATCATGATAATGGATAGAATTCCCCCACCCCAGTCGCACGAACAGTCCATTTTGCTCATTTTTGTTCCTTTCATATGTTGCTCCTCCGTGGTGCCCTTGCAGGCGTCATGACCGAGACAAAATTCCTTAGTTTATAAGCGAGCGGGTAGCCGTTCATGCATGAAAAGCGCTTCGAAGCATGAAAAATGGTCATCGAACCCTATTTTCCATGGTGAAATGCTCCCAAATAGTGAAGCGTGAAAATCATCAGCAAGATGCTCAAAATACTCAGCCATTCCGCGTATTGCCCCAAAAAAGTCACCGCGCTCAACGGGAGGAAAAGCGCCCCTAAACTCGCGCACGCGGGGCATTGCGCCACGAGAAATATTCCAATCGTGGAAAGACCACTGGCCCCGGTTCCTTTGGCTTGTCTCTTTAACGAGCACGTTCGGGGCCCGGCCCACAAACTAATTTGGTAGCTCATGGTTATTCCAAACAAGATGGAAAAGGCCAGCAGAAGAACTGTTCGCCCTTCTGAGATGTTGGCCATCCACACGTCCACATTGTTCAAATTTCCCAAGACTTGCGTGTAGATGTAAAGGGCGAGCATTCCAATAGTCAAAAGTGCGGCGAGGAAGGCATATGGTGCCTGACCTAAGACATGAACCAAGTGCACTTGTCCGTGTTTCATATGTTGAATGAGGAATATTCACCCCTTTAATTATGCCCCCCAAACTTTTGAGAACCTAGCAGAACACTGTTCTGCGTGGCCAGTAAAACCATTGGTTTTACTTGGAAGTTTAATCAAAACCCGTTTTTTGGTCAATCTTTTTTGGGAAAAAAGGTTGACGTTAAAGAAGCTAACGCCCCCATTTTTGGTTATGGACATTATTGTCAAAGGACTCTCCATTTCCCTCGGAAAACAGGACCTTTTCCACGACGAAAGTTTTGGAATAGCTTACGGGACTAAAGCCGGTCTCATTGGTCGAAATGGGGTGGGAAAGTCAACCCTCCTCAAGGCCATCATTGGGCAAACTGACTATAACGGGCAGATTTCCTGCACTGCCCGCATAGGATACTTTGCCCAGCAAATCGACGTAGATGCGGACCTTACTTTTTTGAAAGAGCTGGAAAAGGGCCTCAACCAGTCCGCATACACAAGCGACATTGAAGCCATCGAGAAGCAGATGGCCGACCCCAAAGTATACAACGACATGAAGAAGCTCACCGCCCTCACGGAGCAATACTCTTTGCTACAATCCAAAATGTCCCAAGAAACTCAAAACACCAATGCCGCGAATGTGAAGGAAGTCCTCAAAAAACTAAAAATCCCCGATTCTTTGCTTTCAAAAAAAATCGACGAGCTGAGCACTGGACAAAAGGCCATTCTCTCGCTCGCCAAAATATTCTGCGCAAACTGCGACGTCTTGCTGCTCGACGAACCTACGAATCATTTGGACTTTGACCGGTTGGACATTCTGGAAACACATTTACGTGCGTTCAAAGGAACCGTAATCGTGGTGACGCACGACCGGTATTTCCTGAACCGCGTCGTGGATACTATTTTGAAAATAGAAAACGGCCACGTAATCAAATACAATGGAGATTATGACACGTACTTGCGTGCGCGCACCGAACAATTTTCCGCCCACCAAAAAGCGTATGAAAATGAGCAGAATTACCGACGCATACAGCTGGAAAAAATAAACAAAATCGGCACCGCTCCCAAAAATGTCCGCCAAAGCGAATATCGTCGAAAAATGCTCGACGAACGGGAGAAGGTCACCGTGCCCAACATGGACAAGTCTGACTTCAACGTTCGTTTTAGTGCGCGCCCGATGAAATCCCCGTACGTCATGGAAACGAAGGAGTTGGAAGTCGGGTACGACAAACCCCTCATCTCGCATGTCAATTTTGCCGTGGGGGCAGAGCAGGCGTTTGTGATTATCGGAGAAAATGGCTGCGGAAAAACCACTCTCCTGAAAACTATCGCAGGGAAAATCCCCAAGCTGGATGGAGAAATAGAATTCTCCTCCGAAGTGGTCATTGGATACGTCGACCAAGATTTGAAAAACTTGAATGGCGAGAAAACATTGTACGAAGAAATTTACGCCCTAGTTCCCGACAAGGCCATCGCTCGCGCCAACCTTTCCATGATTGGTTTCCGCAAGCCTGAAGAAGTGGAGAAGCTCATCTCTTCGTTATCGATGGGAGAGAAGATGCGCGTGAATTTATTGAAAGTCCTCTTGAACAAGCCTAATTTCCTTTTGCTCGACGAACCTACGAATCATTTGGACATTGACGCGAGGGAAATAATCGAAAACGCTTTCTTGAATTACGAGGGAACCATCCTCGCCGTGTCGCACGACCGCTACTTCATTCACAAGGTGGCAGACCGCGTCGTGAAAGTGGAGAACAAGCGCCTCGTGAACGCGACGAAATTCTAAACCACTCGTCATTCATTATTTTCAAATCTGTTTCAACTAGAAAAGTATTTAATGAAAGAGAATATCCTGTTCACATGCCGTCTCCAAAACCAAAGCGCGAGCACCGAAAAAAGATCGTGATGGTAAGCGCCAGAAAAGTTTGGCCTCAAACTGCAAAAGAAGAAGCCAAGAGACAACTAATAGCACGCCATGCCTGGATTAACAAAAATTATTTAGTCCAAAAGGAACGCAGAATCCAAAAAAAAGCTTTTAACGGCTTACTTTCATTCAAATACGCATTGCGACGAATGGGGATTTTTGGAGAAAGGAGAAAACGGATAATGGGATGGATTTTAAGATTTCAAATGCTACAATTGCTTCACCATCAAGAAAAAGGCAATGATATTCTTGAAAATATGAACCCTAGAGATAGAGAAGAATTCTTTGAAATTGAAAAAAAACTGGAAGCTGAGCTGGGAAAGAGTGACGTTCAATTAATGATAAGTCTCTCCGACGAATTTGTCAGTCGAATGAAAGAGAATTAGTGGTGCGCTTTCTCCGCCTCATCCGCTTCTTTTTTTGTCGTGTGAATGGTGTTTCGCGGGTGCTGCGGCGGCGAGTAGATGGTGTACAATTTCAATTCATTCGTGTTCGAGGTGTTGATTACATTGTGCTGCGCCCCCGCGGGAACGATGGCCGCTCCCCCGTCGTTGAGCGTGGAAACCTTTCCATCAATGATAATTTTTACATCCCCCTTTTCGATGCGGAAAAATTGGTCGTGCGTCGTGTGCACTTCCATTCCAATCTCTTCATTTGGCAAGAGTGACATGACCACGAGTTGTTCGTGAACGCCTGTGAATAATACGCGTCTGAATGCTTTGTTTTCCAGCGTCATTTTCTCGATATTTCCAACAAAACCCTGCATGCACACCACGCTCCCTAACACACTTACCACAAATGAAGGATGCAAACTCCGTAATAAGGGGTGAGAATGGACGCGTTTATAACCCCCAAAAATCACTCATATCAATGGCAAAGAAGAAACAATCTCCCTCATCCCCCATTCTCAAGGCGGTGGCGGAAGGATTCAAGAAAAACGCATTAGATTTCTTCAACCGTATGATTCATGAGAAAGTCAAGAAGCTCGAAAAGCTGACGGTAGAAGTTCTCCTAGGTCTTCTCTTTTTTGCCATTGGGGTGTTTTACCTCCTCAAGGCATTCGTCTTTTTTCTGAACGAATTCGCTGGTGTGTCTTTCTTGGGGGGATTTTTACTGGTTGGAGTGCTCTCGTTTGGAATGGCGTCCATTTTTTATTTCTTGATTAAGCACAATTGAAGGAAAAAAAGTTCTAAAGATGACGATTAGAGACTCAGTTTTTTTAAGGACAAAAAGAAGAATGAATAATCATCAGAATAGTTGGAGGTAAAACGATATGGATGCAAAAATGGAAAAACAAATTAAAATCGCCCAGAAAGAAGCGGCCAAAGTGATGAACAAGGCGCAGGCGCAGTTGAAACAGGCCCGAAAGAATATTGAAGCGCGAGTCAAGACGAATCCGAAAGAGGCTGTCATGGTCGCATCCGCGATTGGAGTGGCATTAGGCGCGCTCGCAACATATGGAATCTTGAAGAGCAAGAAGAAAAGGTAAATTTTTAGGGACCGGTACATGCCGGTCTTTTCTATTTTTTTAGTCTTATTTTTTCAAGTCTTTTTACGCCCGCTCCGGGAGTTATGTGGTGAAATAGGTTCCCGACTACTTATCCCTTATACTCTGGACTAGAAATGTTGGACTTAATAATTTTGACGTTATTCTTATTGAACTAGAATGGTATGGATGATACCATATACTATTTATGTATTTTGTCTAATCCTCTTAATGATGTCCAAAGAAAAGAAAGGTGGATGGCAGGCTAATGTGGAATTCTATGGTAATTATGTCATTAAAACACCCAAAACCGATTATGAAATAAGGAAAAAAATCTCAGAATATTTGAAACCCAAGGGAAAATTACATACTTTGGACAAAAGAGTAGAGGAGATGAAAAAAGGGTGGAAAGACGGAATACGAATACTAAACAAAAAGAAGATCCCCTCAAGAATGCTGGGGTATATTGAATTTCTTGAACATGGAAAAATTCGACAGAAAAAAGTGATTACACTTGAAGATTCTTGGAATGAAGCAGTAGATAACGGAAACATTAAAGAAATGAAAAAAATAGTGAACAAGGCTATTAATTTTATTATAGAATTATGGAAATATGGAATTCATGAAAAAACGGGTAAAATAGGTTATGAATTTGGATTAATGAAAAACAAAATCATTCTGATAGACTTTGGAGAAATAAGCGAAAACAAAAAAATAGCTCAAAAGCAAATTTTGAAAAAATACTGGAAAAAACCACTTGAAAAATACTCAAGGAAAGAAGTACTCAATTATTTCAACAAAATGGCTGACAAAAAACTAACCATTGAAACACTCAACAAAAACTGGAACAAAAAAAGAGAAAAATAACTTCAGTTAGATATTAGGGCATGCCCCGAGTGGGCGTTAATCTCTGAAACAAGAACCCGACTTGCACCCTTTATGGTTACTCTGAAAACGATTGGACTAATAATTTTTACGAAGATTTTGGATATTTTCGGCGGCGATTCTTCATGGTTAAATTAATCATATATAGCGTAATTGCAAATTGAAACAAGCCAAGTCCACCTGCGAACTTGTTTGTTAGCATCCACTTAGTTGTATTTCCAAATCCTTTTGGTCGTGCATTATTTAGATATTGAATAGCCCAATCATTAAACTTTTTTGGATGCTCTGCATATATCCGTTCCATTGTTGCACGGTCAGCTGGCTGTAGTAACCCTAAGATTAAATCAGGCTTTCCTTTTTCGGCCAACTGTTCTGGCTTAAAATAGGTGGGATTCAATTTTTCATTTTTCTTCAATTGATCTTCTAATCGTTCTATAATGCCTTGTACTTTCTTTTGATCCGCCAGGTCTAACCTTTTCATGACCTCAGGTAAAGCATACATGTTTTCTCTAGCAGCTCGAGTTTCTGCAATAGCATGGTCATAACGTGGTTGCTTATTTATCGCACTAATTCCCTCGTTGGTCCCAATAGTAATTGCTGCGGATAACGCCGCTGCTTTTCCCCAACGCTTCAACGATTCTCGGGAAGGCAATTTTCTTCCAACTGCTGCCACCGCTCGCCTTACACTTCCGGACCGACTTGAACGCACCATGCCAGAATATAGAATGGACATATATAAAGATAGTCCAGACTAGTTTCTATTGACGAGTGAAGCAAACCCGTTTTTTCAGTTTACCGCATACCACCACAGTCGTCACACACGCATAGCCCAGACGAACATGAACACCCCGTATCAGTCAAATTCAACCAGCAAAGCCGGCTTCCCAGAAACAGTATGTGCAGATCGAATAATACAGGCCTGATTAGTTCTAGGAAAAATATCGAAAGTTGCTTGCAAGAATGCTGGAGGAATTACAAGCGAATATGTCTTTCTGTTCTTCCAGCGGAGTCGCGTCTTCATCGTCGGTAGGTCGTTGTCCATTAATGCCCCTCCGCTTGAATTGTGACTTTCTTTGACGCATGATCGAACCCAGATTTCGGATGAATCTTATTTGTTTTTGCACCATGCTTTTTCAATAACAGTTTTTCTTCGAGTGTTGGTTTGTACCCGCCTTTAATCGCTTCGCGAAGGAAAATCAAGTATGAAATGCTGGGAACGTATTCGTTTTGGGGTTGTTGAATCTCCAATCTGATTCACCTCAATTAAACCCACTGTCGTCCAGCGACTAATATAGGTTTTGTCCGATTTGTCTGGATTCTCTGGACAAAAACCATTTAATCAACTTCAAGAGAGTTATCCCTGAAAAGCAAGAAAACCCTATATCAATTAGAAGATTCAAATTCCTCAATTATTCGATGTTATAACACACTATAAAAACGATTTATTCGATGTTAAAACATACAATAGTATATACCTGGGGTAGCATAACCATTTTTGTTAATTAGTAATGCACACTACACCACAGCTACTAATATCTACTAATTTCTACTAAATTAGTAGGTTTTGCAATATCGCCCGGAAAGTCATTCCATTTCTAATAGGGCTTTTCGATGTTTTTCAAAGACCTTTGGGTCAATTATTCCATACACGCCTTGCAGTCCGTCTTTGAATTGTTTCGAAAGCACTTTTTCTTTGATGCGTTTTAGCCGGTTATTGAAGTCATAGCGTTCCGAAATTTCATTTTGAATCCATTTTCTATCTTTCACGTTTGGAGCGAGCATGAAAATGTCCCGGATGTCCGTTGCGCGGGCGCAAATGAATTTCATGACGAATAAGGCCTCTGCGTCAATGATTCGGACGTTCAATTCCTCTAGAATTGTTTTCCCTTTGAGCAAGCGGATTTTGGAATGCTCCACTATCCATTCGGCTGAAAACGTCGCATCGGTTTGCCTATCCAAAACCTCTCCAATCAGAACGTCCATGCTAACTCTGAAGTCTTTTTCGATTTGCTTTTCGTATCGCTCAAACGTTCCGTAATAGGGAGTATTTTTGGGAATCTTTTCTCGAACATACCCATATTCAATCAGCGCGTGACCTATTTTTTGGGCTTCATTCGCATCCTTTACAACAATGTCGCAGTCCACCGAAAAGCGGGGAAGAGCATAGGCATTTACCGCGTATCCCCCGATAATCACAAACGAA
Source organism: uncultured archaeon (assembly GCA_964363635.1). GTDB lineage: Archaea > Iainarchaeota > Iainarchaeia > Iainarchaeales > VGJJ01 > VGJJ01. The sequence goes on from CAYIIU010000033.1 coordinate 13,220, forward strand.
TGTTTGTGAATCCTTCGAAGCGTCTCGAATATTTCTTTTTCTCTACGTTGCAGGGGATCCATACTTTTTCCTCATATAGTTGAACGCATACGTATAAATTTCATTGGATTGCGCCTGTTTCATCGCTTCCTTCAAGGCTTCCACTTTCAACCCGTTCTTTTCCACCCATTTCAATTTCTCTACGGGAATCAAAATAACATATTCTCCAATCGTCGAACCCTCTTTCACATAATTGGACACCCCATTTTGATTGAAAAAGTTTTTCCAATACTGCAAATCTTTCTTGGCCACATTCATATAATAGGGAGATTTTTCAATGCCACGCTGGACATACGAATAATCGGACCAAATTTCAATGGCTGATAATTGGGTAAAAGCATAGTCTTTTTCGGCTTTTTTCATTATTTCAGGAACCTTAAACGCCAATAAGCCACTGACAATCTCATCGGGCTTGACACAAACATACGTGTCCATCGTCTTTTTGCGAATCCACCCCGCACGAACCAATAAGGAGAATATTTTTTTCTTCATGCTGGGGCCCACAATCCAATCCAACTCGGACTGGCGAAACGGTTGGCTAGTCCCGTATTTAGTAAAAAACAAGGCATAGGCACGCAACCCAAAGGCCGGAATCTCAACACTCATACTAGTTACTTAATAGGTAACTACTATAAATAGCTACTTTTAATCGCTTTTGAAGAAATCTGCCATTCAACTTCGAAGGATTGGTCCTCGGCTACAAATGGGGGACGTTTGAAAACCTTCCTTAAAAAATAGAATTAGCTGTTGTTCTGCTATGAAAGCGATTTTTTTTGAGAAAACAGGCGGTGTTGATGTTTTACAGTTTGGCGATTATCCGACACCCATACTGAAGGATGACGAAGTCTTGATTAGTGTTAAAGCCTGCGCATTAAACCATTTAGATTTATGGATACGGCGAGAGAAAGATTGGGCCGAACCCATGCCACACATCCCGGGAGCAGACATTTCTGGAATTGTTGAAAAAATCAATGGAAGAAGCCAACTGAAAGTTGGAGATGAAGTGGTGATAAACCCAAGTATTCCGTGCAGAAAGTGTGGACGTTGCCAACAGGAAAAAGATTGCGAACGAGTTATTATTCTAGGAGCTAAAACACAGGGTGGGTGTGCTGAATATGTAACTGTTCCTTTGTCTCAAGTTTATTTGAAGCGTACGATTTTGCCTTTTGTTGAGGCCGCTGCTTTTCGACTTACCTTTCTGAGCGCATGGCACATGTTAGTTACCCGT
>CAYIIU010000034.1:0-14348 GCA_964363635.1 uncultured archaeon
GAATTTGCCTTTTGTTGAGGCCGCTGCTTTTCCACTTACCTTTCTGACCGCATGGCACATGTTAGTAACCCGTGCAAACCTTCAGAAGAACGAAACCGTGTTTATTTGGGGAGCTTCCGGAGGACTAGGAGTAGCAGGTCTTCAAATCGCAAAATATTTAGGGTCCCACGTAATCGCCGCAGCCGGAAATGAACAGAAAGCCCAAAAACTAAAAGAATTAGGAGCAGATGAGGTTGTTCTCTATAAGCGCGAAGACGTGCTTCAAAAAGTTAAAGCGTTCACCAAGGGAAAAGGGGTAGATGTAGTATTAGAGAGTGTAGGAAAAGAAACTTGGGAAAAAACACTTGAAATGTTAGGATTTCATGGCCGGGTCGTTATTGCAGGAACAACCAGCGGAGACATGACTCAACAGGATATTAGTGAGGTGTATGTGAAACAACATTCTATCTTAGGATGTCGAATGGGATATACACATGAATTTGAAAAAATATTAGAGCTAATGACTCAAGGAAAACTAAAACCAATCATTGACACCGTATTACCATTACATGAGGCGGCCAAAGCACAAGATAAACTCGAAAAAGGAAACTTCATAGGAAAAATAGTGCTTGAGATATAGCCAAATAGTCCTCTATTCATTGGAAGAAAACTCCCCAATTCTTCCTCTTTTTGGATAAGAGAATCTCCGCCATGTCATAGTTCATTTGTCATCCCGAATCCTATAAAGGAAATTGGGGGAATCGAACTCACAACCAAACGCCCGCTCCGGGAATCGAACCCGGGCCGCCACCGTGACAGGGTGGCATCCTAACCGCTAGACGAAGCGGGCATCGCCTTCTCACTCCGGCGGCGCATGTATGGAGGGAGTTGCTTCGCAACCCCTCGGCTGCCGGGTTTGACTATACAAAAGTCGTCGGAAAAGCATTTTAAAGGCACGGCAAGAGGCTTATCTTTGGGGATTCTTCGCTATCGTGCAAATCTAGGCAATGCATAAAAAAGCCCCGGTACTAATTTTACTACATGGTCCCTACCACCAAAAAGAAGATCCAGCGACCAACAAACAAGGCAAGGGAACGACACCAGTTGCCACACACTAAACCACCACACGTTGTCAAAAAATTCTCTTTAGCGACTAATCCAAGTATTGAACGAATATTGCTTGATCGAATGGGTCCACAAGCAAAAGTCTTGGATATTGGGGGAGGATTGGGAATGGAAGTGAAGAGTATTTTGTCACATACAAAAGTGAAATCATCCAATTACGTAATGATTGATCGAAAGTACGGCGGCCTTCTTCGAAAAAAAAATGAGTTTGAAAAGGGATTGCCCAACGTGCGAAAGGCAGGGGGAGATCTCTATCATGCTCCATTTTTACAAAAAAGAATTTTTGACGTTATCCTAGTTCGCCATGTTGCCCCCATGATGCATGGATTAGCCGTAAATAAAGCAGGGATAGCACGCATTAGTAAACGCCTGAGACAAGTTGAGCAACGACTTGAGAAGGAAGGAATTTCTGGAAAAGAATTTGGGTTCACTGTTACGCGTCAGTTATTAGCAATGGAAGCAATTAGTGCAGTCCTTCGTCAGTACGTTTTGCGGCTGAAAAAAAATGGGTGTATTTTCATTAATGTTATTCCCTTTAATCAATCCGACTTTTCATCTCTTTTCAAGATGGGATTTAAGGAAGCAATTGAACTGGATCAAGTCTTGCGTCAAGTCAAAAATGTCTCTCAAATAGCTCTTGAAGGAATGGAATTCGTACTCGTTCGAAAGCAATAATTTTTTTCTATCCGTCAAGCGCTTGCAGGACTTCTTCTGCATGCCCGTCCGGGCTTACTTTAGGAAAGACTTTCATGAGTCTCCCTTCCTCATCGATGATGAAAGTTGAGCGTATGATCCCCATGAATTTCTTCCCATACATCGACTTTTCTCCCCACGCACCATACTTCTCAATGACTTTATGTTCAGGATCGGCGAGCAGGGGAAAATTCAACTGGTATTTCTCCGTGAATTTTTGGTGGCTTTTTTCATCGTCCTTTGAAATGCCAAAAACAAGCGCCCCTTTCTTCTTCACTCGTGCAAGGTTGTCGCGGAACCCGCACGCCTCAACCGTGCAACCCGGCGTATCATCGCGGGGATAAAAATAGAGTACCACTTTTTTTCCTTTCAATTTGGATAGTGTTACATCATTTCCATTCGTGTCTTTCAGTGTAAAATCGGGGGCTTTACTTCCTTCGGTTGGCATCGCAGGCATATACCGCTATCTAGACCCCAAATGATTAAAAATAAGGGATGGTTGATTTGGTGTATGTCTCCAAAAAAGAAACCTAAAAGTGCTAAGGTTCCAAAAATCAAGAAAGTTTCCGAGTTTTCGGAAATAGTTGGAAAACTCACTCCCAAAGGAAAACGACAATTCGAAAAAGTCATTCGCCAATTACGCGAGGAAGGACGTCTCACGGATGCGCAATTGAAACGCTGCTATACACAAGAAGGTCCGCGCACCATGCGCATCCCCGAATGGCTGCGCCAACTTGATAATATGCCCATTTACGGTCCGGGTGGAAAACCAACTCAGCGTGAACCCAACATTCCAAGGTATGGGCCCCAACAAAAGATTCCAAATTATGGCCATACACGAACGAGTCGCAACCTGCCAAGAAATAGAAAGCGCGGCCGTTAATTCTTAATTTATTTTTTATCTATTTTTTAATAGTTTTAACTAAAGCTTTTTCCGCAGCCGCATCCGCCGGAAACATTAGGATTGTTTACCGTGAACCCGGCGCCTTGCAATGATTCGACGTAATCGATTGTGCTTCCTTGCAGCATGGGTTCGCTCATTTTGTCCACGAAAACAGAAACACCGTGGAATTCTAATTTGATGTCGCTTTCGAGTCCAGCTTTTTCAAATGTAAGAGAATACGTGCTTCCCGAACATCCGCCCGGCAGTACCGCGACGCGCAATCCATATCCCACTTTATTTTCGCTCTGCATGAATGCTTTCAACTTTTCCACCGCGCGAGGGGTGACGTCGATAAGGGTCTTCATGTCGGAATGCGCAGTAATAGCTCCGACCGTTGCACTTCCAGTAGTATTGCACGCTTCACTCATAGGGGGGTTCCTCACTATACGAAACGTGCGAGTAGAAGTTTAAAAAGCAAAGACAATTGATGTTGAATTTAACAAAAATTTTGCATCATTTTATAAGGTTTTGAGCTGATAAAGTAATCAACATGAGCCCCAGTGTTCCAAAAGGGATGCTGGATGTTTCTATTTTTAGGATAATTTTATAAAAACTAGAATCTTCATGTGGTTTAACATATTCCCCCGTGTTCCAGCGCGGGATGCTTTTTCAAAAATTTTCCCTAGCTTCTTAATAGTTTAGTTTACATGTAGGGCATGTCTATTGAACAAGCCTTAGTCTTTATCGACGCAGGATATCTCTCTAAAATTTCTAAATATTTTGGAAATGGAAAACACATTAAACTAGATTTAGTTCAATTTTCTTTTTCACTTGCTCAAAAACAGAACCTTTCTTGCGAACACATTTTTTATTATACAGCTCCTCCATTTCAAAGCAACCCATCAACTTCTCACGAAAATAGGCTAAAAGCAGGATATGATTCATTCATACGAAAAATGAAACAAAATTCATTGATAACCATTCGAGAAGGGCGACTGCAAAAAATTGGAAATAACTTTACCCAAAAAGGTGTCGATACCCTTTTGACAATAGACTTATGCCAAGAACCGATAGAACGTAAAATAAAAACAATTATCCTGATTGCGGCCGATACCGATTTTGTTCCCGTGCTTAACCAGCTTCGGACGAAACAGCATGCCCAAGTCATCCTTTATTATTTTACCGACCGAATGCGAAACTCAGCTTTTTCGATGTCAAATCACATTCTAATGGCATGTGATAAAAAAGTTCTATTGAAAAAAGGGGATTTCACTCAGAACGAGATAAAAAAATAGAAAGGGGATTTCTCCCCTCTAGAATGTAATTACGCTTTCTTGTTCGACAAATTGTGCTTCTTCACGTAGGCCCAAATTTTCTTGGTCATTTCTGAAGGGGCGATGGGCTTGCTTCCCATGATGTCTTCAATCGTGTCCTTTCGTCCTGCAAATGAAATAGCGTATCCACCGAATGCTGGTTTTTTTCCTAACATAGTTCCTCATTCTCCCTGCGCAGTGCGCACTTAGTTCTTCGAGAGAAACCCCGTTGGGTATTAAAAGGAATTGCTCGAACGGACGCGAAAAAGCACCATTTACCTTCGGCGGAGTACTCGATAGGCACAAGGAATGAAAACGGTCTTTCCTTTTTCAGAGAGAGATTCGAACAAAATCAACCGTCCTAGATTGTACTCTTTTTCCACGGTGTGCGTGTGGTTTTGGATGATTCCCGGCAGTGAAACGTTCCTCGGATTCCTTGCCCAAGCCACATGCGGATGAAACGTCCGCGTCAAATGAACCGGGACCATTTCACTCAATGCACGGTGCAAATCTTCAAGTTCTTTTCCTTCGTCGCGCACGCGCAAAAAAAGCACTAAATTTCCAAACGTTCCCAGCGCAGGATTCCCCCCTAATACGATGGGTGAAACAGCGGGGAGTTTATTCCGCTTGAAATTTTCTCGAATCACCTCATAGGCTTTTTCGGTGACATCCCCCACAAAGTGTATGGTGATGTGCCACTTGCGAGGGGGTGAAAAAGTCAGTTTAGGATATTCACGAACCAGTTCGTGATACAATGGAAGAAATTTGTCAGCTGTCTTTTTCGGGATGGAAATTCCAAAGAATAGTTTTCGCATGTGAAAAGAAAGTGGTTGGAAAATAAAAAGATGGTCCGGGAAATAATCCCGGGAACAACCATTTTTGATTGAACTTTTTTTGAAAAAGTTCAATTCGCTTCAATGTTTCCCGCCATTCCCGGCGCGTGCCGGTCGCAGATCAACGCATACGTGCCAGCTTCCGTGATGGTGACATCCAAACTGGAGCCCGCATTAATTTGTGTGCGTGGAAAAAAATCTGCCCCATTTTTCGTCACATGCACATCGTGCGCGAATCCGCTGTTGTTGACGAAGTGCAGTGTCTGTCCAGCGTTAATTTGGATTGAACTCGGAACGAATGACAATCCTTCGATGTCCACTTCAACCGTATTTCCCGCTGTGTTTCCGGCCGGCGGTGCCTTCGTTGTATTCGTCTGCGAAACGCACCCCAATCCCGTAATCAAAAATGCCGCTAAAAGTATTGTGTAAATTTTCATCATTTATTCCTCCTAAGACTCTGCACGAATACACCGCGCGTGTTTTAATTCCCCTGCCTTGACGAGGCTCTTTTTTAAGCTCGCGGACGTCTGTTACACTATATGCTTTCCCCCCTCGCCTCCTTTTTGGCCCAGCATTCCTTGAGCGCAGGGGACCGCGTCAAACTCTCATGGAAGGGCAAGCACATGGAAGGGGCTATCCTTCCGCAGCCCATCGAAGAAAACGAGTTTTTGAAAATCAAGCTGGACAGCGGGTACAACACCGGCCTCGCGCTGAAGAGCATTCAATCAGTTGAAAAAATTCCGCGGACATCTTCCAAAACCACCCCCACCCCTTCTCATTCTCATTCGGTTGAAATATCCCCCAAGCAGCATCGCCCGGGTTTTTCATTAGTGGGCGTGGGCGGTACGATCGTGAGTAAAGTCAATTACGAAACGGGCGGGGTCATTGCAAAACTGACGCCGGACGAGTTGTCGGAAATGGTCCCCGAAATCAAGGAATTTTCTCAAATCAAATATATCGTTTCTCCCTTCACTAAAATGAGTGAGGACAACGTTCCATCCGATTGGGTTCAGCTTGCCAAAGCGTGCCACGAAGAACTGACGAAGCCTGATGTGGAAGGAGTAGTTGTTTCCCACGGCACAGACACGCTTCACTACACCGCTGCCGCGCTCTCATTCATGCTTCAAAATCTCTCCAAACCCGTCGTTTTAGTAGGCGCCCAGCGTTCAAGCGACCGCGGTTCCAGCGACGCGGTGATGAATTTGATTTGCGCCGCGCGCACCGCGATTAGTGACATTGCGGAAGTGGGTATTTGCATGCACGGCGAAACATCCGATAGTTTTTGCCTGTTCACGCGCGGTTCGTCCGTGCGAAAAATGCACACCACGCGCAGGGACGCATTCCGCCCCATCAATCGACAGCCCATTGCCAAGATTTGGCCGGATGGAAAAATAGAAAAAGTCAGCGAGTACCGCAAACGCTCCTCGCAGGAAACAAAATTAGACGCGGTGTTTGAAGAAAATATTGCCCTTATCAAAGTATTCCCCGGAATCTTGCCGGATGTTTTTGATTTTTATCTGCAAAAAGGCTGCAAGGGTTTTATCATTGAGGGCACGGGGCTTGGGGAGGTTCACACGATCAATGTCATCCCGGCAGTCAAAAAAATTACCTCCCAAGGAATTCCCGTTTTCATCACCTCGCAAACCATTTATGGTAGGGTGGACTTGAACGTATACACCAACCTCCGTCTCCTCAAAAATGCGGGTGCCGTTGGTTTGGAGGATATGATTTCCGAAACCGCGTACGTGAAATTAGGGTGGGTTCTCGGCCACACGAAGGATATGTCAAAAGTGCGTGAAATGATGCTTTTCAATTATGCAGGAGAAATTTCTCCTTTTTCTCGTACGGACACGTTTCTAAACTAAATTAGATTTTCACAACAAAAACAAAAGCACAAAATGCTCCTGCGTCTATTATATACTTCTTTCTTGTTCCCTTTGCATGGTTTTCGACCTCGCTCTAAATGCGGTTTCTACCGCCCTTTTTGCTTTTTCGTTTGAGGATGCACTGCGCTGGACGTCGCAGGGGCTGGCGCTCGCATTATATGTCGTTCTCATCTACAATTTTTACCGTTTTGTCGCCAAGCGGGATATTTTCGAGCACCACCTTTCTTTTTCGCATCCGGGCGTGGTTGGATTGGTAGAGGATATTGTTTTGGGTTTTCTGCGCGTGGTCAAATACGGCATTCTTTTCCCCATCATTTCATTCGTCTGGTTTCTGGGTTTTTCCGCGCTCCTTTTTTTGATTGTGCAGAATCAAACGCTCCAACAAACAACACTGGTGGCCATCGCACTCGTGGCGGGGGCGCGCATTCTTTCCTATTACAATCAGGACGCCGCTCAAGAGCTGGCGAAAACCGTTCCCATTGTGTTATTGGGCGCGGCCCTCATCGAACCCAATTTTTTTCATTTTGACCAGCTATATCAGCGTCTCTTCGCCCTGCCCGCCTTGGGAATAACACTCCTTCACTTTGTGGTGTATCTGGCCATGCTCGAGCTCATTCTTCGTTTTCTCTATCATGTTAAACTGGCTGTTTTTAATGACCCTCTATCGGTAAAGAGAAAGTAATTTCATTCAAACAAAAATAAGTAGTATCCTATCCGCCCCCCAGAAACGGCTATTTGCACCTGATTCGCCAACCATTAAAGGGATTTCCACACCTAACAAGGTATGATTCACTTCATCCGCGCCGCTCAACACTATCACCACGTTCACGGATGGCTTTCAACATATCATCATTTCTCGTTCAACGATTATTACGATTCTCAAAACATGAATTGGGCCGCGTTGCGTGTATTGAACGAAGACACGATTGCCCCCGCATCCGGTTTTCCGCTGCACCCGCACCGCGACATGGAAATCATAACATACGTTTTGAGCGGCGCTCTTCAGCATGAGGATAGTATGGGAAACAAAGGCATTACCCGCGCGGGGGAAGTCCAGTACATGTGCGCCGGAACGGGCGTGCTTCACGCGGAATTTAACGCATCCAAAACCGAGCCCGTTCATTTGCTGCAGATGTGGATAACTCCCTCTGCAACCGGACTCAAACCCCGTTGGGAGCAGAAGCAATTTTCGCGCGAGGAAAAAACAAACAAGTGGTTGTGCGTCGTTTCCCCGGAAAAAAAAGACAACATTTTACCCATTCATCAGCGCGCCAAATTCTATGTTTCTATTTTGAAGAAAGGAAATAGGTTGGAATGGAAACCTGAATACGATAAACAATATTTGTTCGTCATCAATGGAAATATTCTACTCAACCAAAAAACGATGCTCACGCAGGACGCTGCCAAAATCGCAGGTGAAAAAACAGTGCAAATGGAAGCAATCGAAAATTCTCACATCGTGGCGTGGGATTTGACCGACGCGGAAGATGAAGACGAAAATTAAATAGACAATAATTAAAATGACCTCCTCCCCGGCCTAAAGGGCGAGGTATCCGACCTTTTTGATCGAACTTTTTTCTAAAAAGTTCGAATAAAAAAATTGAAAACAAACTCATCTCATCATATTTTTCAGCACTAAAATAATTCCAATCAAAATGGGCTGGTGCACAAAATAAATCACCAATGATTTCTTTCCCAGCAACGCCAGCATGCGCACGAGGGCGTTTCCTTTTTCCCATCCCAATTTAGGATGAGGCACGCCGCGCGGGTAAAAATAGTGTCCCGCCGCGATGCCCAGCAAAAAAATCCCGAACCATGGGAAGAGGGGAAAATAATCAAATGTTGAAAAAGAAACCGGAAAAAGGATGGGCCAAAAAGGCACGTCAGAGTGGAAAACGGTCGCGAGCAGAATTCCCGCACTCGTAATCACGAGGCCTCCAGCCAAGGCAATATTTTTCCGATGCAGAAATGGCGCCCCCAGCACGAATGAAATTCCCATCAAATGCAGTACCCCGAACCAAATGGCATTCGTTGGAAATAATGCAAATGTTATAAGTGAAATCATTAATCCCAAACTTAAAATAAAAATTCCCCGGCGGGCAAACATTTTCCACTCGTTGGGGCGGTTTTGCATGCTGCTTTTTCGATGCGCGTGCAGCGTCAGTGAAAGTCCTGCCAGCGAAACGAACAGCACGGCGGTTGCACGTCCAACAATGAACCAAAATCCCGAATCCAAGTTAACGATAAACGTGATAAAAAAATTGTAATCAAAGAGGAAATGGAACACAACCATTAACACGACCGCCATTCCGCGCAATGCATCAATTTCTAGAAAACGTTTTGCCATAGTATCCAAAATGAATAGTGGATGTAATAAAGTCTCGCACGTGAACTACCGGGGGCTGAAGCTCGCTGGGTTTTGATTCCCATGAACGGCTTGCCAAGAACCAAACACCAAACCAATTCATCTGCCCGTTAAAGCAAACAGGGTTCTTGGCAAAGGGTTCCTAAATAATGTCCACGAACGCCCGCACGAATTTTTGTTTCGCGGTTTTGAACGACTGCTTCCCCGCGTCCGTGAGAGCGTACACAATCGTCTTCCCTTTTTTCTCTTCGCTCACCAACCCATCTTCATGCATCATTTTGAGCGCAGGATAAATGGTTCCCGGGCTTGGGCGCTCGCCCTTTCTCTTTTCGAGTTCGTCCGCAATCTCCTGTCCGTGCATGGGTTTTTTCGATAGCAAAAATAGGATGAGAAACGTGAGAAAGCCCCTCATGTCGCAGCAGACTTCTTTTTCTTTAAGGATTGACATATACCTATCGGGCATCCGATGCATTTAAATATTTGCTAAGGGGCCATATATCGTATGCCCGATACGAGGGCGGGAGTGTGTGAGTATGAATGACAGTTGCTGCAATACAACCAATGCCGGACGAGGATTTTTGACGAAGGCGGAGAAGATTGAGATGCTCAAAGACTACAAAGAGCAATTGGACCAAGAATCCAAGGGCGTCGCAGAGAGAATTAGTGAATTGCAAAAGGCTGTGGCGGAGAGCAAGTAGTCCGCCATGCCCCCTAATCCTAAACTCCCACGCGCGCCTTCGCCTCAGGTTCCAACCAAAGAGGACGATTTCTCTTCCATCGTTTTTCCGAATGGCGTCCATTAATCTATTTTTTTCTCGCGAAGCGCACGCTCGGCCGTTTCAATGTCTGCCGGGTAGCCGATTGGAATCCACGTGCGCGTGTGAACCGCGCGAAAAGGAAACTGTTTAGCCATCTCGCTGACGGCAGTGGTTAGGTAGTATTCTCCATTCGAATGAATAGTAGGAGGATAATCAAAAATTCGCGGTGTTAACACAAGCGGGCCACAATTCACAAGGTTCGATTTTGGATGGACCGGTTTTTCTTCAATTTGAGTCACGAATCCTTTCTCATCCAGTTCCACCACGCCAAATTTTTGGAGATTTTCATGCTGGGCCACTAAAATCCCTAATTCGCCGGAAGAAACTAATTCTAACAAGCTCTTTTGGTCAAAAAGATCATCCGCATAGAGCATGAGGAATGGTTCTTCTTTCAACAAACCCTTGCACAGCGCGAGCGCATTATACGTTCCCTCCGCACGAGCTTGCCAAACGTATTTCATTTTTCTTCCGTTAAATGTTTTCCCGAAATAATCCACAATCTGCTGGCCCAAATAGCCCACGACCACAATGACTTCATCCACATTCAACGGGAGGGCGTTCAACAGGTGCTCCAGCAGTGGCTTTCCATTCACTTTCAACAAAGGCTTTGGTTGGTTGAGCGTGAGCGGACGCATACGTAGCCCTTCTCCCGCGGCAAGAATGACGCATTGCATGAGAGAATGACCCGAGAGACGGTTTAATTACCATTCTGGTTCAAGCCTCGGCGCAACACGCATATATTGGGCAAAAGTAATAGTTCAATATGCGCATCCACGAACTCGGACACGTGGTCCTCTACGTTACAAGCCTGCCCAAAACGGTTCATTTTTACGAAAAAGTGTTGGGGTTCAAAAAAATAGGAGAACAGCCCGGGATGGCCGCCTTTTCCTCTGGAAGAACGCATCACGAATTATTGCTGATTGAGATTGGGGGCAAACCAAAATCCAATCATGACCCCACTCCTAGTCTTTATCATATTGGTTTCAAAATTGGCAACACCGACAAAGAATTGAAGTCCGCACTCGCAACAATGCAAAAAGAAAACGTGACCATCATTGGAATGTCAGATCACACGGTCACGCATTCCTTGTATGTATTAGACCCGGATGGCAACGAACTCGAGCTGTATGTGGACATCAATGAGGACTGGAGAAAAGACCCGGGACTCGTCATGAGCCCCACGCGCGGGCTAGAATTGAGATAGTGGAGAAATATTTTAATTGGGCAAAAATTGAATAAACAAGATAATAGTGAGAAAAAACCTCGGGAGGGTTGAACATGAGCTACGTCGATGGATTCGTTATACCAATAAAGAAAGATAAATTGTCCGCCTACAAACGTATGGCTGTATTTGGAAAGAAAACGTGGGTGAAACACGGCGCGCTGGACTATTATGAGTGCGTCGGAGACGATTTGCGCGTGAAGAAAGGAATGGGTCAAGGTTTCAAAAAGATGGCCAAGCTAAAAAACAATGAAACGGTTATTTTTTCATTCATCGTATTCAAATCCCGCAAGCACCGCGATGAAGTCAACAAAGCAGTAATGCAGGAAATGAAAAAAACAATGACTAAAAAAGACATGGAGAAAATGGGCGAAATGATGGACATGAAGCGCTTCTCCTACGGCGGATTCAAAGTGATGATTGAGCGTTAGCGGCGTTTGCACATTGCTTCGCCGCTAACCGTTTTTTCGTAAGCTTTTTTTATTTTTTTTCTGCCTTAAAGTACTCTTTTTTGGGCAGTTTTTCGGGCTCAATTCGGGCCTTGAAAAACTTAATCATCATTCGGATGGCCTTTTCCTTCGTTTGAAGGTCATGAGCAAGCTTGTAAATCTCCACAATAGTGTCTTCTTCGCGGGATAAGTCAATTTGTATTTGGACCATAGACTATTAGGCATCCACTCTATGCTTAAAGAGATGCAATGGGAAAAACCGTTTTCCAAGAAGCGATAGGATGAGAAAAAAATAATGAAGGGGACACAAGCCCCTCTCTCAAAAAAAAGAATTTATTTTATGATTTTTGGATTAGGCTTATGATAATCAGAATTATCGCCACAACTAGGAGGACGTGTACCACATATCCCAGGCTTGGGAGGCCGATGAAACCGAACAACCATAATATGATTAAAATGATCCCAATGGTTTGCAAAGTACTTATGTCAAATACCTCCTTGACTTTTCGTTTTTTCTAACGCAACATGCTTCACCATTCTTCCACACCCATCAGATTGAGCAATACGAGGAGAATAACCCCAAGGATTCCTCCCAATGCTGCGATTAAGAATGTCCAAATGTTAATGGGAACTTCAATCTGCGGCAAATAATTAAGCAGCATCAAAATGACAACGCCCACCAATCCATTGATGAGCAATCCAAGCAACCAGCCCGGGCTACTCATCCCGACTAAGACCACGAGGACCAATAGAATGAGCACGAGCCCTGGCCCCACATACACTATTTTTGTTTTACTCATCGTTTATTCATCTCCTTTTTTCATTTTTTTCATTAATCGGTTCCGCTTGAAGTTAAGTCTCCAATGTCCTAGTTAATCTTCTGAATCCGCGCTTGAGCTCGTTCTTTTATCTCGCGCGTGGCTTTCCTCGCTTCTACATTGATGCGCTTGACTTTCTCGTCTGCCTCATTTGAGGACAAGAGGGCGGAAGAATCATCGAGGATCTTGTTTGCAACACTCACAAACTTTTGGGTGGTGTCCGCAAGGGGATTTCGATACATCAAAAAGCTAATACCCAAAACACCGAGGATGGCCCCAAAAATCACATTGGAAGTCGTGTTCACGCTCGAGTCCGAATAGCCCCAGTTGAGGAAAAACCCCGCACTTACCAGCAAAAACACCAATCCAACCGTCTGTAAACTCATTATTTTCTCCTGTATGAAAATGATTAATTGTTAGAATGCAATTTTGAGCAAATCAAGCAGAATCAGCAAGGCAATCCCCGGAATGCCACCAAATACGGCAATGAGGATGCTCCAAATGTTAATCGTAATATTGATGAGGGGCAAAAAGTTAATGATGATGAGAAAAATCATTCCAATCACGCTGTTGGTGACCAACCACACGATGCTTTTTCCAAACTTGAGCGCAACCACAATGAGCAGCACTAAAAGAACAAAAGAGAGCAAGGGTCCTAGAACCAAGAATTCAGCCATACACTAAATTAGCGTGCTTCGAGTTTATAGGCCGATGTATTACGATATTACACGAAAATACATTTTGTTTATATCCATTTCAAACGCCCATAAAAATGATTTATGAAAATGCATCACGTCCTTTAATCGTCCGGACGCATGGCCCCTTTTACGATTCCGACCGCGCTCGCGAGGATAATGGGGCCGAAGATGAATCCGAATATTCCAAACAAACTGATTCCTCCAATGACTCCAACGACCATCACAAACGGATGAATGCGCGTCCGGTCGCCAATCCATTTGGCATAGAGCACGGTTTCAATTCCAAACGTGAGGATGGCCCCAATGACAGCAACCCCAAGGGCAACATTGTATTCGTGATTAATAAGATAAAACACCGACAGGGGAGCCCACACCATGATAGGACCAATACTGGGAAGGAATGCTAAGACAAAGATGAGCGCGGCCATAATCAGGCTGGTTTCCACACCTAAAAATGTGAATCCGGCGTAGGAAACAACAAATTCCAATATGGCCATGGCTAGTGTTCCATACAAAATGGCCTGCGTGTTGATGTTGAGCTCCGAAATAATTTGGTCTTTGTGCGTGGAGGGGATGTATTTTCTCAATTCCACCGAGAGTTTATCCCATTTGGTGAGGGCATAATACATTCCGATGAGCGTGATGAACAGCCCCACCACCAGATCAGGAATCGACTGGAGAACGGATGCAGTGGTGTTGGACACGAATTGATTGAATTGGGTCTGCATCGTGACTGAATTGAGATTGAATCCTCGAAGCATGGGATTGGTGGCAATGAGAATAATATAATGATTTATGTTTCGCTTACTAACCGCATCCCCCGCCTCATTAATGGCACCCAGCGTGACTAATGCAATGGGAACGACTACCAAAACAATGGCGACTAAAACACATGTCACCGCAGCCAAGTTGGGACCGAGGGTTGTTTTCAATTTGAGATACAAGGGACGGGCCATGTACGCTAACAAGTACGCGGAAAGAATAGCAATGACAAACGGAAACGCAATCAGCGAAGCGAGGATAATAATTCCCAATACGATTCCCCAAAACAAATATCCTTTGAGATGGAGCTTGTCTGCCGATAACATGCACCATTAATGGTTCAACCAGTTGAAAAGGAGACGTATTGGCGTGTGATAGGGTATATTGTCATGAGAAAGCGTGTATTTGAGCGTTATTCTCCCAAACGACCCCTTTATACGAGCGTGGGAGCATATTGTGTCATCTTACACGTTAATTCTAATTTTGGCGCGATAAGAAAAAAAA
>CAYIIU010000035.1:0-13356 GCA_964363635.1 uncultured archaeon
GGGGATAATTCCAATGAGGAAAATCATTCCCGTGATGTCCCCCCAACCAAAGATATGCGATTCTAAAACGGCCTTTTTCTCCACGTGCAAGTAGGGAAGGAATTGGAAAAAAACGGCGGGAAACGCTGCGACACCCATGACAAGCATGGTTTTCCATTGTTTCCAAATGGAAGGATGGGTACAAACGATTCCTAAAAAGATGGACAACGCCCCATAGGGATGGGAAAGGATGGATGCGCCGAGCGCCACCCCTGCGAGTATGGGCCGGCGCGCGAACCAATGCCATCCCGCGAGTCCGAGGCCTAAACTCATGAGGAGGGGATATTCCCCTGTGAGGAGGGAAAGAAATGGCAGCCGTACTCCCAAAAAAAGAAATGGAATCAGCAGGATTCCGATGGAAGGAATGTTCATTGATTCCCCCACCCGTGAAAGGTAGGCGAGCATAAGAAGTATTCCAACCAACCCAGCCGCCCATGCCAATTGATACAGTGGAATGGAAAGAAATCCCAATGTGGAGATGAGAGCCGGTACCCCGGGGGGATAGAAGAATGGAAGGTCGAGAACGGGAGCGTACGTGAGAGGGATGTGATTACTAATTTGATACGCCGTGTACACGGGCGCGGCATCCGCACTCAAATCAAATCCGTGGCCCAATCCAAACAAAACAAATCCTGCGGCCGCGATGATAAACAGCATAACCAAGCGTGCAGGGAACGAAATTGTTTCACGTGCAGGAAGGGCGTGTTCTTCTAAACGCGTGTAAATGAAATAGCCCAACGCCGCCGCAAGAATCGTGATGAGTGGAGAAAGAAACCCCGCATAACCCGCCCACGTGTCAAGGATGATGGCAGATGCCAACGCCGCAACCATCAAATCCATCAGGCGGGGCAACGAGGGAAATCGAAGAGGATGAAATTGGAGCGCAGCCATACACGAAAACCCACACGGGAGAAATGAACAGCCATTTGATTGCTTTTAAAAAGATTGTTTACGGTGCGCATTCTTCGTTGATTGTAATATGAAAAAAACAAGTATCAACAGGTTATAAACTTCTTATCGGTAGAGACTCGTATGCCAGCATCCCGACCCCGCGTGGAAATTCATTTGCCCATTTACGAAGGGCACGTGGATGAGGCCATTCAAAATATTCCGGTGGTGCACGCATTCTGCACCCAAAAATTATCCTCATACCATTGGAGAATGGTCATTGATTTTAATGGTCCTGAAAAAGGCGGTCTTGCTAAAATTGTTGATTTGGCATCCCGCTTCCCGTATATTCGCGTGACGCGCATCTTAAAACCCGGAAAGGGATGCGCCATTCTGAATAATGCGATTAGCACGGACGCAGATTATTTTGTGTATATGGACGTGGACCTCTCCACGGATTTAGAAGCGTTGCCCGACCTTCTTGCACGAGCACCCGAGGGAGATGTGGTCACGGGATCACGCTACCTTCCCGCATCCATTATTCACCGCGACCCGGTTCGTTTGTTTGTTTCCAAAACATTCACCCTGCTGCTTCATCCTGTTCTCGGCGCACGCTTCACCGATCCCGAGTGCGGATTCAAAGTCATGAATGTCCGCACGATGCGGGATGTTTTCTTGCATATTCAAGATTCAAAATTTTTCTTTGAGACGGAAATGATGTACCTTGCCCAAAAAAGCGGGAAGAAAATGGTGGAAATACCCGTACGTTGGACGGAACAGCAAAACTCGAGTTTGAAACTGCTTCCTACCATCCATAGTTTTTTGAAAAATCTTTACCGCATTCGCTTCCGCTCATCATCCGTCGAAGCGCCGTGGCGCGAGGACGTGAATGTGGTGCACGATGCGCACTACACGGCATAAATGGTTGAATGGAGATTAGTCATACATCCTTCGAAAGGTGGAAGGTTTTTAGAAGCGTTGAAGCATTCTACCTGCGATGAATAGGGATCAACTATCAAAGGTCGCAATTGGTGCCGTATTATTTATTCTGCTTATTATTTGGATCAATCCCTCCCGCCTCCTATCTCAATTGCATCTGGTAACCATTCCTGTTCTACTCGTCATGTTTGGTGGAGTCGTTCTTGGACAATTCGTCAATATTCTCTCACAATATGTGGCGTTACAACCCGTTAAACAATTATCTTTTTTGAAAATTCTTCCGCATTCATTGGCAAGTTGGGTGAGTGAGCTTTTTCTTCCCGGAAAATTGGGCGTGTTCACGCTGGCTGTTTTTCTTCAAAAGGAAGGGGTTCGCATCGGGGAAAGTACGAGCATTATTCTATTGCTTCGCTTGATCAATGCAGGACTCGCATTCTTCTTGGCCACATTTGCCATTAGTGGTTTTCTCAACATTAGTGGGGTGTGGTCCGCGTTCGTGGGGGTATTTGTCGTTTTAGTGGGAATATATGGTGTCTTTTTTACGAATACGGGTAGAAATTTTTTCAAGAAGAATGTTTTGGGAAAGTATTCGCTGCCATTTGAAGGTTTTGCGGCGGGTCTTTCCAAAGTGACGCGCGACAAGGGAACGATGATTAGTTTGATCATTTTGTCCGCGGCGTTTGTGATTATTCAAGGATACTTCAACTATTGGATGTTCTCCTTGTCAGGATATGAGTTGAATATTTTCACGATCATCCCGTTGTTGGCGCTGGTTCAAATCCTCGTGCAGATTCCCGTTACAATCAACGGGTGGGGCATTCGCGAAGGATTATTGGTCCTTTTCTTTTCTCAGTTAGGAGCGCCGGCTGAGGTTACTCTTCTCTTGGTCGCCACGAGCATGGCCGTGGCGTATGTCACCGCTCTCCTGGTCTCCTGGACGGTGTTAGGAGAAATCCCCCCCACGTTCGACTGGAAAAAAATGTCACGGGTGTCGTCCCAAAAATGAGGTTATGCATGTTGAAACACGTGAATGAGTTAAATGAGAAAAAAATGGTATGGGTGATTGCCATTGGTTTAACCATCATCACCATGATTCCTTTTTTGGCGGGTTATTTTGCAGCGGGAGACCGTGTCTATTTGGGGGTGGAAAACATTCCGGATGGGTACGCGTATTTAGCCTACGTGAAAAGTAACTTGACGGATAATATTCTCATTTCGCAGAATTTTACCACGCACGAAACGCAGACTCCGACGCTGCCAAACATGTATTTTGCGCTCGTAGCGATCGTTACGAAAGTCACGGGAATATCAGTCGAATTAGTGTATTTCATCCTCAAAACAATCCTTATCCTGCCATTCGTGTATATTTTATGGCTTTTTTTGCACGAATTTTTTCATACGGCACGTGAACGGGTCACGACGCTAGTGGTTTTGGTCTTGGGCGGCGGCGTGGGATGGATTCTCTGGTTGTTGAGTTTCATCAACCCATGGTTTGACCGGTTTGACAGCACGGGGCTGGAATACGGGTACGTGAGCAATCTTTTTTCGTCCTTCCACTACCCTCTCGTCTATGGGGGATTGTCCTTCATGCTGATAGGTCTGATTCTTCAGCGTCAAGCCATACGCGAAAATTCTCTGCAGAAAGCACTTCTCGTCAATCTCGCTATTTTGTCGGTGTACTTTATTCACCCTGTCGATATTCTCGTATGTGTGATTACGATCGGCGCCATGATTTTGGTGTACAGACGTGAGTGGTTTTGGACAATTATCCCTTCCATCGCCTACATCGGGATCCACACGACGCTGGCACGCCAGGATATCGCGTACCGCGCGGTGCAGGAGGTTTATTTCACGTGGCACAAGACGGTGCACCCCGCGTTTGTTCCGGTTGTTTTTGGTATCCTCTTTATTTTGTTCGTCATTGAATTGTCTAAATTCAAATTCCCGGATCAGAAGAAAGCACCATTGGTCATCTGGTCGGTGAGCGCGCTCATTCTCGCGTACATTATTCCCACGGGCATCAAGATGATTACGATCGCATTCGTCCCCGTGTTTATTTTAGGAATGCACGTTTTCTTTCGCCAGTCTCCCCTCGTGAAACGCGTGCTGATGGTAGGCATCCTCTTGGGCGCACCCATTATTTTGTATAATAGAATGAGCGATCAGATGCTCGATCGCGAGTATATCACGCAGTCCGATCAAGTATTATTTGAGAAAGCGGCTCACGATAAAGGCATTGTTTTTGTTTCACTAGAAAACGCAGGCGTTGTTAGCATGAAAACGGATCTTCGCCCCCTCTATATGCTTCGTTACACGACGATTGATTACCATGTCAAGCAATCCTATTCGGAGAATTTTTTCAACGGAATAAATGTGAAAGAAGCAGCGATGAAATACCGCCCGTCGTATGTTCTTTCAACGAAGAAGTTGGATTATTCCTGTCTGACGGAAGAGTATGCTTCACAAACGTATTTTTACTATAGTATTCGCCCCGAAGAATGTGTATGATGGAAAAATAGAATATTTCACTCACTCTTCGATGGTTGTATGGTGGCTTTTGCACGAGTTTAAGAAACACTTAAAACAAGTCTCAAAATAGAAGTAGTTGATACGCACATGATCAAGTACATTCGCCGCGCGTGGGAGCATCTTTCACGTAATGAAAAAATCTCCTTCTTTGTGTTAGCTGCTGCTGGAATTTTTTTCATTCTTGTTTTTGGGATGAATTATCCCTCTTATTTTGCGGCATCGGATGAGCATCAGTATTTGATGGGTGCCGAGATGCTCTCGCATGGAACGGCACGCGCCAACGCGGACGAATGGGTCTGCGACTCGCGTGCGTTGGGAAATGGAGAAAATGTTTCACGCTACCCGGTGGGACGTTCACTCGCTATCCTTCCGTTTGTCGGGGGGGATTTGTCATGGATCTTCCTTTCGGGATTGCTCATCCACCTCCTCAATTACATTATTTTCATTCTCATCCTACGCCGGATGAAACTCCCTCCGTGGTATGCCCTGCTCTACCTTTTCTACCCCGCATTCCAATGGGAGTCGCGCACCCTCTATCCCGAGTTGGGCGTTCTTACATTCTTCCTCACGGGATATTATTTCTGGTTGTCCAATAAAGTGCGCGACACTTTTCTTGCAGGGGTTGCGTTAGGACTTTCCCTCTTCCTCCGCCTCGATGCCGGGTTGGGATTTGGAGCATTCCTCGTGCAGGCTGCCGCAAACGACCGCAAACGCATCATTCCCTTGGTGAGCGGTTTCATCCTTGGAATCATCCCCCTCCTGGCGTTCAACCAATGGGCATATGGAAATTTTTTGCAGACCAATTATGGTTCGGGGGTGGATTTGACTTCGCTCGGCAGGCATGGGCTCGAATACAAAATTCCTGAATTCATCACGGCGTGGTTTGTGGTGATCCTCGTCATGCCCCTCTCCTTATTCTCTCTCATTTCCTCCAAACGGAAAGATCGTTGGCTATTCGCCGCACTCACGCTCGCCACCATCCTCTTCTTTGTCCGCGTCTATGAATTTTGGGCGCACGGCACCTCCATTGCCCAGATTTTCACCGTTCGTTTGCGGTACTACATCCCCCTCTTGGGAATGCTCATGATTCCCACCATCGCATTCTACGAAGAGGGACGCATCAAAATCATGACGCGCCTCTCCACTCACCCTAAATGGACTGCCATTCGCGCCGCGGGGGTTGTCCTCACCATTCTTCTTATCGCGGGAGGAACCATTGTTGCTCAAACCCAGCACCAAAAATTATTGGATTCGCGCGCAGCCGTTTTAGAAACAATTCAAATGAACATCCCCGCAGGAGCAAGCGTCATCGGGAGCGCGGACGATTGTATTTACTTCACGCCCTTCTTTGAAATGAAAAACTACCAGAAAGTCACGAATGTGGACGGAAACGCGCCGCTTGAAAACGACACATACGTTCTCGACATCTCCTACGCCACGCAGACCGGCAATGACACCGCACGGCAAGATGTCGTGGACGCGGAACGGCAGAAGATCAAGGATTTCATTGCCGCGCGCAAGGATGAACTCGTTCAAGTCCTGCAATACAAGGGCACGTCCACGATTACGATTTGGAAGACAAAATGACTTCCTCCGTGGCCTAAAGGCCACGGTATCCATTTAGTACAAAAACGTCACTGGCTCGCGCACTCGCTCGCCAAACAATGGGCGACGCATGTCGCCCTAAAGGGCGAGGTATCAACCTTTTTCGCCGGCCTTTTTTCTAAAAAGGCCGAATGACAATCATTTCTCGGGGCACTATCGTACAACGATAGAATAATTCCCGTATTCAACATTCACCTAATAAAGATTCTCCTACGTACAAGCGTATGCGTGTCCTCGTTACAGGTGTAGACGGTTTCATCGGCTCTCACGTCGCCGAGCACTTGAAAGCGAACGGCCATGAAGTGCTGGGTTTTTGCCGCACCAAACCTGAAATCGACTTGGATTATTTTCTCATTGGCGATTTACGCGAAAACGACGTGGCCGAACGCCTCAAAGTCGTTCTCAAGAAAGTGGATTCCATCCAGCATATTGCCGCCAACGCGGATGTGTGGGACCCTCATCCCGATTTGTTCCACACTAACATCCATGGCACGTGGGAACTGTTGGACTATGCCCGCTGGTCGGATGCTTCGTTTGTATTTACATCAAGCTCAGCCGTGTACGGGAACACTCCCGCACCCAACAAGGAAGATGGTCCAACAAATCCCAATAACAATTATGCCCTCACCAAGCTTGTTATGGAAAAAATGATCGAATCCTACAGCAAAGTTTTTGGGTTGAAAGGGGTGGCGCTGCGCTATTTCAACACGTATGGAACGCGCGAACATACGAAAGGAAAGACCGCGTCCATTCCGTATCAGTTTCTCCGCCAAGCCATGGGGGGAAAGATTTCCATTTATGGTGATGGGAAGCAGAAGCGCGACTTCATCTGCGTGAAAGACACGGTGCGTGCCAACGCAATGGCGATGGTGAAAGCAAAGGGTTTCGAAATCATCAACATGGGATCGGGAACCGCTATTGAATTCAATGATGTTGCTAATATGGCCCAGCAGATTGTGTCAAACGGAACGACGATTGAACATGTTGACAACCCCCTAAAGAATGGTTACCAATTGTACACGCAAGCGGACATGAGTAAAGCAAAAGAAAAATTAGACTTTGTGCCGCAAGTTTCCTTGAACGAAGGAATGAAGTGGATGCACGACTATTATTCGCGCAATACACTCTTGTAAACGAGTAACGTCTGCTGCGTAATGGTATCCCACGAATATTTCTTTTTCATGATTAAAGCTTCCTTTGAAAGCTTCGCAAGCATGCCCCTTTTCATAAACGCATTTTCAATCCGCGCGGTGAGGCCTTTCACATCGTGTGGTTCGAAAATAGTGTTTTCATCCATCACGAGTTCAGGCAACCCCCCCACACGTGAAACGATAAGCGGCTTTCCAAATGCGAGGGCAATGTTCCCCGGACCGCTTTGCCCGGAGAATTCATGATAGGGGAGCATCACGATATCCGCAGAATTGAAATAATACTTGATGTCCGAGGACGCAATATAGTCAAACGCAAGCTTCACGTCGGCGATATCCTTCAGCTGATTCCGAATGTCTTCCGCCATCTCTTTGTTCCACGGTTTTCCTGCAATCATCAAATACAATTCGGGCACCTTTTTTTTAGCCGCTTTGAATGCGGTAATCAAATCGTCAAACCCTTTATACTTACGCAAATTGCCAAAGCTCATGATGACTCTAGCATCTTTTGGAATACCCAGTTTCTTTCGCGCTGCTTCTTGTGTTACAGGAACATCGTTATAGAAATCATAATTTCCGTGCGGATTCACATGAATCCGTTCCAGTGGAACGCCAAAAAAAGAATTCAACTGTTTCCGATTCTGTTCCGAGTGGACAATAAACGTGTCCACGAGCCAGAAAACGCTTCGTGTAAAAAACTTGTCTAGGGCTCCCGACTCGTGCCCTAAAATGTTGTGCGCGGTGCAAACGATTTTCTTTCCGCGCAATTTGGCAATGACCATAATCGTCCAAAAAATATAAGAAAGATAGAATGTCCACCAGTGGAAGTGCAGAATTTCTCCTTTCGCATGCAACCCCGCAGAAATCCACGTGAGGGGATTATACCACGTGAGGGTGTCGTGTATAACGGCATTCGGTGCGGGTTTCATTTTGAAAATGGGGTCGTTTTCTTTCGTGCCACCCGGATACCAAAACTCCGGATAGATGTCCGAGAAATTGTAGAAGTCTACTTTCACGAATTTGGCTAATTCGGGAACATGATTGAGCGTGTAATCGCTCACTCCCTTGATAGGGGGGAGAGTGGCGACCATGGTGATGTGCGTGAGTTTTTTTTCCATAAATAAATCCTTTTCGTGAGAATTAATTCTTCACGAGCGGCTTCCACCACCATTCGTTCTGTTTATACCATGCAATGGTTTCGTGCAAACGTTGCTCAAAGGGTTTGGAATGGTTGAATCCAAGAGCTTTGATTTTACTCGCATCAATGGAATAGCGTTTATCATGCCCCTTTCTATCTTCCACGAACTGGATCATTTCTTCTCCTTTTCCCATTTCTTTCAAAATCATGCGGATGATGTGCAGGTTGGGCATCTCTTGTTCCCCCGCGATGTTGTAGACTTCTCCACTTTTTCCTTTCTGCAACACTAAGTCTACCCCGCGGCAGTTGTCTTCCACGAATAACCAATCGCGGACGTTCAATCCATCTCCATACACGGGGACTTTTTTTCCGCGAATAAGATTGGTGGCGAACAAGGGAAGCATTTTTTCCGGAAATTGGTACGGTCCAAAATTGTTCGAGGAGCGCGTGATGAGGACATTCATCCCGTACGTTTGCGAATACGAATAAGCTAAACGTTCCGAGCCCACTTTCGATGCCGCATATGGATTACGCGGATTGAGCGTGTCTTTTTCCGTAAAGCTCCCGTCCAAAATATGACCATAGCATTCGTCGGTGCTGATTTGAAGAAATTTTTTCACATCATTCTTGCGCGCCGCTTCCAATAATGAGTGCGTTCCCAAAACATTCGTACGTAGAAATACGGTGGCGTTTTCAATCGCACGATCAACATGGGATTCCGCGGCGAAATGCACCACGGCATCGCACCCTTTCATCGCTTCGTCCATTTTCGTCGTGTCGCAGATGTCCGCGTGCACGAATGAATAGCGGGGATTTTTTTCCTCGTTGAGCGTGTTTTCTTTTCTTCCTGCGTATGTGAGCAGGTCCACGTTAACCACTTCATCGGAGGGGTGGTCGTTCAAATACGTACGCACGAAATGGCTCCCGATGAATCCGCTTCCACCCGTAACTAAAATACGCTGACTATTCATATTCATCTTCGTCCCAATCGTTCAAAATAAACATCTTTTAATCAATATAATGGGGGTTGGTACAATAGTGGAATTCGAATTAATTCGTTAATTCGCCATCTCTTTTAATAATTCTGATTGGCAATGAAATCAAATGTACCGGCATTTTGTGTTAGATTTTGATGGAGTTTTTTCCAATTCTAGAAATGAAGTGGATGACCGTGTTATCAAAGTACTGGTTGCCTACGCAGAAAATGGGGATAAAGTCGACATCGCAACTGGGGCTGGAATGGATCGCCTCTACAAAGCGGCCCTGCCTCAACTTATAGAGTATACCAAACACAATAAAGGTGTACGTGATGCCTTTACATTAAGTGCAGAAAATGGAATGGAAGTAATGCGGTTTCAAAATGGCCGCCCCAAACCTATTGAAGTTCAAAGCGGAGGACTCCCGTCAAATATCAAGAAACGGTTGAAGCGCAAATTCGAGGAATTACATTGTTCGTTACTGGAAGATTATGGGAAGAAGTACATGTTCACCGTCCATGCACGTGCACATGGTGTTGGGATGGAAGGATCCGAAGTAGATGCTGAGCTGAAACAAGTTTATGCAATACTTGAACCATTAGCTCGACAAATACCTGGCGCCACCATCCGTCGCACGCGTTGGGCGGTGGATGTCAGCGCAGAAGGAACCGAAAAAGACATGGTGTCAACGCGCATCTTACGCGAGGAAGGCCAGCGCCGCAAAAACAGTCCAATCAAATCCAAACGGGTGTTTATTGTGATGGGTGATTCGACTTCCGATTTGTTATTAGCAAAACCCTTTTTCAAAGTTAAGGCCCCTTTTACTTTTTATTTTACCGGAGTTCCAAATAACCAGTTCAAAAAAGACGTCATTCGAGTGTTCGGATGTTATCCCCGCGGTGTGTTCATTGCACCTCAAAGATTCACACGTGGAACTCTGAAGGTTCTTGGCCACGAACCCAAAAGGGTTGGCCGCCCTGTGTTGCATAGAATTGGTTCGGCAACAAAGAGACGTTGATTATATCTCTTTCTCGTTTAAACGAGACTAGATTTGTAACAGAAAAATCTGTCTGAATCGTTATATAGGATACTGGTACAACGATAGGGAATGGTTGCGCGCACATGCGATTCTTTTAATTCCTATCCACCCACCTAGTAGTGTATGACTGTTTTGAAAAATACTGACACGAAAATGGTTCGTCGCGTGGGTGTTCATCGTAACTCTCTTTTGAGTAAGTTATTCCGAAGAACCTACTTTGGTTTGATCATGCACGGATTGGAATTCTCCACTGCCCTCGATGTAGGAGCGGGAGACGGTCGTTTTTCCAAGTGGGCAGGGCCCTCATACCGCGTTACGTCAATTGATATTCATCCTCAAACCCCTTTCATTGAGAAAGCTAATTTCATGAAAAAAGAGTTTGCTGAGAATAGTTTTGATTTGGTTTATTGTTCACACGTCATTGAACACGTTTCGGATTTCATCGCATTTGCGGAAAAATTGGAAAAAGTCTCCAAAAAATATGTGGTGGTTATTTGTCCGTTACCCAACCCCTCATTCTGGGACGAACCCACGCATGTTAGACCGTTTACCGCGGAAGCATTGAAACGACTTTTTTTCCGATTGAAACCTGTTCGCGTTTTTGATTTGAATATCCCTTTTGTCATTTCAAGTTGTGTAGGAGTTTTTCAAAAATGAAAAAAAATGAAGAAAAAAATACCACCCAGTTGGTGGTTATGATTCCTGCGTACAACGAGGAAGCAACCCTTGAAAGTGTCATTCAGAGCATTCCTCCTAAAATGGATGGCATCGCGGCGATTCATGTGCTGGTTATTGATGATGGAAGCACGGACTTGACCACGTCGATTGCCCGAAAAAATGGTGCGCGAGTGATTTCCAATCATGGAAACAAAGGGCTGGCATACACGTTCTCGCGCGGGTTGGAAGAATCATTGAAAATGGGCGCAGATATTATCGTGAACACGGATGGGGATGATCAATACGACCAGCGTGAAATTCCCGCGCTCATTCAGCCTATTTTGAGCGGAAAGGCCGACATTGTTTTAGGCTCGCGTTTTGCGGGTTACATTGAAGAGATGCCTTTCTCCAAAAAAATGGGCAATCGTTTAGCGTCATGGATTCTTTCCCGCGTATCAGGATACCGCAACCTCACGGACGGTCAAACTGGCTTCCGCGCCTTCACACGCGACGCCGCCATGCGTTTGAATATTTTGTCCGGTTTCACGTATACGCAAGAGATGATTATCGATGCAGCAGACAAGGGACTTGTCCTGAGTGAAATTCCGTGCACGTTCCGCAAACGTGCAGGTAAAAGCCGCTTGTTCAATGGAATTCTTGATTATTTCAAGCGTGCCGTTTCTACTATCATCATTGGGAATCTCAAACTTCACCCAATCTCAACTTTCAGCGCAGCAGGAATCATTCTAACAGTTGGAGGAATTGCTATTGGTCTACCAGTCATCGATAATTTCATTCGGACAGGGGCTATCGGCCCTGCATTCTTGATGCGCGCCCTCGTGACGAGTCTTCTTTTCATCATTGGAATTGAAATTGCTGCGCTGGGTCTCATTGCTGCGCTGATAAAGCAGAATCGACAGCTTGTCGAAAAACAATTATACGAGTCGCGAAAAGCGCGGTTTTCTAAAATGGAAATATAAGCGTGAGGGTCGTGAACATCGTATGACCGTGTGGAAAAACCCCTGTTTGTTATGTGGTTGTGGCGTTTCCGTGTATTGGCCCAACTGCCCGTGCATGTGTCATAAGGGTGATACGACGAATGTGATCAAATGGAACGAGGTGAAACCCGCACCTGCTTCGGACACTCCCGAAGAGCCTAAGAAAACAGATTTAGCCTAAATCCGCTATGAAAATTATCGTCTGGACCTTTGCGGAAAAAATTCCTTTGTAATCAAATCTTGAAGAAAATGTACTCCCGCGACATGTAAACCAGAGTGAATAAGACCCTGATGAGCCCCCCGTGCAAATTCTTGAGCCTCAGATTTTTTATTCACATCACGAGCTAGTCCACGAGCAACTTTTATATAGCGAACAAATCTGGAATAGATACGCCAATCTTCCCCATTTAATCTCCTCATTTCATCCAATATTTTTCTGGTAACTCTTCTTTTTTCGGCCGCGCTTCGACCCATTTTACCCCACATGACTGTCCATTCTTTATTTTTTTCTATTTCTCGTTGAGATCGAGCTTTTTCCCAAGGGCTTTTCCACCTAACTGACTTACGAACTGTTGGTTTACGATTTGAGGTGCGTCGTCGAACGAGGGCTTTTTTTCTTTGTGAAACCATATCTTTTAGATAATCTTTTAGTTTAAAATACTAGCAGTGTTTCCCGACTCTGGGACAAAATTGTTGGCGTTTTTTAGTTCAAAATTACCACGTATGCTCGTTTATTGACGTATTTTAGTGGAACGTCGGCTTTGGCCGAGTTTCCAAACGGGGTGACGGTCCGTTCGAGTACGATGGTCACTTTTTTGTCGGAGAGTTTGAACTCTCCAAGGGTTACTTCTACTTTTCGAGACATTTTTTCCACACTCCATAAGGATATCCAACGATATCCTTATAATTTTATCGGTTCTAATCGCCTCATGCGTCTAACGAACAAAAAATTGGAAACAACTTTAGCCGAGTTGGAGTGGTTGAAGAAATATTACGCTGAAAACTTTTCGATTGAAAAGAAACCATTTTCAAAAGAATACGACCAAAAACTTCGCGGAGAAATGCGCGCCGTAATCGAGCGCATTCACTCCGATGTGGATCGCGCGGCCGAACTCATTACAATGGTGAATGGTCGGCCGGGCCGACCACCAAAGGATAGAATTCTTTTGACAAAAATTCATTTGTTCCAAGTTTTATTTGAGTTCACGAATCGTGAAATGGAATGTTTTTCTTTAATGTTTTTGCTGAATGGCGAAGAAACATTCAGCTACAAAACAATCGAACGAGCGTACTCAGATCCGATTGTAGCCATCATTTTGCACAACTTATTCGTAATGAGTTCAGGAGAACCAAGAGAAGTTGATTCGAGCGCCGACGGAACTGGAATAGGATTATTTAT
>CAYIIU010000036.1:0-12989 GCA_964363635.1 uncultured archaeon
AACAGCGCAGAAAATAGTTTTAGTAAAACAAAGAGAATCTTTAGTTTTAGGACATTTCGCTGCGCGCGTATTTCCACGTCAAATAAACCACCAGAAAAACAACCGCTATGGCACCCATTCCCGTGATGAATGCGTCGAAAAATGAAAATGCTACCCCTTGAGCAGGGGTGGTAACGAATGCGACTTGAGAAGAGCGACCTAAACTGGTGAGGGCAGGAGCTGCGGCAACTACTGCCACCACAAAAAGGACAAGTCCAGACGTGACCACAATATGTTCTTCAGGAAAAAAATCGGCTAAACGCTTGGAATGTTTTCGGTGGGGCGCGACCATATGATAAATACAAAACGGTGGAATAAAAAGCTGGCGGTGGCCTTGCAGGAGTGCCCGTTAAGAATAGTGATAAATTCGAATCACCGAAACAGGCTTTCCCCCGACCATACGCTCTACGGAATAAGCTAGCGTGAAATTCTGGTCTAAAAGAAATGAATCCGTAGGATAGAATGGACCGTAGAAATTGGGCCAGTTGGCTACAACAGCAAAAATGGGTTTTGGGTGCTGCGCGAGCGAATGCAAAAATTCACTTGGAGTATTGGGAAATTTTATGATGGTCCCGCCCCATTGTTCAAGTTCAAAACCACTAAAATAGCGGATTTCCCTTTCAAGAGGGTCGTAGACGACCGCACCTCGTGCATGTGTGGCGAGCCAAGCGCCTGCATCAGCGTAGCCTATTTCAATTGCCGTGTAGGAAAAATTATTTCCTAATGCAATGAGACCGGGCGCCAGCAAAAAAACAATTCCAACGAAGGAAAGCCATTTTGGAAGGGAGAAAAATTGACATACACGCGATGCACCCAGTGTAGCGAGCAACCCTACCGCAGGAAGTGCAGGAAAAAAATAGCGCGGATCAAAGTACGGGAAAAAAAGTGCCATGCCAAAAACTCCAATCCAACCAATAAAAAAAATTCTTTCTTTTTCTAAGATAGTTTTGATGTCAAAATATCCAATGAACAAGAGAATGGCCGCCCACCCCGGAACGATATACTTCAACGAGGGAATGGTATGTAATAGAATGGAAAGGTATCCTGCGGAATAATCATAGAATGAAAATATTCCCCGGTCAAAAATTCCCGAGAAAATCCACGCAAAAGCGCTTACGCAAACACACCAAATGATTTCTTTCCAATGTAATTTTAGATGCGTGGAAATGGATTGACGGCGCTTCGGAAGGAATCGAAAGACTATCATTCCAATTACCCACACCCCCACCACCATGAATCCGCTGCGCTTGGAAAAAATAGCGAGGAAAACCCCCGCTGCCATCAACCATTTGGCGCGTGAAGGATTTTCATCGCGAGTAAGCCACCCTAAACCAATCAAACACGAAGCGGCAACCAGCACGGTATCCAACAGGCCAAAATGGGAATAACCCACCACAAATGAATTGAGTCCGACGAGTGATGCGGCAGTCAATCCTTCCCACGGCCCGGCGTATTTTTTTCCAATTATGCCAATTAGAAAAATACTCAGCGCTCCCAAAAGAATGGAAACAATTCGCATGCTGGTGAGTGGATCAATAAACCAAAATAGGCTGGCGAGGAGTGGAACAAGAGGCGGGTGAAACTGCCACAATTCCGGAGAGAAAATGGCCGATGGATCCTCACGCAGGAGGTGCACGTACCACGCGTACAACGTTTCATCGTTCGTCACGGCCTCGTTTGAAATATAGTAGGATTGAAAACCTAAAAAGAAAACAATGAGGAGGATGAGTCCAATCGACCAAAAATCAATCTTTTTCATACAACACTTCTCCGATGAGTGGATTGATTGGAGTGGGGGGCTGCATCAGTAGACGAGTGCATGTACCCTGAAGCAATTCTTCCTGCGAATCCCGATAGAATTCTGGATTTCCACCGTCTAATTGATAACTGGAAGAGGTGTGGCGCCAATACACGATGTGGGTGATTTCGTTCTCCTTCCAAAATGTGCATGGGTCGCCAGATGGACGCGGATACTTAGTATAATCAGTGATGATCGCTTTCTCGAATCCTAGTGTTAGTGGGTTGACGTTATTCATGGAAAATATTTTGGTGGATGGAGAATTGGGAATGCTATCATGCAGATCATTATAGAAAGTCCCATTGATGACTCCCCCGCTGGAATACAGTTGCGTGAATGTCAATACGCTGCCGATTCCAACGAGGAGTGTAATGAGCAGAAGTGGGACGGCGACACGGGAAATTGGATACACCATCTTTTCCTCAATCTTTTCAAGGAAGATAGGGAATGCGATGCTGAGCCCCCCGATGAATGCAAACGAGTAATAGGCTCCAATCTGCAAATAGGTCAGGGCAAAAAAATTAGTCACTACGAATGATAGGCAGAGACAGATGAAACTAGCAAAGATCATCCCCAGTGCGGGACGACTTTTAGGGGAAATCAAGAAGACGAAAGGGGAAAGGAGGAACGGGACTGCCCAAATATCCCGCAGAATAAAACGCTTGATACCTTCCCAGAT
Organism: uncultured archaeon; assembly: GCA_964363635.1. GTDB lineage: Archaea > Iainarchaeota > Iainarchaeia > Iainarchaeales > VGJJ01 > VGJJ01. The sequence continues at coordinate 2,517 of CAYIIU010000036.1, forward strand.
GAGGAGAATGCGCATTTCGTACGGAGTGTACTGTCCTACCGAAGTGACCTGCACGATCTGGAATTCTTTCAGTAGAGAAACAACAAATGCAGCAGGGAGGAATGATACAATTATTCCCAATAGACCCCCACCAACCAGAGCAATACCCTCGCGATGAGACCGGTAGAAATAATAGGATGCTAACGCGACCCCAATCAAGAAAATGACCCCGGTGTTTTTCGAGAGGGCGATGGCCATTCCGAAAATGAACAAAAGAGGAATCCGTCCAGCGGCGTCTTTTCGTTCCATAATCAACAGCAGCACACTCGTATAGAGAAGTAGGATGGCTGTTTCAATGAAATAGTGCTTGACGGTTCCCAGCACAAACCCCGAAGACAAAAAAATAACGCTGGCCAACCAAGGTCTCTTCGCTCCAGCTTTCAAAGCCAAATCCGGAAGGAGGAAAACAAACCCCGCCAGAAAAAGGAAGTGTATCCAAGGATAAGACCCGGTCAAAATCTGATGGGAAAGACCTAATACCATTTCGATGGACTTCGTGTAAATGTAATGGGCATGATCCACCCAATTCATGGGTTCGACAGGCAAGGAAATCTGTCCAAAGGAGGAAAATTCGTGGATGAAGGGAATGTGATAGGAGAGATTGTCGAAGCCGTGGTTGGGGAGCAATACAAGGACGAAAAAGTAGATAGTGAGTAAGAACATACTCAGCACGAAAAAAGGAGATGGCATTTTTTCGATTAAAATGGGTGGAAGCGGAGGCATATGGTAGAACCACCAAGCGGCGATTGCCAGTCCCGCCAAAAGAAGAATTGGCGAAGGAAGGGCAATCCAAGGAGTAATGACTCCCAGCCCAATCGTCAGGAGTGCGAGGGATACACTGAAGATGTAAGCGAATCGATTCCATGAAGGACGCCAATGGGAGATGAACAAGTGTCCAAGGCAGAAGAACCATCCGAAGAGACTGATTATGGATAGAACAATTTCCCAACTGGCCATATGAAACGAAACGAGGCGTGGCATAATAACTTATTGATTATTTCACGGGAGTAATGTGCATCAGTCCATACATGTAGGGCTGCAGGATTTTAGGAACGTCAAACCCTCCGTCGGAGGTTTGATAGTTCTCTAACACGCAGCGCAGCATGCGCGCGGTGGCCACCGCCGTGGCGTTGAGCGTGTGCGCGTAGCGTTTGCTCCCATCGGGGGAGGATATTTTGATGTTCAAACGAACGGCTTGATACGTGGTGCAATTGGAGAGCGAACCCAATTCAAAGTATTTCTTTTCGCGCGGAGACCATCCTTCAATGTCAAACTTTTTGGCCGCGACAATGCCTAAATCGCCCGTACACACATTTACTACACGATACGGAATGTTCAATCCTTGAAAAATTTTCTCCGTGTTCGCCACGATGCGTGCGTGCCACTCCGAACTGACTTCTGGAGAACAAATGACAATTTGTTCAATCTTGTTGAATTGATGCACGCGGAAAAATCCCCGTTCATCGAGGCCGTGCTTTCCCACTTCTTTGCGGAAACACGGAGACATTCCCGCGAATTGGACGGGTAACGTATGCATGGGCAATGTTTCATTCATGAATTGCGCGGTGAGAGGATGCTCAGACGTGGCAATCAGGTGCAAATCCTCCCCTTCAATCTTATACAATTGGTTTCCAAAATCCGAAAGGTCTGTTACACCCTCGTACGCGGCACGGTTCATCATGAAAGGCGGGGCATACGGCACAAATCCGTCTTGCATGAGTACATCGAGTGCGTATCGCTGCAACGCGAGGTCCAACAATACCAATGGTCCTTTCAACGCAAAAAATCCCGCCCCTGATATTTTTACCGCGCGGTCAAATTCCGCGCCATCTACGTTTTTCGCTATTTGGGCATGGGTAAGAACATCAAAATTTTTCTCCTCGATTTCGCCCCATTTTTTGACTTCCACATTTTGTGTGTCGTCTTTTCCGAACGGCACCGTTTCATCCAGCAAATTGGGCAATGCCATCAATCCAATGCGAATTTTTTCCTTCAATTCATTTTGAATCTTTTCATTTTGAATAATTTGTTCTCCCACGCCACGCGACTCTTGAATCAAGGCTTGTTTCTCCAAGGGGTTGTCTTTAACTTGCGCAACCTTTTGCGTCAGTTGATTCCGTTTGGCGCGCAGTCCTTCCACATCCTGCAATGCTTTGCGATAGACCACATCATCATTCACGACACGGTCGAATAACTCCAAATAGAGTGCGTGCTGCCGCTTGGAAAGGTTTTCGCGTACCTTCTCCTTATTTTCGCGGATGAAATGAATATCGAGCATAATCTATGCAATGTCACAGGGCTTAAAAATTAGCTATGCTAGAACTGCTACGAATCGATCGCAATACTTCCGGGAAAACCTGCAACTCCAGTATCCATCGTGATTGTTGGCATAAGGACAGAACATTGGACATCGCTACATTCAACCAGCCGTAATTCTTGGAAGACCGGGGGCATTCCATTTGTATCATTAGCAAAATAAGTAATCGCAGGTTTACCCGCAATAGTGATGGATGTAGCGTAGTCGGCCAATAGAGTAGTCACACCGAGGTAGACATATGTGAAGCTGGTGCAAGCTGCATCATTGCATTTTAGTCCAAGGGTTGTGGGTGGGATTATAGTGTTGTCAGTAAACGTGAGGAAAGGAAGATTATCGCTTGGAACGGTGACCGAATAGAGCATTGGAGTGACTGGCAAAAACAAAAATGAGTTGCTTGTTACGATTGAACAGTCTAAATTTCCACAACGCACGATATACAAATTGTTGTATGGATTAGTAAGAGTGCCGGTAGTTTTCTGATAGACAATAACCGGAAAGCCATTGGAGTCGAGCGTCATCTTTGGCTCTTTAATCCAGGATCCGAGAATGCCAAGTGGCATGATAGTTGAATCGATGGTTACAAGATGATTCAGTGTACAATCCGCAGAATCACACTTCACTCCGCGAAGAAAACCAGTGTTGGAAGGTTGGTCTGTCATTGCAAATACTACAAATGGGTTGCCATCACGCTGAACTTTGACTCCCGTCGTCCCTCCTAAGATATCGGTAGAGAGGAAGGGGTACAGATTCACAATAGTGGGTGCGGTCGCACAGTTGGGGTCATTGCACACGATTGATTCTACGTGGGGAGGAGTGGGCGGCGTTCGGTTCATAAGAGAAATGACCGGACGCGAATCGCTGAACGCATCGATGCCTGCAAAAATGGCATAACTGCCAGAACCAGATGGAGTGGAGACCAAATCAGCATGACTAACAGTGGAGCAGGCTACATCCCCGCATTTGGACAATCGAAATAGGGTCACTCCGCTAGACAATCGATGTTCATGTATTACAGCTGGCTTCCGGTCACGCGGGAATACGGTCGCGATAGGGGCTGACACGGAGTCGGTGTCGAGGACGATCGTGTTGAATTGTGTGCACGTGGGATTCGTGCAAAGCGCACCTTTCAATGATGGTAAAAATGGAGGAGCAGTTGCTTGTTTAAAGTATGCAATAAAAGGTGGGAACGTCGGGGGGTGGTGAAATAATCGGTTGCTGAACATTCGGGGCTGCAACAAAGCCAATGCTTTCTTTTGCACTGGGATTGGAAACGAGGACCAATGTTCCAAAGAGGAGAACAACGACAACGGTGAAAAATAAATTATATTTACGAATCATAGACAGCAGTTATTCAATCATTCAATAAAAAACTTCCTACATTATATTGGAACACAATATTGGAACACAAGACTACTTTCATGGATAGTTGAACAATTCAAGCGGTTTGAATAGATCAACCACAATTCGGGTTTTCAGGGGGAAAATGCCCTTTTCATTTAAATATCCCCTGCTGGGACACTTATAATTATACGTCAACACTCGGTGGTGAAAAAACGAAATTGGTTGCCAGTTCACTTGGAGGCAAATTTGTATTTGGATCTAGAACCGTGACGGTCTGCGCGGTACAATCCATGTCCCTACACTTTAATGCTTTCAACACGGTTGCGGTCCCCCTAATTGCATAGTAAACTATAAGAGGTTTCGAATCAATCCCCATGACAGTTTTACTATGATATCCTGTATCGGTCCCCGCATCCACTCTTTTCTCTGTTGTAATAGTGTTGCAGGTCACATCCGCACATCGAATGAATCGTAACTCAGGGAGACCATTCAGACCAACCGGTTTTTGATATGAAATGACTAAACTACTGTCTGCAGCAAAAGCGGCAGAAATTTGTCTCCCCGCATAGGGCAAAATAACACTATTAAACTGGGTGCAATCGAAGTCCAGACAGCCATAAACAACTATATTACCGGAGACACTATCCCTAAATACGATTGCAGGAACGTCCTCTGGGTCAAGTACCATTTTAGGTCCGCTTTGAGGGTAAGGATCAGCTGGAGAGCTTCCCACATCATTGTCTAACACCGTAACGATAGGTGGATTGAGACAACTGGCATCGACACACTTTCTCACTACTAATTTTCGCGGAGCCATAGGAAAAGGGAAGGGCACATCGACAATAATAGGTCTCGCATTTGGAGTCGATGCCAATTGTATTGCCATATCAAAAGCAATTCCAATGGTGGAACTAGTGGAACCAAAATTCAAGACATTGTAAACGGCATTTGTACACGAAGGGGTTATGCACTTTACTGCGACGGCGTAAAAATAATTCCGGTACAAATAGAAGGGGACACCACCATAATGATTTTTCATAACTAGTGAAGTATATGAGATAGAGGAATCGACAACATCAGGATAAAGAAGATTTGGATTAGTAGAAGTACTGCAATTGGGATCTAGACATTTAATTCCAAATACCCCATAATACTTAACGAAATTCGCAATCATAGGAAGTCCATCACTGCCCCAAATAACCGAGACCGCTTTCGTGAAAAGAGTGGATGGGAAGGATTGAACCACGTTATTCGCCGCACACTTTTGGTCTCCACAGTGAATAAATTTCACTACTGCAGGAGTGGTTCCCGCAGCAATCCAACCCGCTGGATATGCAATAATAGGAGTTCGTTGAAGGGAACTGAGTAAGTTTAATGCGTTATCTTTCTGATTTATTACGACACTAGGGGCAATAGCATATCCAATTTGACCTAGTGGCAAATAACCGACACCCACATTGGTCAATAAAAAAACCGACGCCAGAAAAAAGATTCCCAGAATAAAAACCCAATTAAACGGAATATTTCTTCGCTGCATCTCTTTTTCAACTGATTAAGTGTATAAAAAGGTTGGCAAATTTGAACTTTCATACACCAAAAACGGGTTTTAAACCTCCCCTGTCGAGAGTGTTTAAATATCCCCTGCGGGGGGAGTTAGTATCAAAGGGGAATGGGATTAGCACATGGGAACGGTTGCAGATTTTTTCAAAGGATTTGTGAAAAGCACCAAGATTATTGCCCAAAAAGTGGGCGCATTTGTCATGCTTGTTTTCGTGTTGGGAATTGTCACGGGAGTCTACATCGCTTTTGCGGGGCTTTCCATTCTTTGGGTCGCGGCGTTTGGTCTCGTGGTCGTGGTGTTGTGGAATGATTTTGGGGAAGGAATTGGAATCCTCTTGCTCTTGTTAATCATATTCATTTTCATGCCGTATTTGCTTCCCATGATACGGTTGTAAAAAATTTAGCGCATCTGTTGCGTCCCACAGTAGGGGCAATATTTCAGTCCTTTTGAAATGTGCCGGCGACACTTTCGGCATTTTTGTGGAGAGAGTTTGACGTGGCTTCTCCAATAGTCTGCCGCATCATGCACACGTACCGCTTCACGAAAAAATGATGCTTGGGACGCGACTTTCGGACCATAAAACGTAAAGTGTGAAACCCCTTGCGTGGTGTGCGCGTCCACATGTAGCGTTTTTTCCATTATTCCGCGCGCGGAAATTTCCTCCACGTTATGCAAGGGAACATCGTACATTATTTCTGGATGCCGCGAGTGTTTTTTATCATCCGCCACGAAGAGCATCCTCCATTGGGTGAAAATGAAAAATCCGGATATTTTTCCATACTTGAAATCCGGCACCGCGCGCGAGGTGTAACTCGGCGCAAATCCCCATTTGAGTTCTTGGGCCATTTCCCGATGGTACGACGTCACCCATCCATCCGTGGAGGCGGGAACAGCATCAATTATTTTTTCATTTGGAAGGAGGACCAAGTCGCGGAGAACCTTATTCAAAGAAGCCATGGAGGGAAAATTCCTTTTTGTAAATAAAAAGAAGCTAGGTTCCTACGGGTTTATTTCGCTTTATGCGCCGGGCACACGCTCACGTACTCACAACGAGAACAGGCAAAACCCACTTTGACGGGAAATAATCCCATTTGCTTGTGGTTTTCCACCGCGTTGGCGAGCGTTTGCGCGCGCGAAACAGACGCACGAACATTTTCGGGGTCGACTTTTACTCTCACTGTTTTTTGGTGCGTTAAATAGTGCCAGTGCAATTCTATTTCACGCAAGGGTTGATATGTGTGCGCGACCATCGCCCCGTAAAGCGTGGCTTGAAAATCCGTGGCGAGTGCTTTCTCACCCATTTTGCTCGAACCCGTTTTGTAATCGTGAATGACTAATTTATCATCCTCCGGTTGAGAGATGCGATCCACGAAACCAATCAACCATTGCTTATGTTGCGCGTTCAGCGGATACATCAATTTTTTTTCCACCGCAATGGTAGCACCTTTTTCGTGGGAAAAATACGTGTCATAATACCATGAAATATTTTCATGGCTTTTTTGCAAAAATGGTGCGAGTTCTTCTTCAGAAATGGGAATGGGCGACTCCGCGAGAGCGGCTTGCCAGAGGGCGGGGAGTTTATTCTTCAAATCGTCGAGGGTTGGAGAGGGAAGACTGTCCAAGATTGTGCGGTGCGCGTGTTCCAACACCGCGTGAACAATACTCCCACACGCCATGGGCAAATCCACCACCATTTCTTCTTCGGGAACTTTCGTCTTCCACACGTACTTGTGCGCGTAAGCCTGTGGGCACGCTTCGAATTTGGTCAGCGATGAATAGGAATACGGACTAGGCATATGTCACCAGAAACAATTGAGAGGCATTGTATCGCAACACCACGACACCATGAGCGTATGGGATTCGGGCATTATAAGCCTAGAGAGGGTGCACCGCCGCGAAAGTGAACCTATAAAAAGTCTTCAAGTAAGTAAATGATATGGACACTGTCACAGTACCCCGTACTGAATTTGAACAAATGCAAAATGAGATTAAAGTGCTTCGTCAGTCTACAATCTATAAACGATTGCTTGAATTTGAACAGAATATTTTGAAAGGAAAAAAATTTACACGATCCGATTTAGGATTTTAAGGCTTTTTGCCGAATTTTATCAATTGTTTTCTGTTGTTTTCCGGAAGATGTTTTCATCTCGTATTCAAAGACATATAACTCGTTTGTTACAACATTGTGTTTGAAATACAAACGAATAGGCGGACGCATCATTTTCATTTCATATAATTGTAAATTTCATATAATTGTAAATGAGAGTCAATCAATTTTCCGGCTGAAGGACCAAACTCTTCCATTTTATCCAAAAGTTTACTTAAAAGACTTCGAAGATTTTCGTCAGCACCGAGCTTCTTTAATTGCTTCAGCATGATTTCATCAAAAACCAATACAAACTTTTCATCCATCCAGAAAGACCAATTAACAGATTAATAATAGCAAAGGGTGGCAAACCGCCAATGTCTTTTTATGGTCAGAAAGGATGGACAAGATATGTTTGCTCCCAAAAGCCGTGGTCAAGAAAGCGCCCCCTTTGAATTGCTCATTGCCGTCATCCTAATGGGTTTCGTCATCCTCATGGCCGCACAGGCAATGAATCAGCTGCAAAAGCAGACGTGCGCCAACACCATCAATTCTCAACTAGAGGCATTGGCGCGCAATTTGCAGAATGTAGCCACCGGAAAAGGCTCCACTCAATTCCATTTTTCATTTGACAATTGTGCAGCCAAAATAAATGACTGTGAAAACTTCTCCACCCTCTCGGGAACGACCGACATCATGTGCATCCACTTGATTGACTCCACCGACCCGAATATTTGTTCTAATTATTGTTCCTCGGCGCGGAGCATCTGCACCCTGCTCCAGATGAAAACCAAAGATGACACGTACACCAAGTGCGTGGACATTTCCCCCAGCACGGTGTTTCCCGCACAAGGTAGTGCACAGTGCCCCGATCGCTCAACTGAAGGATGGACATTGCAGGATTACACCGGCGGAACGGTCCTACAGGGAACGTATTCCTTCCTCAAAGCAAGTGATCTCACATCAACGGTTCCCATCGTGTGTGCGTACTTGAAAACGGGATAATGGGTTGAATGAAATGAAAAGATTGAGTGAAATGAAAAAAAAGGAACCACCATGATTGAATTTATTTTATCCAAAATCAACTTGCTCATTTTAGTCGTGGCGCTATTCTCCATCATTTCTTTTTTCACCTTAAACGTGGGGGGAATTTTTCTCACGGGGGAAGTGAAGCAAGTATTAGACAAATACGCATTTACACTCAATGGAATGATTGTCGCCCCCACGACATGCGACAGCAAACCCACGTCTATTCCCAATAAATTTTCCAGTTTTGGAAACAACATTTTCTACAAGATGACCATCTCCCAATTTCCCGATCCCAATGGAGTGGCGGGAACGCGCGTGATATTTGCCATAAGTGACGCCCGTCATCCTAATACGATTCTCGCCGCATCCTCCCTCTCGACGCAAGCGAGTGTGGTCATCATGGATTTGAGTTCGGGAAGCGTTGTTCCATTAGGAAATGGAGAGGAACTCACTCTCGACCCGCAAGCGGTTCCCCCCACGAATGCATTTTACGCGGTGAAGAGCGTCAAACTCGGACGCACAACATTATATCTTTTTCCGTGTGCCATCACCGCCGCCAGCGATACGTGCCCTGCGGTCAAACGGAATGTGAACGATAACTATTTGGCGCTGCAAGGGGAATCATTCGTATGCTGAATCCCGTGTACGCGTTTAGAAAACGGAAAAATAAAAATAAATTCACTCAACTTAACGCGCGCGGCTATTTAGGTCCCATCGGCGATGACATCCCAAGCCTGATTCCAATTATTGTGGGAATGATTACTTTTTTCGCCGCGTTCACATTCACCCTCAACGAATATAACCAGCGTTCGGCATCATTTGCCGCGGACCGCGACACGCTCATCATTGCCAACTCATTGAAAGGAGACAGTTATTTGTCTTCTTTTTCTGAATTTGATTTGGCATGCAAAGGATTGCGCGTGCGCGGTTTGCATTACGTGGCCGCGGTCGTGGAGTCCACTCAATGGAATAAAATTCTCATTGACGCTCAACAAAATCCCGATAGGCACCAGCTGAGTTTTGTCGCCGACCACGTGTTTGCCATTAACAACACTTCTCTTTTGTGCGTGAATGGAATTGACGTCCCCTTTACATCCGTGGAATTGGGAGACGTTTTGCAAAACAACCAGTATGTGGTTCTTTCCCTCCCCGTGGCATTGGAGATTTCCACTGCCGTCGTGCCGGGAACACTCGTCGTAATGACGTGGAGAGCAGGGTGAATAAAAATGAATAAAAAAAATACAAAATTCATTTTTCGCGACCGCTCCGCGCAAGCGGCCATTACGGATGCTCTTTTTCTTTTGGTCATTATTTCTTCCCTCACGGGTTTTCTTTTTTTGTTCGCGGCAAATTATGGAAAAGGCATCGCTGATCAAGTGAATCGAAACGATAATTTTGAATTCGCCTCAAGTGCGTTGAAAACCATCATGTATCAGTCCGTGCCGCGGGACTCGAACAAGATTATTGACACGCTCAACCCGGATCCAAACATGGAATTGGATTACCTGATGGCCATGGTGAAAGAAGATTACGCCGACGACCAAAATCTTTCCAATAACACGAAACGCTCTCTTGCCCGCGCCGCATTTTCAGTGATGCGACCCGTCGCGGATACGCAGGATTATCTGTTTGCTATTAATACGGCCCAAAAATATGTTTTTTTGATGGTGTGGCGGACCAAGTTCATTTCGTTGAGCGGGCGTTTTGGAGATGTGCAAGTTGATCCGTCTGAAACCCATGAAATATTTTTCTGCGACCCATCGTTGGCCGACAATGCATTGCAGAAACTTTTTTTGCGTGTGGGGAACACTGTTCAGACGCAAGCATTGGTGAATATGGTCGAATTTTCCGGGAACGCTTTTTTGCTCGCGCTCGATTCAACGGAAGTGCGCGCGGGCGTTTTGTTGAGCATGTGGACAGCCACCACCATTCCAGATGCGGAATGGAATACGATGAAGTGCACTAAAGTCGATGTGTCCAATATTGTGAGCACGAATTCAGGCAGCACGGCATAAAAAATATTTTAGAATAAAAAAATATTATTCACTACTTGTCATCTTCAAATAATTCTAATTCGCTATCATCATCCATAGACATATC
>CAYIIU010000037.1:0-12891 GCA_964363635.1 uncultured archaeon
ATATTGATTGGATGAATTTGAAAACGGGAAAAGTGTTGGGGCGCGTGACGAAAAAGTTTGCGCACGATTTTGGATTGCCCCACCGCGCCGCGCACTTGTTTGTTTTTGATTCCAAAAATAATTTAGTTTTGCAAAAAAGAGGAAAATGGATGGTGTTGCAGCCCGGGCACTGGGACACTTCTGCAGGGGGGCACGTGAGTGCGGGTGAAACTGTTGAGCGTGCGGCCGAGCGTGAAGCGTGGGAAGAAATTCACGCCCGCGGGAAGGTTCATCGCTTGGGAAATGTGACCATTCACGATGTGCGCAAGACATATGACAATATTGAAGGAGTGACGTTCTTCTGGATGAAGTCTATTACGCCCCTGCGCTCGCAAAAGAGTGAGGTGGAGAAACTCATTCATCTTCCGCTCGAAAAAGTGGATGATTTTTTGAAAAAAAACAAGTGTACGCCGTGGATGAAAGCCGCGTGGAAAAAATTCTCCAAGAAAATGGAATTGAAGATTAATGGGAAAAAGAGTGGCAAAAAATGAAAATATCCGGAATAGCGTTTGATAATGATGGTGTGCTCGTGGATACCGAACCCATCCAATGGAAAGGGTGGGTACACGTGCTGAGCCCATTTAATGTGACGTTTACCAAAGATGACTACATTGAACACAGCGTGGGGCACACTACGGGGGATATTGCCAATTATCTAAGGCGACCGGGAATACCGCCGGTCTGTAGAGGACCGGCGGATGAAAGGTCGCTATTTCTATTACAAGTAGAAATCACGTTCTATGAATCCGCGTCATAAGAGAGAGATACCGCGCGGCCCGAAGGGCCCGCGGAGAAACACACGTGGGGTCATAGGGGCGAAGCCCCTATTGTCATTTAGTCAAACGTTTTAACCTTTCTATTGATGCGCATGTATTGGCTGAACAAAAAGAAAAAACCGTTGTGGAATGGTTTCAAACCATCCCATTGACAGTGATGCCATTTGCCGTTGAAACAGTACGTGCGTTTCGTGAAAGTAAATTTCCGTTGGCGCTCGTCTCCTCCGCCCCCATGGATGAAATCCTAGTTAAAGTGAAACGCATGGGAATTGAACACCTGTTTGACACGATTGTTTCTCGTTCCGATGTGAAAGAAGGGAAACCCTTTCCGGATATGTATTTGCTCGCCGCCAAACGATTGGGTCTTTCTCCGCGGGAAATGGTCGCATTCGAAGACACGCCGAGCGGGGTCACGTCTGCCCATGCTGCGGGAATGGTTTCAGTGGCGGTTCCTAATGATTTTTCACGTCGTAAACCTTTTCCGGATGCTGATGCCATTATTCCTGACTTGCGCCATGCTCTCCCTTTTGTTGAAGAGCTGCGGAATCGTTAGGTTAAAAAATGATGAGGATGTAGAAATGCTCGGACAAGGAATGAATATGTTTCGGATTGGATTGGGAACGGACTCGCATGCATTTGCACTCCCTGACGCAAAAAAAGAGTTGAAAATGGGTGGCGTGGTCATCCCGAATGAGAATGGCCTCGAAGGGGACAGTGATGGGGACATTCTTCTTCATTCGTCATTCAATGCTATCATGAGTGCTATCGGAGAACAGGGCTTGGGGTTTTATTTCAACAAAGGAAATATGGATAAGTATGGGGACTCGAGTGAGATTATTCGTTTAGCCATGCAAAAAATGCGTGAAAAGGGATTCAGTATTGTGAATGCGTCCCTCGCTATCGAAGGGCAAAAACCTCGCATGAAAAATCACATTCCTTCGATTCAGAAAAAAATGAGCGAGTTGCTCGACGTTCCCGTGGACTGTATTGGAGTGACGGTGACTTCCGGAGAAACCCTCACGGCGTTCGGAAAGGGTGAAGGAATCTATTGCCAGACCATTGTCCTCCTTCAGAAAAAGTAAGCCTCTTGAGGGTCGCAAGAGCCTTTTAGAAAAAGACTCTCGAAATGCTTCGCAATCCTTTCAAAGTCTTTCCGGGCAGCCGCAGGTTAGTGGCCAATTATACTTTTATACAAGAAATAACTAAACATAACAAAAAGGGCTTAATTACGTCAATCCCCCTATTTTGCTTTGACATCCAACGTAATCTTTTTAACGGGCTGTTGGTATGAAATAATCTCCTAGACGGGGGAATCCTAGCCATGTACTCTGCAACTGCCTCGAATATCAAAACCAATGGAAATGGAAAAATGGACAAAATGGGTTTGAAGGACATCAATTCCCCCGCGGATCTAAAACTGGTTTCGATGGAGGATTTACCCGCGATTGCGCAGGAGATTAGAGAACTGCTTATTTCCACCTGCTCCGCAAACGGCGGACACATTGGAGCCAACTTAGGGGTTGTTGAATTGACGATGGCCCTCCATTACACGTTTAACACGCCTAAAGACAAGGTTATTTTTGACACGTCGCATCAGGCGTACACGCACAAAATTCTCACGGGCGGACGTGATAAATTCCCAACTATTTGTAAATACCCGGGTGGAATGACCCGATTCATCGTGCGGGGAGAAACGCCGTATGATTTATGGAGTGCGGGACATGCCTCCACAGGGTTGAGCGGAGCCATGGGCTTTGCGGAAGCCGCAAAACACAAAAAGGCCGATTATCAAACGGTCTGCGTGGTGGGCGACTCGGCATTGACGGGTGGATTGGCGTACGAGGCGCTGAACAACATCGGATACAATCAAACCGACATGACAATCATTTTGAACGACAACAAAATGGGAATCTCTCCCGCCGTGGGGGCGTTTCATGAGTATTTGCAACGACTCTCAACTGTTTCGTTGGACAATCGCGGACGACGAAATATTGGAACCATCTTTGAAAAACTCGGTTTCAAGTATTATGGACCCATCGACGGGCACAATTTTGAGGAAATGATTCATCACTTCAATGAAATTAAGCAAATCAAGGGACCCAAAATCATCCACGTTCTCACCCAAAAAGGAAAAGGCGTGGATTACATGGAAGCCGACATGGGAAAGTGGCATGAGCACGCGGCGTTTGACGTGGAAACCGGCCGCCCCCTTGCGTTGCGAGGAAATGACAAGGCACCCTTGCCTTCGGTGGAAGGAACGGCGATTTCAACACTCATGCAGCTTGCGGAGAAAGATAAATCCATTATTGGTTTGACCGCTGCCATGGCTGCGGGAACGGGAATGAATAAGTTTGGTGAAAAATTTCCCGACCGATTCTATGACGTGGGTATTGCGGAAGAGCACGCGACCACATTCTCAGGAGGACTCGCCGCAGAAGGAATGAAACCCGTCGTCTGCGTGTACTCTCCATTCTTGCAGCGCGCATTCGATCAGATGATGCACGATGTCTCATTGATGAAACTTCCCGTAAAATTTTTCATCCCCAAAGCCGCGATTACGGGCGACGGCCCCACGCAAGGGGGGATTTTAGACCTCTCCTACACGCGAATCATCCCCCACTTCGTGGTCATGGCGCCGAAGGATGAAAACGAATTGAGACATATGGTCAAAACGGCCATTGACTACAGCGCGGGACCCATCGCCCTGCGCTATCCGAAAGGAACCATTAACCCCGAGGTTGCGATGGACGCCGAACTCAAAGCCATTCCCATTGGAAAAGCCGAGCTGTTGAAAGACGGAAAGGACGTTACCTTGCTCGGAATAGGCTGGGCCGTCAAAGACTGTGTCAAAGCCGCGGCCGAATTGGAGAAGCAAGGAATCTCTGTTGCGGTCATCAACGCGCGCTTTGCCAAACCGTTGGATGAGAAAATGATTGTTCAATATGCGCAGAAGACCAAACGGCTCATCACGGTGGAAGAAAATACTCTTGTTGGGGGATTTGGTTCAGCGGTGTTAGAATGTTTGGAACACGCCAACGTGACCAATGCTGCGGTGAAACGACTCGGCGCCGCGGACGATTACATCCCGTACGACAAACCGGAAAACATCAAGAAACAATTCGGAATGTCGGTAGATGATATTGTGAATGCGGCCAAGAAAATGGCCGGAAAATAGATTAGTTATTATTAAGTCAAAGAGCGGGGAAACAAAAATTTTCCCTACCTTTAAATTTCAGTCGGATGAAGTGCGGTAGAATGAATCGTGGAGAATGATGACGCATGAACAAACTTGAAACCCTCAATGGATTTGTGAAACGAAAAAGCGTTGAAGTGCGCGTGGGTAAAATAGGCGTCGGGGGGCACAACCCCGTGCGCGTTCAATCGATGACCAACACCGACACCGCGGACGTGAGCGGGACCGTTAAACAAATCAAGGAACTTGCGGATGCGGGTTCAGAGTTGGTGCGTTTTACCGTTGAAAAAGATTCCATGGCCGATGCGGTGCCGGCGATTCGAAAACAGCTTCTCGACGAGGGTTATGAAGACACCGCGCTCATCGGAGATTTTCATTACAACGGACACTTGCTGCTCACGAAGTATCCCAAGCTCGTGGACTCGCTGGACAAACTCCGAATCAACCCGGGCAACGTGGGTTTTGGAGAAAAGCACGATGAGAATTTTGACACGTTCATCAAAGTCGCGGTGGACAACAACAAGGCCGTGCGAATTGGAGTGAACGGAGGAAGCTTGGATCAACAATTGTTGAAGAAATTGATTGATGATGATAACAAACTCCCCGTGAATGAACAATTAGGCGCCAATCAAATATTTTTGGAAGCCATGATTCAGAGTGCTATCCTCTCAACGAATCGCGCGTTGGATTTGGGAATGCGAAAAGACCAAATCATCATCTCCACAAAAATGAGCGGCGTGCAGGAAATGGTATACTGCTATGCTAAACTCGCCCGCTTGACCGACCAGCCCCTGCACTTGGGATTAACGGAAGCGGGAATGGGAGACAAAGGAATCGTGGCGAGCACGGCCGCGCTTTCACTCTTGCTCAATCAAGGAATCGGCGACACCATCCGAGTGAGTTTAACACCCGAACCCGGCGCGCCGCGCGAACGGGAAGTCTATCTTTCGCAGCAAATTCTCCAATCACTTGGACATCGATTCTTTTTGCCCCAAGTCACGGCGTGTCCGGGATGCGGACGCACGACGAGTGACACGTTCCAGCACCTTGCGAAGGAAGTAACGGAATACTTGACCAAGCAAATGCCCGTGTGGAAAAACGAAGGATACGCAGGTGTAGAGGAAATGCACGTCGCCGTCATGGGGTGCATCGTGAACGGTCCGGGCGAGTCTAAAGCCGCGAACATTGGAATTTCCCTTCCTGGGAGTGGAGAGAACCCCGCGGCGCCCGTGTTTGAGGATGGAAAACTGGTGAAAACACTTCAAGGCCCCACGATGCGAGACGACTTCAAGAAAATGGTCCAAGCGTACGTGGAAAAGAAATATGGTAAAAAAAAGATTCATGCGGTGGCGTAGTGCATGAAAGTTTTGATTGTTACGGATGTTCATTTTGGTAAGGATAAAATCAAACCTAACTTCAGCGGCCCCGATTACGTTAATATTTTTGGCTCCACATTTGAATCGCGCTCGAATTCGCTTTGTGAAAAAGTAGGAAAAATAGATATGATTGTGAGTTTAGGAGATGCAATTGCCAATCAAAGCCCTCAACAAGACAGCGAATGGTTGTGGCAATACCAGAATATTTTGAACCAATTTTCAGCAAATATTGTTTCCGTATTAGGTAACCATGACCATGATTTTATTTCAATAGAAGAATGGCAAGAGATTACCAATCAGACGAATACCTATTTTTCGTTTGATGTAGATGGTTTTCATCACGTTGTTTTGCACACGATGAATGAAACGGCCCCTGAACGAAAGGTGATGCCGGAACAGCTTCATTGGCTCGCTGGCGATTTGGCCAAAACTCCATTGCCCGTTATCATTTACACCCATTATCCGTTGCATAATCAACCATTCACCTATTATTTTCATGAAAAATCCCATTATTCTGAAATTTTTTATGCTGCCGACCGGGAAAAGATTCGGAAAGTCATTTCAGATTCGGCCAACGTCAAACTTGTTCTGAATGGTCATTCCCATTTCTTTCATGAAGAAGTGATTGATGGGACCCAATATATGGCCATTCCTTCTTTCAGTGAAAATGATGGAGAAAACCATGCAGGAAATGGCTATGCTATTTTGCATCTGAATAATGGGCGGTACTCCATTCAATTTTTCCCAGAAAAAGCTAAACTCATTGCGTTTGAGAGAAGATCACAGCAGCGAATAACGGCTAATAAATAGTCCGATTTCATATGTGTTTGGTATGAAGAAACTATTTGAAGAGTGGTCTATTACCTCTTCATTGGTTCGGGCAATTTGCAACTCTGCCCGTTCCACGTATCCGGATGAGTTCATTTCCATGCTGGGCGTCGCAGAGAAGGGTTCGCACACGCTTTCTGAACTTGTCATCGTTCCCGCGGAGTTTGGAAAAACACACTCGAGTGTGCGCACGGACTTGATTCCATTCGACCCTTTAATCGTGGGAAGCATTCATTCGCATCCCAATGAAAACGCACGTCCTTCTTCGGCGGATAGAAACTTTTTCTCACGCATGGGAGAAATTCATATCATTGCCGGGTATCCGTATTCGTTTGAAACCCTGCGCGCATATTCTTCGAACGGAAAACCTGTTTCGCTGGCGATTAAGGGATAATCGCCCCCGTCATTGTCTCCGGCGGCGCGGCCTCTCTTGGCAATGGGTTTTGGTTTCAAGGGTTCATTTACACGCATGGTTCTCCGGCTCCCCACGCGCACACCCGTGGAATACGAATCTCACCTCATTCGATTCATCCGGAATGCGTGTGCACGTGAACGGGAACCCATTTTGTTTCTCGACTGTCAGTCAACACTCACTAAATATTTGCAATCCCGACCGGAGTTGAAGCCCGTGCTGAATTCGGTTGAATTATTACGCGTGGAAACGATTGATGAATTTTTGGCGTTATTGTGTTCCGTTGATTTTAGAAAAATGGTTCAGCTCACGCGATTTGTGGTCGTGTCGCCATTCTATCATTTACTCGGAGAAACATCCGCGTGGAAGCAGAAGAAATTTTTGCTGAAAGCAGAAGATGCGTTTGAAAAATTGGAAGAAAAGTTTGGCGTGCATGTCATCGTGGCGGAAGAATAGCTCTTCGGTGGGGCAGATGCAAATCACCGCATTTACCTCTGATTCACTTTACATTACGCCTAATCAAGTAAAAATTTCTGGGATTTACCAGTTTGACTTCGTCAAATTTTGCGTCCCGCGTCTGTCGAATCAGATGTTTATCATTGGTTATGAAATACTCCGCTTTCATGCTGCAGGCCTCTCCAAGCAAGATGGCATCATGGCTTCGTGTTCTCATTCTAACAATTAATTCTATCGCTGTTTTCGTGATATTTTTTGATGTCTCTTCAGTCGAATAGCATATCGTCACATTTTCATTCAACTTTTCCAAATAATGTTTTGCTGAATTAAAAACTTCTATTTCGCTTTCTTTTATTTTAACTGCATTTTTATACGATGGATAATCCTCAAAAGGGATTCCTCGTTGATACATTAAGTCGTAGATTATTTTCTTTAATAATGCAGCATTGACTTCTACTACACAAAGGGGTGAAATAGCGAAGGTAACGTTGTGCATATTCTTTGATGCTACTGCTTCCATAAATTCATACGAATTATGCAACCTCGGATTCTGGTCTTTCTTTTCTTTGATTATATTTGGTATATCTTCTTTATTTTTTACCTTCAAATACTCTGAAAATATAATCCAGTCCGCAATTATGTTTGCGTCAATAAAAGCGAGCGATAGAATAGTTACCACCTCGCCAAACGCTCCCAGATTGAAACCTTCGGTTTGCGAGTCTTTTTGTTTTTTTTATCTTTTTCAGTAGGCATATCGAACTCGAAGGGAATCTGGGATTTATAATGCTGCATATGCCAGTGAAGGCAACCGCAACTGTTTTTAACCTATGGAAACTTTTCCGCCGAGAAAGAGAAAATCCAGAAATGATAAAAGGGGGGAAACCAGGGACCTGCAACAAGTTGCAGTATGGCTCCCTCCCTAACTCCCAATACGTATTCTTAGAAACAGCTCCCTTCTATAAAAAGCTTCGGTCGACGATCGATACAAGTGTTAGAGAAAGATTCGTCAAAGGCCTACTGCGGTATCGCAGATACCGCAATTGTAGTCCACCGGTACGACCGCTCGGAAGCGGTCATTGACACTGTCCCACCACGGGTTGGATGCCCGTGAACCATAGTCCGGTGAGATTGGCGGTGTTGTATTGCAGTGCCATCGTCTTGGAAAAGGTTTGTCCGCGAGTGACTCCACAAACGAGGCTGGAGTTGGATGAAATGGTGCTGGTGGATCCCGCTCCAATGCTGATGTCCGTCAATCCAATGGTGCTTCCGCTCCAGTTGATGTCCGTAAGTGTAATGGTGGATGCGGTGAGATTCTTGACCACTAATGAACCGGAAGTTGTTCCAATGGCATATTCCGTAATAGCAAGGGGACTTGTCCCCAACCAATAGGTCTTGCTCGTGCTTTCAGACACGCCCGCTCCTAAAGATGGAATTCCTCCCAGCACGCCCACGACGACGAGTGCAATAACAATCACGATTGCCAAGATAATCAGGTATTCAGTGGTTCCCTGTCCACGTCTCATCCTCGTGTTTTTCATAATTTTTCTCCTCACCCCCGCACGGGGTAACTATCATTGAGAGACGAAACGCCCCCATGAATATAAACCTGTGTTAGGTGGTGGAGAGCAGGCTTCCCAAAACTTGGCGGGCCAATGCAAATGCAACCAAGGAAACAATAAACATAACAGGAGTGTATCGCAAACCAAGAAAGGGTTTTCCTTCCCCAATAATTCCCATGAAAATTCCCGCTAAAATAGCGTTTCCCAGCAAGAGAATGTAGGCCACGCTTTCCAAAAAGGAGGAAGTGATGGAGAGTTTTCCCCCGAGAAAGCCCACGCTGCTGCCGGATGCATTGGCCGTGAGAAAAGCACTTTGCCCCTGAATGTGGGTGATGAGCGTGACGAATTCTACTGACACGGCCATGAGGAGGGGGGTAGCAATGACCATGACGAATGCGACGAAAATGACATATGTTTTCACACTACTCTCCAATTCTTTTTTCAAATCCTGCGTGCGGCGCAAATCCGCAGAAGAGCTTTCCAAAATTTGGGCAATTTTCCCCCCGCTGCGCACCGCTTGTAAAAAGAAACGAACGGTTTCGCTCAAGCTTTTTGATTTGACGCGCGCCGAAATTCCGCTCAACACGTTTCCAAAGGATTCGGTTCCCAAAGCCCGCGTGGTCACGGCGCGGATTTCATCCGACAACGCACCAAACTCGGGCCGCGTGGAACTCTTGAATGCTGAAAAGCTCGTCATTCCCGAGCGGATGTTTCCCGCCACCAGAAGGAGAAAATCGGGGAGAACCTCTTCCACTTTTTTCCGGCGGTTTTCAATCCGATAATACAAAACTAATACTTGAAGAATAAGCCCCGCGATAAAACCCAGCATTGCACCCACAATTCCAGCAGTATCATCACTGAAAACAACTCCCGTTTGCAGGGGAGCGAGCCATGCGTTGAGGGAGGAATAAAAAAGATACAACGCGGACGCACCAATTACCGCTGCGAGGAAGGAGAGAATGAGAGTTAAAGAAAGCCATGCTGCTCCGTCTTCAGCAAGCCCGGCTTCCCGAACGTAAATATCAGCTTTTTCCCTCATCGAAGCCGGAAGGGAACGCGAGAGGCGGTAGAAGAGGGGATTAGACATATGTTAATACCCCTTGGGCGTGCGCGACCCGATGAGACCAATGAGAATAATTTGAATGACAAACGCCGCGCCGAGCGTCATGAGAATAGTATCCTGCGAAATAGAACTTCCTCCAATGGAAGAAAGAATAATCATGAATGTGATTCCAATCGTTGGGAGCGCGGCGGCCATGAGCAAGTACATCAAAATCCACATGTTCAATTCAGCGGCATAGCTTTTGATGGCGCGCGACTGAAATTCGGTAAGGGTCTCCATGATGGACTCCAACGCCACACTAATGGGGCTTCCGGTGCGAATATTTGTCACGAGCTGCCAAATCGTTTTGCGCAAAAAAACGGATTGCGTGCGCAATGCCAGCCGTTCAAGGGCGGCTCCCTCATTTACCCCCGCGTTGATTTCCTGCACCACTTTTTCAAACTCTTCACTAATCACACCGTAGTTGCTTTGCGCAATGTTGGACATGGCATCAAACAAACTTACTCCCGAGTTGACTTGAACCTGCATGCTCCGCAATGCGAACATCAGGCCTTGGTCAATTCCCGTAGCATTCTGCTGCGCGATGATGTGCGGGTAATAAATGTGAAGAACAAACGCGCCGAGTCCCGCGCCAAGCGCGGTGACAATTCCAAATTTCAAGCCAGTAAAAATATCCCCACTCGTGAAAAAAGAAAGCCCCCCCACGAAAAAGAATGAAAGAGCAGCATAAATAAATGCCGAGAGGAGGGAGCCCGCCATGTACGCGCGCGCATCAATGGGAAGATGAGCGAGTTTAAGGGTGGTGTTCAACGAGGGAAAAAAACGCGACAAATGCGATGCGGCGCCGGCGAAACGCGACGGGAGATTATTTGCTTGGTCAATCGTCAAAAGCATGAATCGAACACGCATAATATGCACACTCACAACGTGAAGGGGTCCTTGTCCTTGGCCGCGGCCTCATGAATGAGCGCGGGATTGGCGTAAAACGCGTGCATTATTTTTCCCACTTGGTTCATACTAGAACAATCGTGCTTGAGCATCCATTCCAAAATAGTCATGCGGTTCAGCACTTCCTCCTTGATTTCGCGCTCGGTCATCCCCGTATGCATATTTAATTTTTGAATGAGGCGAGTGGGCTCGTTCATTTTTTCAAAAGTGTCCCCGCGCGCGGACCAGCGGAAAATATTTGACACATTTGTTTGTTCATTCGTCGTACCCGACTCCACTTCGGCAATCTCATACGTTCGACGCGCATTTCCCCTCCGGTCGCGATACTGAACGAGAATCAAATCAATGGCTTCCACTTCCAGCGCGGGAATAGAAATAGGCGGTTCGACGAGGCGTCGGAGAACTTGATGCGCCGAATCCGCGTGAATCGTGGCGTAGACACTATGCCCGGTGTGCATCGCTTCAAACAGCGCTTCCGCTTCTTGGCGCGTGCGCATTTCCCCCACAATTAATCGGTCGGGACGCATTCGTAGAGAAGACAAGAGAAGGTCGAGCATGGTGACACCACCCATTCCTTCCGGGTTCGGGTTGCGCGTGGTGAGGGGGACCCAATTCCATTGCATGTATTCCGGCAGACTAATTTCGCGCACGTCCTCAATGGTAATGACGCGCTGGTGCGAAGGGATGAACGTGCAGAGTGCGTTGAGGGCGCTGGTTTTTCCCGACGCGGTGCTTCCCGCGACGAGCATGGATAATTCATACTGCATGGCCAGCCAAAGCCACGAGGCCATTTCTGCATTCATCGTGTGCATCTTTCCAATGAAATCCACCACCGACCAAGGTTTGCGTGCAAATCTTCGAATCGTGAGGGTATTTCCAAATGAGGAGATGGGAAAAAGGGTGGCGTTGACACGGTCCCCGGAAAGCAAATGCGCATCGAGAATGGGGTGAAGATTAGTAATTTCGCGTCCATTCTTTCGAGCAATTTGCGCGGATAAATTCTGGATGTGCTCTTCATTCGGCATGGCCAAATTGGTCTGCAGCCAGCCGTAATTGCGATGATAAATGGTCACCGCTGTTTTAGACGAATTGATGGCAATCTCTTCCAGATTATTATCGGCCATCAATAATTCAAGCTCGCCTAATCCATACAAGCGGTGGAGCATCTGGCCGGTCAATGAGTCCAAAATTTCAGGGGAGAGTCCGCGAAAGACTTGAACCAGCTGCTTCTTCGTGGCCTCGGCGAATTGGAGTTTGAGTTCCTTCGCCTGCTCCACGTCACTCAAGTCAATGGCCTCGATGGAAATACTTGATGCGACTTTATCCCTCAATTCGTCCAACAAGACTTCCGTGTAGGGGCCGAACGTCTGCACATACAGCGAGTAAAAAGGATGATTGTCCCGTGCATGCAAAATAATCTTGACGTCCGCATTTACATTATCCGCGGAAAAAGAATATTGTTCCATGACCTCTCCGGGAGGCGGAGCAAGGAGTTTGTCATTCAATTTTTGAAGCAAGGAGACTTTAGGCCCCTGCAACAGGGACGCGGGATAATTGAGCTTGACAATGCCCCGGTTCTCGAGGAGTTTCAACACCTGTTCCATGTCCACGGATTTCCAGCCCGTGTATTTGGCCAATTCGTCCAAACCCATTTCGGTCTTCGTTCCCAAGACGCGCATGGCATCATCAATCATCAATTGGATCCCGGTGGGAGTGGAAAAGGGACGGTTGCGCGGATCCAACGCAGGGGCCGGTTTGCTACCCGAAAGTGAAACGGGCATAATCTCAGGCATGCTCGAAACAGCGAAAGGGGCTTTATTATCGTATTCCTTGGCGATTTTTATAAGGGCGAATAACCGGGGTTAAAAACCAATTCGAGAAGGATTTCTATGAACCTTTTTTTGAAAGGTCTGCGAAGCTTTTTTCGCGAGCCTTTTTTCTAAAAAGGCTCAGCGGAGTTGGTAGAGCAGTCCGACCTTTTCCTAAAAGGTCGATCAAAAACGGCTTTGACAATGAAGCTAGGCGGAGTTGGCAGAGCGGTCAAATGCGCTGGTCTTGAAAACCAGAGCCTCACGGCTACGGGAGTTCGAACCTCTCACTCCGCGTCCAAACGCGTATGAACTCTGAAAACGAATCCCTGATAGCGCGTTTAATTTGGAGTGCTAACGCGTTTGAAGTCTTTTAACATGCTGTGTTGCATAACTCTTTGTTTTAGTGTCGTTTTCTTTTTTTCAGTTTTCT
>CAYIIU010000038.1:0-12766 GCA_964363635.1 uncultured archaeon
CACCTCTACTAGCCTCTTAGCCGAACAGTATCCTTAGCCATTGGACACGTTAAGCGTGCCCTTTTCACCAAGGACTTGTTCAACCGGCTACGAACGCTTTAGGCCCAATATTCGTGGATACCACTTGGGGATTACGTATTACCGCGGCGGCTGGCACGTATATTACCCCCCCCTTATTCGCCAACGTATTTACGGTTGGCAAAAGCTCTCAAAGAGAGCACTCGAACTACCCCTATCGCGCTTGCGCGCAGTGTAAAGGTTTCCTAACTGCTGCACCCCTTAGGGCTAGGGACCTTATCTCAGTTCCCTTCTCCGGGCTCCCTCTTTCAAGGCCCGTATCGATCGTCGGCTTGGTGGGCCGTTACCCCACCAACTACCTAATCGACCGCCGTCTCATCGATGCGCGATTATGCCCAGCATGCGGGCACATCTTCTCACACCCAAACCATTCCAGATTTCGGGTGCTACGGCGTATTACCCCCAGTTTCCCAGGATTAACGCCTCGCAACGGCAGATTGACGACGTGTTACTGAGCCGTACGCCAAGAACCAACGTAGCTTGGTCCATTGACTTGCATGTCTAAGTGGCAGTTCGATAGCAGTATCCGCCAGCAGGATCAGCTGGATCGACAACAAACTTTTTCGTTTCCAAAAAAATTCATTGTTTCCAAAACTCAACTTACACAAAATTTTGATTAAACTTTTTCTAAAAGTTTACCGCTAGTGCTAATCGAATTCTGTATCCTACAAAGCGTACTTGGTTTATCCAAGACTTTGTATTGAGTACTCTGTTCGTAAAAGATTCACTAAAAGAAAATTTGGCGTTTTTTGAATTTACTTATCTTTCAACTACTTTTGATTGAACTTTTTTGAAAAGTTCATTTTGCAAAAATAGACGATTGAAAAAATAAATTAAAACACGTGACACGATTGTTAGTTCATTTTGATGAAACTTTTTTTCAAAAGTTTCATGAATTTTTCACAATCCTTGTCTTTGCTTCCAACCTACATCATCCCAAAGGCTTGCGCGTAATCTGGGACTCATTTTCCCTGGCAAACTCTTAACGAGCTTGCAGTTTCCAATGGTGTTGATGTCAGCGTTGAAAGGCTGAATATCGCGTGTCCTAGGCAAAATGCTAGGAGGCGACTAAAACGCTCAGATTTCGTCTAAGCGGACTAATGTTGCATGGGAGAAGGCTTTTAAACGTAGGTCAAGGGTCGACAGAAACTATCCCCCATACGTCTCTCCCCTATTGCCCCAAGCTCCGGAACCGCATGCTAAAAGGCGGAATCAACTTTTCAAGGGTATTGTTATGCCGTGCGGTCATGATGTTAACCCAATTGTGTTCGATATCCAGCACCACCAATGCATCACGGGAAACCTGGGCCCTACGTACAAGAAAATGAGCGTATTTCCTAATTTCGGCCGGCCACTTCCGTTCAACGGCACCATATTTTGAACGCAAAGAAGCGGAAGCAGTCCGATAATCCGCTTCATCAAATAACGCTTCTTTCACATCTTCCAATTCCAATCGTTTCCGGTGGTCAAATGACAATTTTTGGGGATTAAAATCGAACGTATAAATGAGTTCGATCAAATGGGTCTTGGCAATCGCTTCTCTTTTTTCTTGGGGCAAGCGAGCATACGATGGTTTACCGAGCAAATACTGGTTCACCACTCCCCGGGCTCGTCCGCGAATAGTCATTTCTGCCTCAAACGAGGGAGCAACATCTTTCTGCTGCAGTTGACGAGGGAACAACGCGACAGGTTTGAGGGTAGCATACCCCCCGTGAACCATATCTTGGATTATTTCTTCGACCGATCGTTGAGTTGGCTTACCCCCGCTGCGAGAGGGAAGAAAAAAATCTCCCGGCTGCAATATGCGCAAAAGCTCCACCGCCTGCGTGTGAGTCATCCGATAATTGATTCGAGGAGGGATTCCCCGAGGATGACCGTGGGCTTCGTGCGGATAAACTTGACCCGGACGAAAAACTCTTATCTTTCGAGGACGACGAGGGGGATCAGGCATGACTCCATGAAACATGGAGAAATATATATTCGCACACGACGAAAAACACTATTGTCGTGCGCGCTGTCGCAAATATCGCTTCTTTCGTCTTTCGCGACGCATCTTTTTCTTTTTCCATTTCCAGCGCTGCCGCGCGTGCGTCTTCTTGAAGCGGCTTGAATCTTTAGCTCGAGAACCCAAATAATCACCTAATCAATACATTGAAACGCGAGAATCGATTTAAAAAAGCACCCTTATCCTTTCCTTTTATCGAGAAGGAACTAGCCTTTTTGATTAAACTTTTTACTAAAAAGTTTACGCCCCTGTCGTCTAGCCCGGCCAAGGATCGGGGCCTTTCAAGCCCTTGACGCGGGTTCAAATCCCGCCGGGGGCATTCATCCTTGCGACTAAATCCCGCTACAACCTTTATAGGATACGGGATGACAAATGACTTATGACATGCTCGAACAATACCCCAACGACGAAAGTCTTCACCACTACGGACGAAGATACCAATTAATTCTCAACCGTGCGTTCCCTGAAAAAATACCTTTACCTCTCATACGTGGAATGGTTGCTCCATTCAAAATCAATGAGAAAAATAGGGCTCTGCTCTACAAATTCTATCAGCATATCGAAATCGAAGCCGCACTCGGTTTAGCCCGACGAGCACGCGTCATTTTGCTTTTATCCACACTGGCTCAGTTTTTGGAAATCAAATCATTTGATTCCTTGACCAAAGAAGATATTCAAGAACTTATTACCGTGGTTCGCCGTCAACCCAAATGGTCACTCACAACCCAAAACTATCATCTCAAAGCTCTCAAAAAATTTCTCAAATTTTTGAACGGAGGAGATGAATACCCGCCTTGCATCTCATGGCTCCGATTGAAGGAGCGAAAGAATTCTCCCATCAAGAAGGAAGACTTGATCACGGAAGAAGAAATGGGGCGAATATTGAAATTAGATACGAATGCCATGCACCGCTGTCTTTTTGCCTTGCTATGGGAAGGTTTACGCGTCGGAGAACTCGGCGGATTAAAATACAAAAATATTTCTTTCGAAGGAAAGGAAGTCTACATTTCAGTCAAAGGAAAAACAGGCGACCGAACCGTGCTGAGCGTTTCCGGAGCGCCTTTCATCCGACAATGGTTAGATCAACACCCCACTCAAAACTCAGAAGACTGGCTTTTCATTATCCGATCCAATTACAATTTGGGAAAACGATTAGGATACGGGTCAATCCGAAAAATCGTCAAAAACGGTTGCGAAAAAGCCGGAATAAAAAATCGTAGAATTCACCCTCACTTGTTTAGACATAGTTCGATAACGGATCGCCGCCGAAAAGGAATGCGTCAACGCGAAGCATCAGCGTTTTACGGTGTGAGCGGACAAGTGATGAGTCAAGTCTACGATCATTTGGCCGATACGGATGTTCATAATGAAATTCGACGAGTGTTGGGAGCCGAGAAAATGGCAGAGCCGGCCGCACCAATCCTAAATCATAAATCGTGTCCATTTTGTCAAAAAGTAAATCCCCATTACTCCAGCTCATGCCTCAATTGTGGAAATGCTCTTTCAACGGGAGACGCGCTCAAACAGCATGACCAATTCAAAACGATTGAAGATGAAAATGCCAATATTAAACGAGAGTTGAACGCGCTGAGAGGGCTGATGAGTCAATTCACCGATCAAATGAAAATTATGTCCTCTGAACGATTAGCTCAAATTCTCCAAGAGACGAAAAAACAAGAAGGAGGAATCCAAAATGGCTAACGGACCTAACAACATGACGTACTTTTACATGGGCGCGCAGTATGGACTGCCTATTCTCATACTCGTGTTTATCATAATCCTTGGCGGGACTTTAATCAGCCTGTTAATGCTCTCTACGTTGGGTTAAGCCGAAAAGGAGGCAATTCTACCAACCTTTTTTGGTGGACGGCACGCATAAAGCTCGAAATGGACAAACCGGGCAAGATGTGCGGAGTTTGCTTCCAATGAATAAGAGATTATTTTAGGTTAGTTTATGGTCAAGTTCTAGGGTTTCTATGTTTACTTTTGTATAGTCGTATAGTTTCTTTTGTTCAAGGTCGTAGAAAGAGTTTTCATATTTATTTTTCGGGTTTTCGAGTTTGAACGGATTTTTCTGGTGTAGGTAAATGTGTGATTTTAGTGGTCTTCCGGGGTAGCAGAATAGTATCCATTTTTCGTGATTCTGGACATATTCATTTCGTATGGGAATTTCTCCTTTGACCATTAGGTGTGTAATTAGGATTTCGTCCAGAAAGAATCGTATTTGATTTTCGTTTAAGTCTCTTTTGTATGCTTCTGCATCTTGTGCCAGGTATTTTTGGAATTTTTTATCGGAGTGATACATTTTTCGGAGTTGTCCAAAATAGCTGGTAAAGTTCTTACAATCTAAATAGTTTTGAGCCCACGTTGTAAATGAGAATGCTTTTTCGATATACATTGGGTTGTTGTGAACAATTTTTGTAAACTCGTTTTTGTGGGTAATCATCTGCGTAAGCATTCTTTTCTTTATTTCGGACGCCTTTTCGTCTGAGTTAAAGTAGAGATAATCGCCGTAAATGAAATGCACACCGACTAATGGTTTAATGATTTTCTTTGGACTAAAGTGTGAAATTTGTTCCCAGCATTTTTCTGCATTTTGGGCGGTAGTAATACGGCTCATCGAAATAGGGAAAACGAGTATTCCTTCATCAGCGGGGAGTTTGTTGATGTCAAAAAACTTGTTTACTCGTCCTTTCATGCTAGCTACTTGGGTACTTTGTCTTAAAATAGGATATTGACCATATTCTATCTATGAAAATCACAAAATATGGCCATTGTTGCTTTCTGGTTGAGGAAAGGGGGCTTCGAATCCTTTTTGACCCTGGAATATATTCGAGTGGGCAAGAAGCGGTGAGAGATTTAGATATTCTTCTAATTACTCATTCCCATACCGATCACTTTGATGTTCAATCCTTTCAACGGATAGTAGCAAACAACCCAAAAGCCACGGTTATCACAAATAGTGAAGTAGGAAAGGAACTAGAAAAAATAGCTATGCCATTTATAATTCTAGAAAATGGGGACAAAATACAAGAAAAAGGGCTCACAATTGAAGCATTCGGTAATGAACATGCGCCCCAATATCCAACGCTTCCAATAGCCCATAACACGGGTTACTTCATCGCAGACAAACTTTTCTTTCCCGGCGACGCATTTACTATACCATCAAAAAAAGTAGAAATATTGGCCCTTCCCGTCTCGGGAGGATGGATGAAATTATCTGAAGCAATCGATTATGCCAAAAAAATAAACCCGTCTATCTGTTTCCCTGTTCATGACGGAATGTTAAAAAGAATCACCAGCACGAACACAATTCCACCCAAAATACTTACCCCACTAGGGATTAAATGGATTGTTCCTGAAGATGGGAAGCTGATAGATTTTGAATTGCAATAAAACCGGGTAATGTTATCATGAAAAAACAAACATCCAAAATTGAAAGGCGTAAAAAATAGTTCTTTTTTTCTAGAATTTTGTTTCGTCGAGTTTTTTCATGTCTTGGGGAGAAAGATTCCATCCTAAGGCACCCAAATTCTCCCTCAAGTGATTTTCGTCACTGGATTTGGGAATTGTGACCATGTTTTTGGTAATTAGCCAGTTCAGTGCAATCTGAGCACGTGTTTTGGAGTATTTTTGAGTCAATTCATCCAGCAAAGAATGCGGCTGAGTGAGTAAACCCTTTTCGAGGGGGCGATAAGCCATGACGGTTATGTTGTTTTTCTGGCAAAATGGGATAATATCCCGTTCCATTCCTTCGGTGTGTATTCCGTGATTGCGCGTGGTTAGGCTATATTGAATTTGATTAGTAAGAATAGGATTTTCAGTTGCATTCATGGCTGCCTGCATTTGAGGTACATTAAAATTACTCACCCCAATAGTTTGAGTCAACCCCTCTTTCACTAACAAGTCCATCGCATGCATGGTTTCTTCAATTGGAACTCCACCATTGGGCGCATGAATCAAATAACAATCCAAATAATCCGTTCCTAAACGTTTCAAACTTTCTTTCGCAGCATTCAGCAGTTGGTCATGCCCCACATGAGTCCATAAAACTTTAGAAACGATAAACAGTTTTTTTCGATCAAATCCTTTCATCGCAGTCCCAACCAATTCTTCGGCGTGGCCGTTTCCATACAGCTCAGCAGTATCAATCAATGAGTACCCCATTTCGATTGCATGCTGGATAGCCAAGATTTCTTTTTTGTCCAAGGAATAATCGGCAGTCGTTCTTCCACCCATTTGCCATGTTCCGAGGCCCAGCAAGGGCAGTTTTACGTTATGTTGGAGTTTCATCGCTATTCTGCACCTTCATTCTGCGTCGATTGTAGCTAGAAGTTGTTAAAAATAATTGAGTCATTTCCCATTTCATTGCCTCCAATCCGCGTTTTTTCCTACGTCTCGCGATTGTCTATCGGCTTAAACCCTCGCCCACGGGGACAGTTCCTTCAAGGGTTTTAATGCCGAATCCAACGCCATCCGCCTCCAGAAAAAACGCTCTAAGGAGGCGATTCTCAAATGGATTTCAAATTAGACAAACTCAATATGCAAAACTTCACGCATCGCCGTATCGCGGAAATTATCCGCAAGTGTGAAAAAGGCGAAGAGATAACGCCCAAAGAAGGGCGATTCCTGCGCTGGGAGGTGTTCCGATGAACACCCTTTTATTCTGTTAAAATATACTGATATTGATCCTCATGAAAGGCATTTTAAATATTGAAAATTTCATTAATATAAATAATCCAAATTTCTTTTTGAGAAAAGGGCCTACCGCCCCAAATATTATTTTGCTAATTATTATCGGTTTTGCATTCATAATGTTAGCCTCGCTGTTGCCCGTTGAATTACAGCCGCTTCCATCGTATATTGGAGTAATCTTTTTCATTGCCGGATTATTATTTGGATTTTGGAAAATGTTTCGGTATTTTGATAAGATGTCGAAAAGGTACTGAACAAAATAATGGACTCTTATCTTACGATATGCCCTAGAACTAGATTAATGATAGTTAAAATCGGTGCGCCATATTTTTTATAAATATTGATAAGAGTTTCAATCTTTTCTGGAATATTGGCCCATTGAGAAGGCCCTTTTTTTATTTCTTCAACAATCTCTTGTGCTTTCTTCTTTTCCATAGGAGTAGCCGGAAGCTGGGCAATTTCATGGTGTGCTTTTTCTGCTAAGAGGTTTATTTTTTGATTAAATGTGACATTCATTTCTTGATGTTGATTGAAGGTCGGTGAAACATTGATTGATATGGGTTGGTTAGAATTATTTGTTTTCGATTTTGAAACATCTCTCAAAATATCAATCATTTCCTCAAGACCTGACTTAAGTTGTGAACGAACGTCAAAGTCATATCCCGCAAGTGAGTATTGGGATCGTTTGATTGGGTTAATGCGGGAAAACAATACATCATTATTCCTGTCTTCTTTGAGAATTCCATTATATTTCCCAATAATATCATCGAGTTCACGAGTGGATATCAAGAGAAGAGTCTCAGGAAGGTCGTGTACCCGATCTAATAAAGTGTTGCATTCCTTTAGACTTATCATCAATAGAATGGGTGCCGTACGATTAAAAAATACATCAATTGTACCAACCAGCTCGGGCGCTCATACAGGAATTCGCCCCCTCGCCTAACTTAACTTTCGGCCGCTCGCTAATCGCTCGCCGCCGACCTGGAAAATCTCGCTGAAATCCTTAACCGCTTTATAGCAGACTTTTAATTGGTAAAAATGTTATTGAGCACAAAAAAGTTGAAATTACACCTTTTTTGCCAAAAATTTCTCAATAATTTTTCTCGTTCCGCCACTAATCCTAAATTTTGATTCAGGTGTCCACCATCGGATATGCTTTATCTCCATTCTAGGTCGCGGATGCCCATTTGCTTTGATGAGAAATACTTTGTGATCCATGGCCGTTTTGATACTAAATAGAAATTTTACCGAGTAGGCGCGAAGCCCGGTTTCCTCGCGCAATTCGCGGATTGCTGCATTTTTTCGGGTTTCGCCCTTATTTGCCCCTCCACCGGGCAGTAGAAAATTTTTGTTTCCCATGGCTGCAACAAGAATTCCGTGCTGAATTCCATCCTTATTCACAACAATGGCAGTTCCGCGTCGACGCATACCTTATGGCCTCCAATTAATTATTTCTGATATCTGACTTCTCATAGCATCAAATGTAGATAGTTTATTTATCATTTTTACTTTTTTTATCGAATTTAAATCATAAGCAATAATCTCTTCTAAATCAATTGGGGCAAAATTAATGACCTCCACGCTAACGTTTATTGTTTTTCTTTTCCCATTGAAAAAGGGATAATTTTCTAGATCATTATTGTGTTTGTCTCCATGTATAATCCAGCCATCCCAATCGATGGGGCGGTGTGGATCGTGCATTAAGAGAAATTTATGTCCCTTGTAGGATAATGGATAAACATTTGGGATTTCGGTTGCCTTTCCAACATTCCCAGAATCATGATTGCCTTTAAGAAAATATATCTTTCCATTTAATTTTTCAAGCCAGTAACTTATCGAACGATGACCGCGGCCAAATCCTAAATCGCCTAAAAAAAATACCAGATCCTCATTTTTCACTTTGTTGTTCCAGTTTAGAACCAATGCTTGATTCATTTCTTCAACATTTCTAAATGGTCTTTTAGTATACTTAATTACATTTGCGTGATCAAAATGGGTGTCGCTGATAAAAAATACTCTTTGGGTTGAGAAATCATTGAATTTGACTGGAGATGGCGTTTTCATTTGTCGTAATATTTCCAATGAGCGGCGAAAAATGTCCTTATCTTTTGCTTGATCACGGGTCATCGCCCATCGTTGTAATAGGTCAAATTCTTTGAATATTAGTCCATTGCGTATAATTGTAACGCGTATTAAAGTTTGAGGTATTTGAGGTTCTTCTTTTCTTTTCAAATAACTGAAAATTTCTTTGAACTTTTTATCAATGTCTTTGAATGCAATAGTAATATGAAATTGGAAGTCTTTTTTTCGGTCCCAATCATTCTCTTTCCGTAACGTGCAAAAAGGCATTAACGCCTTTGAGATATCCCGGCGTAAGTTTTGCAACTCAGGGGATGCGTCAATATCTAAGTAAATAACTTTGCCTTTTGGTTTGTCAAAATGATTAAATCCTGAAATTTTGTATGTAATCAAGTCATATTTTTTGCATATAGAAACGACAGTTTCAACCATTCCTTCTGGATTACGTGTTTGAAATGGCCCAAATAATGTAGAGTGAGGGACTGGAGGTTTGTGTGTTGCTCCGTAAACGTGAAATTTCTCCGAAACTTCAAAAATAAGCCTTTTAGCGTATTTTTTAACACGACCATTCAGCCTCAATTCGATTAGATAATTATCTTGTTTCCTATTTCGCCTTTTTGCTGAATTCTTCATACAATTCCTTATTCTTGGTCGTCAAACATTCCTTTGGCATCATAGGGAGTATGCTCATCTAAATTAATTTTGTTTCCCAATGTTAGGTATTCTGCTTTATTGAATCCGTGTACTTTAGCAATTATTAATCGAGGGAAACGTTGAACTCTTTCGTTGTACTCTCTTACAACTTTGTTATAAGTTAATCTAAAATCTTGAAGTTTTCGTTCTATTCTTGTGATATTGCCGGAACCCATTATTGACTGATACATTTTATCGGCTTTGATCTTTGGGTATCTTTCCAGTACTGTTTGTATTTTTATGAAATTATTTTCAATTGCATCAACCGCTTTGACTCTTTCATTAAGGGAGGCATCCTTTGACCATCTACTTCGGGCTTCGATGGTGTCTTTGATTGTTTTATATTCGTGAATACTGTATTTTTTTGCAACTTGAGCTAATGCATAAAGCATTTCTTGCCTGCGTTGCATTATCACATCAATACCGGCAAACTTTTCATCTAATTTATTTCGCCAATAGACAAATTTATTATAGATTTGAACCCACGCATTTCCGAGGAGTAGAGCTACTAAAACTGCACCAATTGCAAGAATTATTGTTGTGATATCATATCCAAACAGCATCATCGTTTCACCCTCAAGTCGAAAAATAGTCCTTTTCTTTAATATTTCGAGGCTTTACCTCGACTGTAAAATATGCAATCATTTGCTTGATGGCATCTTGCTTTGTCTTCAGCTTGTTAATAGCTTTATAGACTTCGACAGTCATGCCCTCTTCACTCGTTAGATCTAATAGAATTTTGGCCAAAGTTTCACCATATAACTTCCTATAACATAAAGTAATATAAACAGTACTGTCCATTAGTGAGTTGGTGAACTGATGAAAAACCATTTTAGCGATTGGACGGCTTATCTATTGAACTATATTCGAAACACATTTTTCTCATTAATTATCCTCTATATCGTGGCATTTTTTGGATTTGGACTATTCATAAACAATTTTCTAACCAATAACTTTATCCTTTTCATCATCCTATCGGCGGCTGCTTTGATTCTAATTAAGGGACTATTATTCAAACGCGCACGACCAACAAAAATTGCAATAATTCTAGCCGTTTTCATACTCGCATGGATTGCAGCTGAATCATTCGCGATCCCTGTTTTTGAAAAAATTGGCCTCTTGGATTTTCTCATGCATTGAGATTGGGACTGTCTAATTAAGGATATTTCAGCGATTGTGTGTTTATTACTAATTGATTAATATCGCACCTAATTGCGCTATCGACAGCGCATACAATTTTACTATTTTTGTTTGGTTCCAAAATGTTTTGCATGTGGCAGTTCCAGGCATGCACAGGGACGGGCATATTATTTGAATCAACACAGTTGAGATCAACAGATGAAAGTACCCTTTCCAATCCAGTTGAATTGTAAACGAAAAAGGTTGAAATATTAGCACCTTCTTTCGCATGAGTTATTTTTCCGACTATTGGGAATTGGTATTTTGTTATTGCGGTTGGATCATTTGTAATAAGAATAATTCCAATTGTGGCAGTAATTACGAGAATTGCAAGAATCGGCAAGATTGTTGAAAAATTGGCATTTCTTTTCCAGAATATTGGTAATGCCCTTTTATGGGTGCGATAAATTAGCCAAACTACCAGCCCGATTGAAAATAGAACTCCAATTGAATAGGTAATCCAATCAGAATGCTTTAGATAAGTTAGAATTGCAAGTGCACCAATAACAAGAATTGAGAAGATTACTTTGAAGTAATTATTTCTGATGAGTGGAGAAGTAATCTTTGAAATTTTCTCCTCGAATTTAAAGTCAAATTTGATAACTATTCTTATTGTTAATATTGCTATACTAAGCAAGAAAGAAAGGAATCCTGCAGTAAATGCAAGTGATTCAGGATTTCCATTGGCAATACCATTTTGATTTTCCAATACTAATACCAAAACAAATATTGTGTAAGTCCACAGCCCATAAAAAAACGTATCTGCCAAACTTTTGGTTGTGAATAAATGTTCGCTAGGAACTTCATCATAAATTTGTGCTAATTGTAATATGTATCCAGTGAATAAAATCCACAAACTGTTAATAGTAAAGAGTTGGAAAAAAAGCGGGGCTATTGAGCTTATATCTGGGATTCCGAACATATCTGATTTAACCTAATTTTCATATTAAAAAGTGAATCACTAATGTCCCCTGAATTTGCCCTCGATTTGCTTAAACCACCGAAAAAGAGATAATTTTTAGATATGTTTGCTAAAATTGAACAGACGGATTAATATTCTTTCAAATTTTCTGTTTTTTATGGATTTGAGTAACGTCGTTATAGAGGCAAAACGATGAAAGTGTTGATAGAAAACGAAGCCGGTTCGGACCAAAAAAATATCTACAACGAGAAAACGCTCGAGTTCAAAAAGACGGTCAAAGTCTCCAGAAAATATCCGTTTCCGTATGGATTCATTTTAGAAACTACCAGCGGCGACGGGGATAACCTCGATTGTTTTGTTATTACTAAAAGGAAACTCAAAAGAGGGGACATCGTTGAATGCGAACCAATTGGAATGATGGAACAAATCGAAAATGGCCAAGAAGACAACAATATTTTGGCTAGACTAGTCGATGAAAAAGCGTCAATCGATGAGAAAAATAAAAAAGCCCTAATAGAATTTATATCACACGTATTTGATCACCTGCCTGAAAAAGTTGTCAAAGTCGGGCGGTTCACGGGCAAGCCAGAAGCAGAAAAATACATTATCAAGTGCTTAGATTAGAAGGAGAAAAAATTTCAGTATCTGGAAGCGTTCATGATATCCATAGCAGAATAGAAATACAAATAGCCACCTTACAAATAATTCAACCAATAAGTTGATTTCGATTAAACGTTATGTTTATATTATTGGGAATTGAATTGGTAATGCAGATACTGGAGGTCTGCCTTGGGTACACTCGAAAGCACCGAAGAATTATGGATATTATTTCGACATTTTTTCCCTGAGTTCTCTCGCAATCACGCCCGCATCTACCGCCTCTTATGGCGTATCGAACCCCTTCCCGTTGACTCTATCGTTAAAGAACTAGGGTTAGCCCGCTCAAGCACCTATGTTGTGCTAAATGATCTCTTAAAAGTCGGTTTAATCAAGAAAACCAACCTCACACACGTAAGCTATTTTGCCGAAAATCCCGAGGCGGCATACAGGAACCATTTCCAACAGCTTTCCGCACGCCTCAAACGGGGAAGTGAACTCATTAGCAAATTGGTCAA
>CAYIIU010000039.1:0-8173 GCA_964363635.1 uncultured archaeon
AAGGGCCCGCGGAGAAACACACGTGGGGTCATAGGGGCGAAGCCCCTATTGTCATGTTCAGGTTCCATTTTCTGGCGGAAAATGAATGAGTGTGGTCGCTTTAGAATTTCAATTTCACCTTGCAACGTTGATTTTATTGTATTTTGAACAAGGGAAGATTGGGCTATTTTCTCAAATGAATAACCTCCTTTCATCTCATCACCTTGGTTGCCTTTCCTTATATTCATCATGTGCACTAACTGCACTCAGAAGGTGGTTAGATATGGTTAGCGAGCTTTCAAACGAACTTGTGCATAGAAGCGGGAGCTTTCCGGGGGAGGGTCTCTTTTTGGCGCTTTGGTTGAAGTAACCTTATTAAGGAATTTGGAGGCATTTTACTATATGTCTGAAACACAGGTTTTACAGAAGCTCGGCGAAATAGAGAAAGAGATTCGCTACATCAAAGAGAACATGTTGGACGCTGACTCGATCATGACGGAAGAGGATTTTGAGGCCTTGCTGGATTATCGAAAAGATAAAAAGGCAGGGAAACTGATTTCTCACGTGGATGTTAAGAAAGAGCTGGGGATGTAATGCTTGACGTCTCCCATTCTAAACAAGCATTGAAATTCCTAAAGCATGCCGATAAAGTTTTACAAGAACGTTTGATGAAGAAAATTGAAGA
Organism: uncultured archaeon; assembly: GCA_964363635.1. Classification (GTDB taxonomy): domain Archaea; phylum Iainarchaeota; class Iainarchaeia; order Iainarchaeales; family VGJJ01; genus VGJJ01. Next base: position 665 of record CAYIIU010000039.1, read on the forward strand.
GCTTCGTGTCAAACCCTTCCTTCACGATACCAAGACAGTCGAAGGGTATAAGGAAAAACTATTTCGCGTTCGTGTGGGTGATTATCGAATTCTCTATGAATATGAAATTTCTCGAAACTATTTGGGTATTGTTAAAATAGACAAACGGCCAAAAGCATACTAACAAATCTGGGGGCATAGAATGCATCCATCGAATAACACTAACTGTACTAACGTCAGCGAGTCCTCCAAAGACAAGTCTACGAACAAAGATCCGGTTGGGAGTGCTGGGGGACTAATTCATTCACCATGTGACGCTTCAGATTGTCTTGACGGACGGATGAATACGCGTTTTTGGCGCTTTTCTTGGATTAGTGTTTTATTCTCTTGGTAAACTATAGTAGATATGCATTCCAAAACCCAAACGATGGAGAAAGCCTATTCCCGTGAGGAGCTTAAACGCATTAAGGAAGTTTTTGCTGAGCTTCGCATGGCGGGCAAGAGTAAAGACATTCAGGAGTATGTTAAGAAAGTGAAAGCAGGATTAGCCGCTTAGAGTTCACTTATTTTTAGGAATTTTGGCATCGGATACAGTTTACTGTTGTTTATCTTTTTATATGCATTCATAGCATGTTCTGATTTCATGGTGCGTTCGTCTTCCGAAACGATAATGTCTACGCGATGAATAGTTGCAGTCGCGACGATTTTGAAATCAGAAAGAATGTCTTTTTTGGAGATGGCTCCTCTATACTCACGATAATATTCTTCCGCCAGCGTTTCAATTTCCAATCCAACGGGGAATGAACGATTTCGAACAAGGCTATCGTAGGTAGTAATGAGGAGGTTTCGAAGACTTTTGCCTTCATAGGTTAGGTTGGGTGGAGTATTGCGTAATTCGTCTCGAACTATTTTGCACCCATAAATGATTATTTTTCCTTCTTCAATCAGTCGCTCTAACCGTCCAACTTTTCCTTCCAAGAAAACTTGGTAAGTGTTCGTGTCTAGCATCGCTTTTTCGACAACCATGACGAAAATCTGATTTAATCTTCTTTAATCTTTGGGAGCTGCACCGCCACAAACATATAAGTCCGGGAGGCGGGATTCTTAGTCGGGCACCATGCTAAAGTTGTACAAAAAGACAAGTAAGTTGATGTATATTAGCAGATAAACAACGATTAGCGTTATCCCTAACAGTTTGGCAGCTGTCCAAATTAGCTTGCGAAGATGAATCATATGTAATTCTCCAGTATTGTAATGCTTTTCTCAACGGCTACTTTTTTGAATTCTTGGATAAAACGTGTTGATTGGGTGTTAGTGTCCAAAAAACTTCTTACGATTACTTCATCAATTTTATTGGGAATAAAATTAAGAATATTGAGTGTGTCGACTCCCGGCTCTCGCAGGTAACCTGCCATTATTGCCTTGTAAGAGAGAATGCTTTTTTCATCGAAACCCAATTGGTTGAGAATTCTTTTATCATCTGATCTAATAATATTGCCTGCGCATGATAAAGGAAAAAACCAATCTGCTTCAGCTTGAAAATAATCATCAATCAATCCGTATAATGTAAATTTTTGAATGGGATTATTAGGGTTGACTTGATAGTGTTCGTAGATGCTTTCATTTAACCAACTTTTTTCATTTGCCCATGCCACATCCGTAATTAAGTGAATATCATATCCTGCCACGAAGGGCATAGATGCGGAGCTTGTCTTTAGCGCATCTATCAACGTGTCTTTTCCAAATGGTTTATGGGTTTGACTTCTAGGAGAACTAGCAACGTAGCGAATATCGGGTGCAATAGCTCCAAAATAAAAATCATCAATGTTTTCGGATTGTGAGATGAATTTTTTTACATTCAGTTTTTTAAGAACTAAATTTGCAATCCATTCGTGAGTAAGCCACCCTGCCATGAATTGAAAATATCGTAAAGGGCATATAACCGTTCTGGTGCATGACCCAAACACCAAGGCGGACTAACACCAAAATAATCAATACTATCCCATTTTCGTGTTTTGGTGATAACTTTCCATGTGGAATATTGGCGATTTCCCGCCAAAATGCATATATATGTGCATGTACCTGTGTGTTGTATGACTAAGGTAATCTCCCTTTCCGACGAGTCCTATGCGGAGCTCTCTAAATGGAAGGGTAAAAAGAGTTTTTCTCAAACAATCCTTCAATTAACTGGCAAGAAGGCAAAAACCAATTCCCTTCTGGAGGTCATCCGGAGTTTAAGTGATGCTTCCGCTTTGGCGGATAGCTTAGAGAAAGTCTACGCCAAACGATCTCAACGAACGCTTCGGAGGGGAATGTAATGGCTTGTCTTGAGACTGACTTCCTCATTGATTTATTGCGGAGCAGGCCCGCAGCTCTCCATAAGTTGGAGCAGCTCACCCGGGATGAGGAACGTTTGGTGGTTACTCCTATTTCCGCTACCGAGTTGTTTGAGTGTGGGGCAGCCGATCAACGACATAGTGAAATGGAGAGTGTCGAAAGAATCCTTCATGCGCTTCACTTGCTCGATTTCGACATTTTAGCGGCCAAAAAAGCCGGCGAACTGCTGGGCGACCTTTCTCGGAAAGGTCAAAAGATTGGGGATATGGATACCATTACTGCTGGAATTGCACTCAGGCATGAACAAACCACTTTGATTACTAAAAACCGAAAACATTTTGAAAAAATCCCTAATCTAAAAATTGAAGAGTGGTGAAATCGCTTTTGCGAGTCCGGGAGGCCGGACCATGCCTGTTCTAAACGTCAAACTTCGGTCTGTCCCGACGACCGGATGGGATAAAAAGAAGTGAGAGCTGACTGCTTTATGGTTGCTAAATATTCTTTGTCTCTGTATGAAATGACACCAACCATCTACGATTCGTATATTGACACCAAAATGGAACGACGGAATTTTGATGAGGTATTTCGGCGCGTAAAGAAATATTCAAATAATAGGAACAAGACACGAATCTTAGATTTATGTTGTGGGACGGGCATATTTCCGAGAAAATGGTTATCAAAAATGGCGGGTGTCGAATACCACGGGATTGATACCAATCTTCATTTTCTCTCCTTTGCCAGGAAGAACCTTCCAAAACCAAATTATAGATTCACTTTCGGAAATGTTATCTCGAAAAAAGTAAAAGGAAGATTTGACATTATCCTAGCAACTTCCTCCTATCATCATATTCAGGATTCTCAAAAGAGAAAGTATTTGCGAAATGCATTAAGACATCTGAAAAAGAATGGAGTTTTGATTATTTACGAAAAGATGGTTCCCGCATTTAGAAATAAGCAAGAAGCCATTCGCAGTGGAACCAATTTTTATCTTGAGCGGATTATAGAGATGACGAGTAAGGAAAAGTTAACTGAGGTGCAATTGTTCGCCCTATTTAACGAACTTTATTTGACCGCAATTCGCAAGGAAGAGTATAAGGTGCCATATTCTCGTGCTGTAAAGGATTTAGAGAACACAGGATTCATAATTGCGGAATCCAAGAAGATTTGGCCGAAAGCTAATAGTTTAGGAGACAAGAGTGCTGGAGAATATGTTATTGTTTGTAGGAGAAAAGATAATGCTAAACAGTAACAGCGGGCCCGCAGACGAGGAATCGAACAAAGAATCTCCGTGTGCTGGACCGGGAGGCGGGGCTAATCCATCACCACTTGATGCTTACGACTCGTCCTGCCGACCGAATTAAAAACGCTGTAAGGAATGTGTTATTATGAAATTGGCGTTCTCTAACAAGAAGTATTGGAAGACTGTTTCTGCATCTCAAATTATTGGAGAAAATAGTATTCCATCGGCGGAATTTTTTGGAAACGTTTCTCACGGTTCTACAGTGTTGGATATCGGGTGTGGAAATGGAGCGATGGCCGAGTTTGTATCCAAAAAAGGGTTTAATGTGGTGGGTCTTGATATTAATGAAGAGGCAATTTCTAAAAATAGGAAAAGGAAAACGAACGTCCAGTTTGTCGTGGGGGACATTACAAAAAGATTGCCCTTTGAACGCGGCACTTTTGATGCAGTTCTCCTTTCGTTCGTTTTAGTTAACATTATCAGTATGAAAGAGAGAGAAAAATTAGCTTCTGAAATTACTCGCATTTTGAAACCTAGGGGAATTGTCTGGCTCAACGAAGCACTTGTCTCAAAGGATTATGAAGAGCGTTATAGTTTTTCAAAGCCATTTCTTGAAAATAATCATGATTTTTTTGTATTCAAAAAAGGAATCCTTGCTTCAAGTTTTAAGAAAAAAGAGGATATTGATGTGGCGGTTAAAGAAGGCCACATTGTCCGCTTGTCGCACCATTTTACAATTGAAGAACTAAAAAAAATTTTTAGAGGTTATCGAGTCATTGATAAAAAACTGTCTTTCACTCAGTCACTTAATACGGGATCAAAAGTTGAAATGATTACAATTGTTTTTGAAAAGAAGTGAAGGAATGAACTATCAAAATGTTAGAATATAATCAAACTGCCGGTGAGAAAATGAGCAAAAAAGAAAGATTTTCGATTGCGAGTCCGTGAGGCGGAACTAATCTTTATTGGACCGTGACGGCAAGCTTGAGCTGGTTTTCGTTCAATTTTCCCGCGGTGTATTTTTGTACGGTGTCGGCTTTCACCGAGTATGTTTTGGTGGTGCTTCCTGAAAATACTTGCACCCAAATTGTTTGAGTAGGCTGGGCGAATTTGGAAGCCACTCCAAAAGCAAAATAGGCCGTGCTTTCCATGCTCATTCCACTCGGCAAATTGAATGCCATCAACACATTATCGGATTGGAACTCCACTGCCGCGTCTGGAATGCCCGCATCGTTGAGAGCTTGGAAAATGAGCGAGGTTTCAGCATTGGGAGTCAATCCATCGAATTCACCCGTGGTTGAAATGGTTTCCTCCGGTGAGAGAGGGATGTTGGTTTGCGTTTCGGTTGTTGGATTTCCAGAGGTTTGACCGGGTGGCGTTGTCGTTGCAGCGGGAGGCGCGGGGGTTTCAGTGGTTGATTCATCTCCCCCCTGGATTGTGGGTGGAGGATTGGAAGACGTGCACCCTGCCAAAAGAAGGAGCAATCCAATGAGAATGATTTCCACGCCCCGCTTTTTCATGAGGATGGAAAATGGCCCCGAGAATAAATAGGTATGGTTCCCCCTCCCGATGAGGCAAACGTTTTTATTGGGGGAAAACTACCCCCCATCTGTATGAAGGGACAATGGAGTGTATTATTTTTCCTCGTGGGAGTCTTGGTTTTATCCATCCCGGTTTTCGCGGACACGTTCGGGGGAATTCCGGGAAGAGATTATGGGGATTATTCCGGGTACAACACTCATTCCTATGACGATTGGCAACCCCAGTATAAAGCATTGTGCGAACAGCACATGCGCGCGGTCATCAAGCGGTGCGAGGTGGACGCCAAGGCTAAAGGATATGATAACTGGTTTGTGACTCGAATGAGGGGATCCCAATTATTCACCCCCACGCGCAGTGGTTTTAGTGCACAGGATGTGATTCAAGGGAACAATCGCTGCGCGTACAATGAGAACACGGATGATGAAGTGTACATTTCCTCCGTTGTCCTCACGTTCATGTGCTCCGAAAGCGAGAATGGAAACGTTACAGGATCGGACCAGTATGGATGCTCGTTCTCGTGCGCCGCGTGGGACTGTGAGGATGATGTGGATTTGTACAGCGTTTCCGCCTGCGCCGCATATGAGGAAAGTTCCTCCCCCAATCCTTTTACCAAAATGACTTTAGGCTGTCAACAGCAAACCCAAGAATTGTGCGCCGCGCGTGGGGCAGGATGCGTGTTGGAACAGCCGTGCTACTATTACGATTACAGCCGAAAACTGGTTCACTGCGACTGCTCGTGTCCGGACACGATTGACCCTCCCACGCTAACGAGTGCAGAATTGAGTGCGGCGACGAGCGAAACATTCAATTTGGACACGTTCAACTGGGAAGCGTGGAAGCAGGAAAACCCCGGTCCATGCGACCCCGTTCGTTCAACGGTGGAGAAAAAGGGACTCTTGGACAAAGTCAAGACCGCGTTGAACACTGTCAAGGACGCTAGTGGAAGAGTCGTGGGGTTTGTCACGGAGGGCGTGAAAACAGTCCTCGACAAATCCACGCTGCCCTTCACCAAAATAGGGGGATTGTTAGGAGCCTCGACGAATGGACAGGTTATCGTCGTGACGCCGGGGGCGAATATTCCTTCGTCCGCGGGCGTAACACCTGCGGCGGACCCTATTTCGAGTCTCATCGCAGGGGCGAACGCCGCGCTTCCGTATCAAGCGGCCACTTCCTCATTCAACTTGTTGGGGGTCCCTGAAAATAACCAAGAAGTCGCGGAACAAACACAAAATGCGTGCCCCCTGCCCGATTGCGGATTGTGGGGAGCATGTACCAATGATTTTCAAACACGCATTTGTGAATCCACTCCAGCAGGGTGTCCTAAACCCGAGACCAAACAAAGCTGTGCCCCGTGCCAAGAGGAATGGTCCTGTGATCCCTATGGAACATGGGGAAACTGGGGAGCGTGTCAGAGCACTTCCACTCAAACACGCACGCACACACGTGAATGCACGGACGCCAACGCCTGCGGGACTGAGACCAGTAAGCCCATCGAGAGTGAAATCCAAACGCAATCCTGCACGTATACCCCTCCCGCAAACTGTACCGAAAGCTGGTCCTGTGGAGAATATGGAGGCTGGTCAAGCTGGGGAGAATGCCAACCGGACTCCACTCAAACTCATTCGCGAACACGCGCGTGTACGGACGCTAACACGTGCGGGACGACGGTGAACAAGCCTGCTACTAGTGAAAATGAGTCGCAGGGCTGCACGTATGTTCCCCCCGCGTCCTATCATGAAAAACAAGAATATTTGGACCGAATGGCAGGCGGGGCCACCACTATTGCAGCTGGGCAAACCCTCCAGTGGAGTTTGAATGCCAACGAAACCAAAATGTATGTGTTTAGTTTAGAGCCCGGAAAAACATATGAATCGAATGTTACCGTCACATCGGGGGCAGGGTTAGGGTATGACATGCAGCAGCGCTATGGTCCGCCCCAACTCACGTATGTGGATGGCGCTCCCGGCACTTTCCAATTTGGAGGAGGCCCAACGATGGTGAATGGGGACATTCAACGCGTCGCTGTTCAAGTGGGGCCCGCATCCATCGCTTCGGGAGGGAATATTTCTATTGTAGAAGTGTAAAATGATTAACCAAAATGGGTTAACTAAGCGAAAAAGAAATAAATCCTAGGAGGCGGGACTAATCCTTATTCACATACCCAAGTTACACTTTCGTCCCGCTGGGCGGACTACCAGTTCTTTTTGAACAGTTGATTTACTTTTTTGAATGATTCTTCACGGGAAAGGTCTAAACTGATGGGGGTAATCGAAACTTTTTCTTCTGCTAATGCAGTAAGGTCCGTTCCGCGTCCTGCTTTTTCCATTATTAGTTTTGGATGCGACGGAATGAATGCGTTTCCTTTTTTCTGAAACAGTTTTCCATAAGAGACTCGATGTGGTATTGTAATT
>CAYIIU010000039.1:8183-11593 GCA_964363635.1 uncultured archaeon
GTAATTTGGAATTCATTGTTTAAAGTTGCTTTTAGCGGAATGTTGATAGAAATAATATCCACGTAAGCAGGAAAAGGTTCGCTGGCAGCAATTTTGGTAATTTTTGCAGTTATTTTAGCCGCATTTGTGAAAAGATGATAGTTTTTCTTGCTAAACAGGTCCGTGTTCTGTTTCATTTCGGAAGGAATGTGGATTGAGGAAGCCACTGCTTTGATTCCTTCAATAGCGCCTTCCATAGCAGCTCCAATTGTCCCGGAACTAAGAATTCGCCCATGCCCCGTATTCGCTCCAATATTGATTCCTGAGACAACCAAATCAGGTTTCTTTTTTGATAGCTCAAAAATTCCTAATTGCGAACAATCGGCCGGAGTTCCACTGCAAGCAAAGATGGACGTTCCATTGAGGTTTACTTTTTTTACTTTGATATCCGTTTTTGCTGTAATTGATTTTCCAATCCAACTTCTTTCACTATCAGGTGCAACCGAAGTGACTGCGAAGTCCTTTTGCAATTCCTTCAAAAGAGGGTAAAATCCACTACATCGAAAACTGTCATCATTTGTCAATAATATTCGTTTCATGCTCTTTGTAGAGTCTGCTGCCTTATATTCACTATCTGCACCAACTACACCAAGAAGGTGGTTGGATGCGTTTAGACCCGAAAGTGAGCTCGCAAGCGAACCTGTATTCTAAGGAATCCCCGCGTGCTGGGAGCTCCTTTAGGTTAACACCATATTTTATCAAAAAGACAAAAATCGCTTTTTTTGGTGTTAACTTTTTCTCGGCGGGGCGCCTCCCAAATGTATTTAAATGCGCATGCGCATGTACATACTATGACTAAAGTTATCACGCTGTCGGACGAATCCTATTTGGAACTCAAGAAGTGGAAGGGACAGAAGAGCTTTTCGCAAACAATCCTGCAGCTTACCCAAAGCAAACCCAAGCCCCTTTCCGAGATTGTCCAATCGTGGGGCGATTCCTCTGAATTGGCGGATGCCCTTGAGAAAGTATATGCACAACGAGCTTATCGAAATTTTCGGCGGGATAAACGATGACGTGCCTCGAAACCGATTTTCTCATTGATATCATTCGTCAAAGGCCGGAAGCCATTCAAAAACTTAAACAGCTTGAATCATTGGGGGAAAAACTAAGTATTACCCCCATTACGGCGACTGAACTATTCGAAGGCGGATCTATTGTTCATCGTGAGAAAGAAATGGAAAAAATTGAATCCACGATCCATTCTCTTCAATGGCTGCAGTATGATGTTATTGCCGCTCAAAAGGCGGGAGAGCTGATGAGCAAACTTTCTAACTACGGACAAAAAATAGGCGATTTAGATACGATTACGGCGGGCATTGCGCTTCGGCATGGACAAACTACTCTTATAACCAAAAACCGAAAACATTTTGAAAAAATTTCTGGACTCAAGATAGAGGGGTGGTGAAATCATTTCAGCAAGTCCGGGAGGCGGGACTTTACTTTTCGCGCGCGTAATGAAGCAGTACGACCCCTTGCGAAAAGGTCTTAGTCTCCACGAGCTTGAATGCGATTTTTTTCTGAATGTTGGTGAAGAGTGGTTTTCCCTTTCCCAAAATAACGGGATTCACGCTCAAATAAAATTCATCGAATCGGCGTTCAACAACTCTTGAATCACGCTGGGACTGCCGTACATTTGAATGTTTTTCCCGGGCTGCTGTTTGAGTTTTTCAACGTTTTGGGCAATATGATCTCGAATAATCATGGTTTTTTCCAACCCTGCGTCTTTCATGGTTTTGGATACCACGACTTTAGTTACTTTATTGTACCACGCGGAATGATCCTTGTCGTGCTTACTTGCATTGGGTCTGCTTCCTGCGTTGGGCCAATAGTTTTGCATCATCTCGTAAGTGATTCGACCATAGAGTGCAGTGTCTGCTTGCTCGGTGAGTATGCCTCCCCAATCAAATAGTTCTTGCGGCAAGCGAATCCAATCCATTTCTCCATTGGGGCCGGCGACAAAACCGTCGAGGGACATGTGCATTAGGAATAGTATTTTTCTCATCCCGTTTTCCTCCTATTGAGGCGCGAAGGAACCAATTTTAATTGGCCCTTCTCGCGTGTAGTTGGCAATAATCACTCCGGAAAGAGATGTTTTGCTCGAAATGAGTTTGAATCCCGCAGGAATCGTTCCGCTCCCAAACAGACGCTTTCCTTTTCCTAATGTAACGGGATAAATTTTTAGCCAGAGTTCATCCACCAAATCGTGCTGCAAGAGGGTTTGAATCATCTCACTGCTTCCGTGCACTTGAATTTCGTTTCCATTCTGTTGTTTGAGTTTTTTGATTTCTTCCGGAACATTTTTGGAGATGGCGACAGAGTTTTTCCAAATTGGCGTGTCGGCAGGAATGGGCCGGTGCGTTACCACATACTTTGTGGTGGAATTAATTGGGCTCGCGGGGTCAATGGTTGGCCACGCGCCGGCAAAAATATCATACGTCTTTCTTCCGAGGAGCAAATCAAAAGGGTGTCCCATCTGCTCTTCCATTGTTTGATTGAGCGTTTCATCCCAGTATCCTACACTCCACCCGCCTTGGGTAAAACCGCCCGAAGTATCCTCTTGCGGTCCGCCCGGGGCTTGCATGACTCCATCCAACGAGACAAAAGTGAGTACGATTAGTTTGCGCATGGGAATTCCTCCACGAATACATCGTTCAAGGTGCGTTGTTCATAAAAAGGGTTATTTCAGTGAGACTTATATTCCGCAAGCGAGCGAAAGGAATATGCCTAGCAAATTCAAAAGCGTGAATGAATACATCGCCGCCGCGCCACCAGAAAAAAGAACGATGCTCACGCAGTTGCGAAAAATCATTTGAACCACCGCTCCGCACGCGGTGGAGAAAATCAGCTATGGAATGCCCTACTACGGATACCATGGTCGGCTTGCGTATTTCGCGCACGCGAAAGGGCACATCGGATTGTATGCTATGGTAGATGCCATGGACGCGTTGCGGGACGAAGTGAAAAAATACCGCACGTCCAAGGCCACGTTGCGTTTTTCCCTTGATGAAAAACTCCCTGCAGCGCTAATAAAGAAACTAATCAAAACGGGGATGAAAAAGAATGACGAAATGGTGAGAGCAAAGAAAAAATAGTGAATAAAGCACGCGTAGAAACAGACTGCACGCGTGCTCATTCGTTTTTATCGTTTTTTGATCAAACTTTTTACAAAAAAAGTTTGATTTACGTCTTCATGATTCGTTTTCCGACTTTGCGGTGCTTGACTCGGCCTTTTCCGCCCTTCGTTTTCTTCGCTCGTTTGACTGCGGCAGCCATTCGTGTTCCGCGTGTTTTTTTAGCCATTTGTGTTTGGTCTCCTTTTTTTTTCTTATCGCGCCAAAATTAGAATTAACGTGTAAGATGACACAATATGC
>CAYIIU010000040.1:0-10580 GCA_964363635.1 uncultured archaeon
GAAAACTGAAAAAAAGAAAACGACACTAAAACAAAGAGTTATGCAACACAGCAATGAGAATATCCAAATGCTTCTACAAAATTTTCATTATTGGTTGCCAATCGAGAAATGGCTGTGCCAACACCGCATCCCCAATCTAATATTCTAACACTCCTTCCTGATTCACTGTGCCGCTTCTTTATCCACGCGTCAAAATCCACTTGCAAATTCGATGATAAATTTCGAAGACTTGTCCTTTTTTCTGACCAATCTCGACTCTCTCGATATTCGTATTTTTCATGTCCTGCTCTCTTCACTTTAGGAATATAGCGAATTTGCATGGGGGAAGTAGGATAAATAGTACGTAACCGGCGACCCTTTCCATATACAGGCATACACACACAACTTCATTTCTTCTTTTTCTTTTTTCCACCCAACTTACGCTTTGGTGGTTCTTTTCCATCCTGCAGCGCGCGATAGAGTTGGGGCGCATACTGTTCGAAAATGTTCTCCAAATCTTTCTTGGAATGGACATCGCTTGTTTTTTCGGAGAGCTTGTGAATCAAACCTGAGAGTTCAAGCGGGAAAATGAATTTGGTCGAGGCACCTTGGCCCAAGACTTCCAATGCTTTGATGTAAAAATAGGAAAGGGATTTGTCGTCCAGTTTCTGCGCCGCTTCACGGATGGAATCGATTTCAGCCTGCATTCCCAATGCCCTTTGCACCTGCGCTAGCTTTCCTTGTTCGGCAGCGGCACGCTTGGAAAAGGCTTCCTCAATCTCTTTGGGGATGACCAGCTCCTGCAGCTCCACACTCTCTACTGACACCCCCCAATTCGTGGCAATCTGTACAAGCTGTTTGTGCAATTGCGTATTCAACTTTCCAATGTCGGAAATTAATTCCTGCAGCGTCAAACCGCCAGCCACATCACGCAGGGTGGCTTGAACAAACTTTGAAGCACCTTGACGATAGTCATCCACTTCAATGACGGAATTGATGACCGACTGGTCGTCTTTTTTGACAAACAAATAAATGACTGCATCAATCGTGACCACGACATTATCTTTGGTGATGATAGTTTGGGGCTTCACATCCAATGTTTGCGTGCGCAAATCGACAATCTTGAAACTCTCGAGAGCGGGAATTATATACGTCCAGCCCGGACCACCCACCCTGCTCACGTGACCAAAGCGAAAGATGACTGCGCGCTCATACTCTTTGAGAGTGAGGAGGAAGTCGTACTGCTTCACGAGGAAGAGGAAGAGGACGAATCCCCCGACGAGCAATACCGTGTCGGCGACGAGGTACGCGTTCGTGAGGATGAAATAGGCTGCGACGATGATGACCAATACGACGGTGGCGAAGAAGGCCTGCTTGACCTTGTAGCTTTCCACCTTTCCAAAACGTTTTGTCATAGGATTATTCACCCAATACCAAGGATAACCGGCATAGGTTAATATTTTCCCCTTTTTAAGTAATGGTATCTATGCCTGAGAAAGCTATTGCCGTGATTTGCGTGGACCGAGATAATGATTTTGGCCGCAAGGCTGGAATAGACGGGCCCATCATCGGACGGAAGGATAACCTCCGCGCCGCGGTCAAGCTGGCGTTGGCCGACCCGGAAGACTCGGACGCGAACTGCCTGTTCATGGCCATCCAGCAGTATGATGAGCTGAAAGAAAAATATGAGACGCTGGAAATTATTACCCTTGTGGGGAGCAAAAAATTCGGATTTGAAAGCGACGTGCGCATCAACGAACAATTGGATGCGTTTTTGGAAACATTCCACGCGGAAGCATTTGTTTTAGTCACGGATGGAGCGGAGGATGACCAAATCACGCCCATCCTGCAAAGCAGGGCACCCATCATTTCCAAACGCACCGTTATTATCAAGCAAGCCAAAGAAGTCGAGTCGACATTTTACACGATTAAAGAAGCCCTGCGCGACCCCTTTTTGGCACGACTGGCTTTTGGGATTCCGGGCATCGTCATTTTGCTTTACTTGCTGCTGCCCACGATTGGATTGCAGCTCGTGGCAGGATTTTTTGGAATCTATTTAGTGCTGAAAGGATTCGGGTGGGAAGACCGATTGTTCAGCGTATTCAAAGAAATAGCCTCATCCATTTCCGCGCAACGCGTGAGTTTTCCATTCTATGTGGGAGCTATCATGTTCGCCGCATTCGGATTGTTCTCCGCGGCGCCGCACGCCATTAATGCGTATTATGCCATTCAAAATGGACTATATCAAACGGGAATAGTAAGCGTTGGCGTGGGCGTGGATTTCATCATCATGTTCGGAGCCATTACGGGGCTATCATTCCTCGTGGGAAAAGGAGCAGACTCGGTGCAATTAAAAAAAGCCTATTTGATGCACACGTATCTGCTCTCCGCCGTCGCGGTGATATTGGGAGCCATTTTATTGGGAACCGCCAAAGGCGTTTTAGTGGGAACCACCACCCTGAATTGGTTCTTGGGCCTGCTGATCGTTTCATTCGTATTATTCTTCGGAGCGTACCGCGCAACGAGCGTGTTCGACATCCGAAAGAAGGTGACCACGCTCCTGATCGGATTGCCCGTGTACTCGAAAACCGGAAAATGGTTAGGCAAAGTGGAGAAGATTTCCCAAGAGAAAGGAATATTGGAGTTTTCCATGAAAAGCAAGAAAATCCAATTGGGAATCGATGATTTCAATCTGGAAAATGGAAAGATCCTCGTACAGCGAAGCGCCGCACAGATGGCGGGAAAATAAAATAATTAAAAAAAATACTACATCCGAGGCAGCGTTTTTTCGAGAATTTTATTGATGGGCTCCGTGACGCTGAACGAGATGAGTTTCCCCAAACCGTGCAAAAAAGAATCGGATTTTTTGCTGTGAACAAATGCATTGTCCAACACTTCCTTTAACGTGGAAACGGGAATGACCCTGATGTTGTTCAACTCTTTTTTGGAGAGAACAATGTCGGCCAAATTCGCTCGCGGAACAATCACTTCCGCAAAACCTGCGCGCGCGGCGGCGTAGACTTTGCTGGTCACGCCACCCACGGGAAGCACTTCCCCTCTCACACTTAAACTGCCGGTCATGGCCATGTTTTGCTTGATTGGAATCTGTTCCAGCGCGGAAATGACTGCCGTGGCCACGCTCAACGAGGCAGAGTCGCCTTCGACACCATCATATGTCTGCAGGAACTGAATGTGCACGTCGTGCTTGGTAATGTCCTTGCCTGAAACTTTCTTGATTAGCGCAGACACATTCTGAACGGCTTCCTTGGCAATTTCTCCCAACTTTCCCGTGGCGATTAATTTTCCCTCACTAGAACTTTGAGCAGGAGCAATCTCCGCTTCGATGGGAAGAATCATTCCTGCATCTCCGTCTCCGGACACGGCCAAACCGTTCACGCGACCTATTGCGGAGCCGATGGACTTGTACACTTCATAATCACGCTTCTGCTCGAGCATCTTGTTCATCATCTGCTGTTCGAGCGTACGCGCGGTGAGGCGGGCTTCATACACATCTTCGGCTGAAACGAGGGCGTGGCCCTTTTCTTTAGACAAATCTCCCGCCGCTCGTACGAGTCCGCCGAGGTCGCGGAGTTTGAGCGTGAGTTTTCCCTTCCTCCCAGCGCGGCGTTTGGCCTCGAAGAGAATCACTTCCGTTGCTTCTTTAGAAAAATGAGGAATCTTTCCATCCTTGCGCACTTCCTGCGCGACAAACTGGACAATTTTTTTCCTATTTTCAGGAGTATCGTCCATGTCCAAGTTCATGTACACTTCATACCCGTATCCGCGAATACGTGAACGTAACGCCGGATGAACGTGCTCTAAATCGTGATAGTTTCCCGCCGCAACGAGGACAAAATCACAGGGAACGGCTTCCGAGCGAGTCATCGCTCCACTGGACATTTCGCTTTGACCAGTGATGGGGTATTTTTTTTCCTGCATTGCGGTGAGAAGCTCTTGCTGCGACTTCATGCTTAACGTGGCGATTTCATCCGTGAATAATACTCCACCAGAAGCACGGTGAATCAAGCCCGGTTCCACACGCAAATGAGCCGGCGTGCCGAGGCCGCCGGAATTTTTGACTAACATTTTGCTAACAAATAAGTTTCCGCTTTCAGTCGTAACATTATACACGTGCCCCCGAAAGGAGCGCTTGGAGATCTTTGAGGCTCGTTTTTCGGAGGTTTGGGAGGGGGCCGGCATAACTCATACTATTGTCCTCTACGCGATTAAATAGGTTTGGCTTTTGAGAGGGCGTTTTACTTTCTGTGAGTCTTTTCCGCTTCAATTTTTCAGGTTCTTCTAAGAAATTTTCGGGGGTAACGACTGATTCTCCAATCTCTTTCTCCAACTCTTTTCGAGCTCCTCCTGCGATGCTTCCCCCTTTGACAGCGGCTTGCTTATTGGGTTCAAATCCTTTGGCATCTTTTATTTGCGCGATTTTGGTGGTGGAGGCTTCCCCCAGCATGGTGAAAATCAACTCTAAATCATTCATGTGGTCGCGCAAATTTTCGTTTTTGAGCTTTTTATGCTCCTTGTACTCGGATGGAGTCAAACCAAACGTCGCTTTAGAAATTTCACTAGTCAAAATAGCAAACTCCTTGCCTTCCTCTACTCCCCTATTTTTCCATTCATTGGTTAATTTATCGCGAACGGCAATTCCCCGCATCCTTTTCTCAATCCATTCATCTGAATACCCTTTCACGCGGTACAGTTCTCTCATTCTTTTTTGAGCCAACTCCGGGTCTTGAATTTCTTCTACACGTTCATATCCTACTTGGGCGAGCCAACGCTTGAAAGGCTCAGCTTTGGTGGAGGGAATAGACTGGATAATACGAAGCATCGATTGGGTATTTGCACAATCCGTTTCACGCATTTTCCCATCCTCTGCAAGCAATTTCAACTGTACGATTTTATCGTACGGTTCAAAACCTTCTTCCAAAAGCTTCGTTTTCAAATCAGACCAATACCGCTTCGGAAGGTTACTCGCATCTAAAGCCGAAATTATGTCTATAACCGAGAAAAACCATTGATTCTCGTGCCAAACCCGACGAATCTCCTTATCCTGAAAAACCACTAACGCATTATCTTGATCCATCCCATCAACTCCCGCATGAGATGGAGTAACTGAATCGTTTGAGGTTAACTCATTGTGGATGGAGGGTAAACCGCCGAGAAAATGACGCTGAAATGAAGAAAGGTTTACGCCGAGCGACACGCAGGTGAACGAAAAATTCTAACGGAAATGGGGTTATTGAAAAAAATTGAAATGGCTTTGATAATGTTCTTACTTTTCGTACACGAAAAGATGGTGATTCTCAGGATTAAGATGCTGATAAATTCCCAAGTTTATTGATATTTTAGGAGACAAACCCGTTAACTTTCGAACCAACTGTTCCCATCCTGTCGCAGGAAGGAAATTACAGGGCACGTTGATTTTTTTGCTTGGATCCTTAGAGTAGTGAATGACATGATTGTAGAACCAGTCAATCCACGCACCATAATCGTATCCTGCAAGGTTTTCAGTTACAGACTCAATAAAAATAACTCTTTTTTTAATTTGTTTTTTATAGCAGGCCAATGGCAAATAAGGGTATTTTGTTTCCGCTCGTGTCAAGCGTGTCCGTAACCACAACGTCGGCTCCCTGCGTGTTTTTTTTGTTTTTCCCGCCCACTTCAAACGTCATTCCTTCATATTTGAAATCGGGTGTCGGGTCGCCGCTCGTCCTGAAATAGCAGCAGTCCAAATGGTTGACAAAGAATTCCTCCCGCAATGCACCTTTATCCGGTTGCTTTCCCTGAGAAGCACACAACGCGCTCCGATAGGGAAATGGAAGATAGAATTTGGCCTCTTTCCGATGACTCTTGGAGGAGGCGCCGCACGAATATACTTTTTTGATAGCCTCCGTCTTTTCCACATTATAGAGAAACCGCATGACCCACACCTTGTTTTTTCCAATGGCATCCCCAATCTTAGAATAGCTCAATTCCAACGGTTTGGAAGTCCCTACTACTTGAAGCAATTTAAAGAAATTTTCCTCGGTGTCCTTGTCAAACCCCCTTGCTGAAGAAAGATCTTTGGAGGCAATCGTTTCAATCGTGGAGATAATCGTTTTGTAAAAATAAGTCTTGGCGTTGTATAAGACGCCCCCGCTCTCATAATACTCGGGCAAGTGAACATTGACGTGTCCGTATTTTCGTGCAATCTCGGCCTTTGTTTTAATCAGATTCGAGAGAGTAAGTTTTGGAATGATAATTCCTTTTTTGATAGCCAGCCACTCTCTAAAGCTGGCGGGGCGCAGGTGTTCAATCACCACTCTTCTTGAAAGGTCTGCTTTGAGTGTTTTGAGTTGGATAGCGGAAGAACCAGAGAATATCACACGGGCGAGCTTCTCATCAAAAATAGTCTTGAGGTCCCCGTCCCATTTTGATTTGGAATGAATTTCATCCACAAAAAGCAACGGGTGGCCTGCCTCTGAAAGGGCTTTTACAATGTCATACAAGTCCACGCCCCGCAGCTCACGGTCATCGGCCGAAAAGTAAACACCCCCCGCATCCCGTGCCAACTGCAAAAGGAGAACGGTTTTGCCGATGCCGCGCAGGCCCGTAATCCCAAGAAAGTATTCCTTTTCATTTACGACTTTAAGGAGGGCATCAAATGCAAACCGTTTCTTTTCGATATGTTCAATCCTTTTCAAGCTCTCGGCATTCGCCTCCAAGACGCGCGTGACAATCTTCTCGTTTTCCATAACTATTACAACGCCCCAACGGTTTAAAAATCGTTACACTCTTGTAACGAAAAAGGCTATTTTCGTTACACTTTTGTAACGACAAGACGGGAAGAAGGATTAGCACGCAACCCCCGCCCCTCTTGGAAGACATACCGACCGGGCAACGCGCAGACGAACGAAAAATTCGGAAGGAGGTGGTGAAATCGAATAAAGTTTGGAATAAGTATTTATTCTCAGCTATCCCTTCGCCAAAACTTTTTCCAGCTTCAAATGAATGAGCTTATCCAAGAAACCAATCTTTCCAGCGTCCTTGTCTTTGTTGGATAGAATAACGCCGTGTTCAGGGGTAACTGAAAGGATGTCTTCGTCGACTTTGATGTCAGTAATTTCTCCTTCATACGGTCGGCGGTTTAAGGATAGTATGCGAACCCAGTCGGTTTTGCCGTCCTTTTGTCCCAAAGTGTAAATGGCATCTTCTTCTCGCAGATGAAATGCTTCATTTCCTTTTTCATCTCGAATTAATTCGCCCCAATACTTTGGGATTAACTCATCCCAAAGCTCACCAAACATTTTCTCTTTCATTTCAAAACCATGAGAAGTTTTCACTCGTAAAAACAATTTGTTCACATTTACAAATGACTGAAGAGGGTCATGACGTACATCCCCGAGCAGCGCTCCCGCTCTCGCACCCGTGGCTTCAGAAAAAGGAGCGGTTTTACGGCCAAAGTTATCCACTAATAATTTGGGAGTCTGTTTCACGGTGGGGCGGTTCATTTGCGTGCCTAAAGCGAAACCGAAAATCAAGAGGCCGCCAAGAATGAGTGTCGCAGCGTACACGACATCGGGAACCCATCCTAATGTCCACGCGATGTACGAGATGAGGAACCATCCAATGGGAAAAAGCATTCCCATCAAGCGCATATTGTCTTCGGCTTTCTGCGCCTCTAAACGCGTGCGGTAAATGATTTGTTTTCCTTCGCCGGCACGCACTACACGCACACGCGGATTATTCTGGTCCTCATCATTAGGGTACATGAGCACATCATACAAGCGCGAAATGGGAAGGATTTCGCTCATCGCTAGCGCCAGCATGGATTTTCCAATTCCGGGAAGACCAATCAACAAGACGTTTCGCTTTTGGGAAGCCGCTTTTCGAATGATTTCCACAGCCTTCTCTTGACCGATGACTTGCTCGACTAATGAAGAAGGGATATCTATTTCTTCGGTGGATTTGAAATTCAAAGGGATTTCAAGCTCGGCTTTTTCCACAATGGTCATTTCTTCCACATGAACGGGGGCAGGCGCGGGCGCAGAAATTTCCTTTTTGGGAGAACGAGGCATTATACTAAAGGGGCGTTTATGGATTAAAAAGGAAAGCCAAAATCAAAGCGAAGGAGCTATTTGAGCGTGCAAAGACGCGATATATAAAGGGTTTTTGCCCGCAGAATAGGTATGAGCATCCAACTCACATTCCTAGGAACCTCGTGCTCCACGCCCACGCCGGAGCGGAACCTTTCCAGCATGGCTTTAGTGTATCGGGGGAATTGGTTTTTGTTTGACACCCCGGAAGGGGTACAGCAGCAATTGATGCGCGCAGGTTTGAGTTACTTGAAACTCAATCACATTTTCATCTCGCACTTCCACGGCGACCACACGCTGGGACTTCCGGGCCTACTCGCCACGATGACATCGCAAGAACGTTCAAGTGATTTGCACATCTACGGACCGCGCGGAATTGGAGAATTTGTTTCATTGAGCGTGCAACTGGCGGACTTCTTTCCCAGTTTCAAAATAATCCCGCATGAGATTCAAGAAGGTGTGTTGGTGGATGACAAAGAATTTACCATTTCTGCAGTCAAATTGAATCATTCCTCATTGTGCTACGGATTCTTCTTCGAAGCGGAAAGCAAAAGCGGAGAATTCCAGCGAGCGAAAGCGGTGAAATTGAAGATTCCCATGGGACCGCTGTGGGGAAAATTGCAGCGCGGGGAAACGATTGTGCACGCGGGCAAAAAATACACGCCCAACATGGTTATGGACTATTCCAAGGCGATGAACGGCACCAAGATTGCCTACATCATGGACACGTTTCCCCATGCTCACTACGTAGATGCGGTGAAAAACATGAAAACGGATATTTTGGTGCACGAAGCCTCATTTTTGGAAACTGAAAAAGATCGCGCGATTGAGGTGCGGCACTCTACCGCAAAAATGGCGGCCGAGGTGGCCAAGCACGCGGGAGTGAAGCAACTTATTCTCACGCACTTCTCCGCACGCTACCCCAACGGAAAAGATATGGCCAAGGAAGCCGCGGCCGTGTTCAAGAATGTCACCGCAGCACACGACTTGATGATGGTGAGCGTGCCGGAACGATACTCTACGGAAACCAAAAAAGTAAAATCGACTAAAACAACAACCAAAAAAATTCGAAAAAAAATAATCAGACTATTTTAGGCAGGTTATATTCGAAACGCTCATTGGGTGCCAAAACAACCGGGCGAGTTTTGAGGTTGCTTTTCTCAATCTTTTTGGCGAACTCCTCGGGAGAGGCCATGCAGATGTCGAACGTGTTGTAGTGCATGGGAATGACCACATCCGGCTTCAGCACTTTCGTGCACTTGACCGCGTCCACGATGTCCATGGTGATGTTTCCTCCGATGGGAAGCAACGCGACATGCGCATTGAAATCCGGAGAAAACTCTTCAATCAAATCCGAATCGCCCGCATGATAAATCGAAATGCCGTCCGCGGTGACCACGTATGCCATGGGATAAAACGCCTGCGGATGATGCGCCACTTCCACTCTCACATGAACGCCGCGGAGGTTGAGGAGCATATCCGAATTCACGGCGCGTTTGCAGCGCGCGGGAATATTGAGTTCGCTCAACACGGAATCGTGCGCCGCGACACACGTTCCGTCGCGGTTGGCCAAGTATTCAATCGTTTTTTTGTCAAAATGATCCTCGTGTTCATGCGTGATAAGAATGAGTGATATTTTGGGAAAATCCTCCATTTTGATGGGAGAAGGAATCTTCCGGTCGTTCTGACCGAATGAAACGCAGTGGACGCAGGGGTCAATGAGTACGGTGGAGTCGGAAAACTCCAGAAGAAAGGAAGAATGACCTAGAAAGCGAACGTGCATGCAATATGCTTACGAGTTTCAAGTATAAAAATCAACGAGCAATGAAACGAAAATGTCTGATGCTCGACAAGGGACCCCCACGCATTAAAAACGAGTTCAACTATTATGATAGGTTATGTCAACGCACACAGGAATGAGAGTTGGGATAATCGCCGTATTGCTCATCCTGATGGGAATGTCGGTGCTCGCGCAAGATGTAACATCCCGCGTCACCGAAAAACGAATTGGGTTTCATGGGATTGATGTGTTCGTCAGCGAAAACGGCTCCGCGACCGTGGAAGAGCGATTCTTTTTCAACTTTTTAGCCGGAGAAGCCGCGCAGTTCGGAACCGATTTTGTGGAGAACACACCCAATTTGAATGAATGGAAAGAAGATTATCCATTTGTGAGTCCGCACATCGGGTCCGAAGGAGCGGTCAAGAACGTGGAATTTTTGTTGAACCGCACGGCGGACGGCGAACCCACGCTCACGATGTCGTACACGTATCCTAAAGGACTCGTGCAAGAGATTAAAGTCGAGTCGCAGGGACGCTCCACAAGATGGAAAGTCAGCGAGATTGCACTCGTGGATTTCATTGAGAGCGCGAATATCCACATCCCGGCCAACACGCAAATCCGATTCCACTTCCCCAGCAGCGCGGCCGTGGACACCACGCTCCTGCCGCAAGGAGTAAACACGTCCAACAACGTGGTCACGCTCACGAATATTCAAACGAATGCGCTGCGGATAG
>CAYIIU010000041.1:0-9321 GCA_964363635.1 uncultured archaeon
ATTATCCCCATTCTCGTGTGGGGGGTTGGAAGCAGTGTTCGACTTGCCCGCGGACAAAAATTTTTTCAAAATGAAATGAAGTATCCTATTATTTTGTTCGGAGTGGGGGCGGCGGGTTACCTTGCGGGTTTGGCCTTCCCCTCTTTCGTCTTTGGGCCCAAGCTCTTGGTCCTCGCGTCATTGGGTGCCGTGTTGGGCGCCGCGTACGAGTGCAGCCGTTTTTTGACGCCACACACGTGGAAAGCAGGGGCGGTTGTCATTCTCTTGATGAGTGTGGGGGTGGTAGTCACGTCACCTAATTTAATTCACCTCGCCAACGGAAGCAAATCCACTCTTGAAGAGGCGCAATTTGCCCTGGCCATTCGAGAAAAAATTCCAGAGGGAACGCACGTTCTTTTCCTCTCTCCCGGGCAGGGGAAAATGGGCGAATATTCCCGCACGATTCCACCGGACATGCTTGCCGCACACTTTGTCAACAGCTTCCTGTGGCGCACAACGAATGTTGAATCGGTCATTGCAATTCTCCAACGCACGGAAGCCTTTTGGAAAATGCTTCAGGAACAATGCGTGCCCTGCGTGGCCGCGTTCGATGAAAAATACATTGTGGTTAACACGCGCGTCTTCCCCGAGCTTCAAAACTATCCCGTGTTGTATGAGGACAATGGATTCATTCTCTACGAAAATGTGCGCGCCGCCAACTAATCGTGCGAGTACGGCGTGCTAATGCGGGGAATTAGTCCGGCTCGCCATCAAAACGATGGTTGGTTATTTTTTTTTATTTTAACGCTACTTTTTTTTGAACAGCTGCGGAATGAACGCATTGATATTATCGCCGAATTGCACGGGTTTGCGGTTGAATAACACGGCGCCGATGGCGAAGCTGGGGATGTATCCCATGGCAAAATACAAAAGAGAATACGCCACTGCGTGCTCGGGGGAAATACCATACGCCCCCAACACGATTACTGCGGCGATTTCCCGCGTTCCAATCCCTAAAATGCCTACCGGAATTATTTCGACTAACGCTAAAATAGGGATGACCGCTAGGGCAGAGGTCCAGTCTAACGGAAGGTGGAGCGCCTGCATGAGCATCCATCCAAATGTCACGGTGAGAATCCACGCGAAGGTGCTCGCGATGAATGCCAACACAATCTGCAAAAAATTAGTTTTGAAGAGGGGGACCGCTTCGTAAAAGGTTCGGCCATGACGCACAACGAGTTCCCTTATTTTCTCCGGAATGAAACGCTGGAACAGAACGAACAGTTTTTTGGCCGCGCGCTTGTTGAGGCCCACAAACAATCCAATGAGGCTGCACACAATCAACAGCAATACCAGTTCGGGGGAAATGACTTCGATTCCATTCGCGCGCGTGAGGAGAATGAGTCCAATGCCCGCAAAGATGAGGAGGGTGATGATGTCCATGGCACGGGCCACGATCACTGCCAAAATTCCTCTTCCAAGCACGAGGCGGTCCTTCACATAAAATGCCCGGACAAAATCCCCTAAACGGCCGGGGGTAATCACGCTCACGAAAAGACCGATGAATAACACGGTGACTGATTCTATCATGGAAATTTTTCCATTCAATGAGACCACGAGACGCTGCCACTTGAATGCTTTGAGCGTAATCAAAAAGACCCACGCCCCTAACGCATACAAAATGTAATCCAAACTTGCGAGCTGAAACGTTTCCGCGAGACGGGGAAGATCGAGCTGCGTCACCGCCACGTACAGGATGATGAGCGTAAAAAGGACGGTCAACCAAGGAATTTTCATAGGGAGAGAGAGACGTTCAATGATTATAAAACCGCCCGAATCCACGTTTACGAACGAAAAGCGTCCAAACGTTTTATTCGTTCATGCATGGGCGGATGGGAGTGAAAAAGTTCGATGATGCCTAATCCCGCAAATGGATTGGCGATAAACAAATGCGCCGTTCCCGAGTTGGCATTGGAAAACGGAACGTGGTGGATGCCCTTTTCTAGTTTTCCCAGCGCCGAAGCAAGACCTTTTCCCGTGTGAAGCGTGTGCGCGGCGGTTTCATCCGCCAAAAATTCTCGTGAGCGGGACACGGCGAGCTGGATGAGCATGGCGATGATGGGAACGGAGATGGCAATGACAATGAGTCCAATAATATTCTTCGAATCGCGGTCGCGTGAACCAAACGCCGCCCACTGCATCATGTGCGCGAGCATTCCAATGGCTCCAGCAATGGTGGCTGCCATGGTTGCCACTAAAACATCCCGGTTTTTTACATGTGAGAGTTCGTGCGCGATAACCCCCGTCAATTCTTCGTCGTTCAACAGCGGGAGTATTCCCTGCGTGAATGCAATGGCCGCGTGTTCAGGGTCTCTTCCCGTGGCAAACGCATTGGGACTTTTTTCATTCACGATGAAAAGTTTGGGCAGGGGGATTTTCATCTGCATGGAAACGTTTCGCACTAATGAGTGAATGCGTTTTCCTTCGATTGTTTTTTCATCCACGGGTTGCGCGCGGTAGATTGCCAGCACAATTTTGTCAGAGAAAAAATAGGATATTCCATTCATCAAAATGGCAAAACCAAACGCGACCACTACACCATCGGGTCCGCCGAAAACCCCCCCGATGAGGAGAAGGAGCCCTGTTAAAAGTCCTAGAAAGAAAACCGTTCGAAGCTGTTCCATGAAAGAATACCCCCTTTTGAGAAAATAATCCTATCCTTCATCCCCTGAATGTACCTTAAATGACTGATAAATGGTCTATAACTCGAATGGTTTAAATACTCATCAAAAAAGAGTAATGGACATAGAGGGGGAAATGGAATGAATCGTGCGTGGATGATTGTTTTAGCGAGTTTGATTTTTTTGAGTGTTAATGTGTGGGCGCAAGCCACGGTGACGATTGACAATGGCCCCTACACGCTCAATCCTGCAAACGATTTGGACGTCAATTTCACGTACACGGACCCCAACTATATTGGATTTGCAACCGAAGCATTTTATTTTTGGTTGAGCGATGATGCCACGTTCAACAATGGGACTGATGTAAATGTTTCTGCCATCGGTCCTATTGATTGGATCTCAACGTGCGACGAAAATTTAATTGTCACAGGAATGCCATGCTCGCACACGTTTAGTCTGGCTGGACAAAGCGACGGGAACAAATACATTTTTGTCGAAGTGCGTGACATCAACGATGTTTCGCTTGACTATTCCGATGCTGCTCAAATAACATTTGATTCCACCGCACCAGTCATTACGGGTCCGTCGTTCGACACGAACATCATTAGTGGAACATGGAGCAATGCTGCGACAACGATGACCGCGACGTGCAATGAGACACCGTGCACACTCGAATATCGCATGGGCAGCGGTGCATTCGCCGCATTGCCTCTTGCCGGTGTTCTTTTTTCGAATGAAAATGGAATGCTTGTCATTCAAGCCACGGACGCAGCCGGAAATATTGCCGATACGAATGCTTCTCCATTTGATTTGAAAGTGGACACGACCGCCCCCACATTTTCAGGCGGAGAACTCTCACTTACCTCATATACTAATGATTCGACCCCCGTCTTCACGTTCACTGCGAGCGATGCAGGAGTAGGATTGGGAAGCGGAGCAAAGGCCGTATTTCAATGCAACAGTGGCACGCCTGTGGAGAAGGACTATGCTCTAACCATTGACACGTTTGACATTACTGCAAACGGATGCGACACGTCGCAAGGAAACAAAGTCATTACCGTCAAAGTGAAAGACGCACTGGGAAATGCCTCTGGCGATGTGAACAAAACCATCAATTATGACACGACTGCCCCCGGAAGCATCGATGATTCAGACATCAGTTCGAGCAGCGTGGACAATGACAGCCTCTCCCTAGAATGGCCGGATATTTCGGATAACTCCGGGGGTTCAGGACTAGACAAGTATGAAGTCTACCGCACCACCAGCGATTCGATTCCGGGCTCTCCCACTGGAACGCCTTCAGGATCAAGCTATGATGATTCCGGACTCGCCGCCTGTACCACGTATTATTACTGGGTCAAAGCGGTGGATCGCGCGGGAAACAGGAGCAGTGCCAACGACTCTTATGATGTTGCCACGACCGGATGCACGAATACGAATAATAACAGCAATAACAATAACAACAATAGTAGTGGCGGCGGTGGCGGTGGCGGCGGGGCGTGTGAAGTGACGTTTGACATCCCTGCGATTGTGTATGCGGGAGAGACCATCACCGCAAAAGCATCGGGAAGCTCGTATTCGAATGGTCATCTTCGTGTTACTCCTGCTGGAAAAGCAACGTTTTCCATTTCAAAAATTGGAATCGCCGCGACATCATGGTCAGGGCCGTTTGTTATTCCCAACTCCATTGGAACCAGTCTAAAGTTTGTTTTTGGCTCCGATGCTTGCACCGCGTCCACGACGCGGGTGGTGAAGGATCCTGCAACGGAGCCCACGCCGAGCGCGCCTACCACTCCTTCGAATACGTCTTCAAATTCAGGAGAATTGGGTGAAGAGCCCGTTCTTCCGGAAGCGGGAACGTTATCATTCGCCATGGATAACCTCCTCGCGATGATTACCAGTGCGGGTTTCAACGCGGACAACCCCCAAATGAAGATTGATGCGGAAAACGCCATCACCGAATGGAACATCGTTCCAACCGTGAAGATGGTTCCCGTCGAAGGGGAAAAAGGAAAGTATGTGTTGCAGCTCATCTTCTCGATGAAAAACACGGGAAATAAAGGAAACGTCAAGCTCGTGCAGGACATCCCCAAAACATTCTCCACGAATGCGAGTGAAATAGAATCCTCGTACGCGATGACCGTGTTGAAAGAAGATCCTCTCGTGCAATTTGAACTAAGCGACTTGTTCGAAGGACAGACGATTGACATCGTGCTCACGACCAAAGAAACATTTACGTTTGGCGTAGCCTCATCCAAGTTGGAAGCGCTGAAAAGCATCATCGTCAACCCACCGCTATTATTTTCGAGCGGAACCGCCAAGCCGGTTGCCAATAAGGAAGCGGGTGTAGATGGTTCATCCATCATTTCAGGGTTAGTCGGCTTCGTCGGAAACACGGGACCATTAGTCTTAGGGTTCCTCCTCATCGTGGGATTAATCTTCGTGAGCGTACGTGTAGTACGCGGAAGCGTGGAAGGGTCGGACAATCCTATCCTTCGAAGCTCATCGGGCGTCCGCAACACGGGACGAAGCGCGCCGGTGCGAACCTCTCCCGTGCGGGGAAATAAATCTTGGAAGAGCGGAGAAATTCGTTTGGACGATTAATGCGCGGCGTTAATCTCTCCTATTTTTTCAGCAACAAAAAAAAGAGAATGATGAAAACCATCGCGGCCAGCGGCCATCCGTCAATACGCATGTTAAGCAGTTTTGCTCCAACCCAGAAGAAAGCCGGAATAAGCAGGAGCGCCGAGAACAAAACAACGATCCACGTGTGGGAGCCCCTCATAGGATATTCTATCCCTAAAAGCCTCTAAAAATGAGGCAGGAGCCCTTTTCATCGAGCGGGGCGACTTGGAGTTAAAAATGATTCACCCGCGTTGAATGTATGGACCAGCAGATTTCCATTATAGGGGCAGGCAGCGCCGGACTCCGCCTCGCACGGAGACTGGCCGAAAAGAACTTTCCCGTGACGGTTTTTGAAGACCACGCCGAAATAGGGATTCCGGAACACTGTTCGGGGCTCATCTCCGCGCGCAACACTTCTGAATTGGGGTTTGATTTGAAGGACAGTTTTACGAATAACATTTACGGAGCCAAAATCTATTCTCCCAACAATACGCAACTACGCATCGAGTCCAAGAAACCCGTGGCCTACGTCATGGACCGGAGCAAGTTTGACAAGACACTCTATCAACAAGCCAAAAAAGCCGGGGCGGACATTCAACTCTCCACGAGTGTCATTAATGTGCGCGGAAACACGGTGTTCACGCAGAGCAAAGGTAGGGGCGGCGCGAAGAAAACAGATATTATTGTCGCAGCGGACGGAGTCAATTCACGCTTTCGAAAAATGGCCGGATTTGAAAGCAAACCCACGGATTTTGTGCACTCCTACCAAGTCAGGGCCGCCGGAAAGTTTGACCCGCGATTCGTCGAGCTATATTTCGGTGAAAACATTGCACCGGATTTTTTTGCTTGGGTCATACCCGAAAATGAAGAGAGTGCGAAAATAGGATTAGGATGCCGAATGGGAGTGAATCCTGCCCACGCCTTCAAAAAATTTCTGAAAGAGAAACAAATCGATGTGCACATCAAGAGCGATAATTCTTTCTTGATTCCGTGTTCTCCCCCCATTCGAAAATTGTATTCGGAAAACATGCTCTTGCTCGGTGACGCGGCGTACCAAACGAAAGCCACGAGCGTGGATTATGAAGAACCCATTTTAGTTGAGGAGGATGGTTTACTCAAAAATGTGCGGATAGGCGAATTGATCAATCGTGAACTGGCCCGAACAACGAAAAAAGAGATAATTCTGGGAAATAACCCTATAACAATTGGTCTACCTGAAAATCCTATTAAGGCTTTCTCCCCAAGTCCCGATGCTTCAAATCCTGCGTTGCGAAAAATTCAGAGTGTACTCAAGCACCCAATCGATGAAGAATTGTATGAGATCATCCTAGAAAAGGGGTATCGTGTACGTGTGACGGCCTCCCATAGCGTAATGGTTGCGGACGAAGACAAATTTGTGGGGAAGAAAGTATCCGACCTCAAAATAGGAGTGGATCACCTGCCGGTTACTCTCTCGGTACCCAAACCCACTGTACTCCATTCTATCGATTTGGTCCCCCTTATTACGAAACATCTCAAAGCAAAAGAATTAATTCAAAAAATCAAGATAAAAGGGCAACGCCACTTAATTTATTCGAAGCGTGCGGAAATAGACAAACACAAGCGCTCTTCCTATTGGGAGAATAACTCTATTCCCCTTTTCGAATTTGTCTCTAGGAACATTGTTCTCGCGGATGTTTCTCTTTTCCACGAGAACTCCGACATCCATGTCAAGAGTCATTTACCAATTACTCCCGAACTATGCCGGTTGCTGGGATATTACGTGGCCGAGGGCGGTTGCTCCGGCAAAAAAAAGATTACTTTATCCTTTGGCAAAAACGACATGGAAAATGGCATCACGGATGATGCAATTTCCTGCATTTCAACGGTGTTTAATGTTCCGGTCCTGCGATCTCTCAAACACAACCCGGAAACCGGTGAGGTAAATGGAATGTCGATGGAATTTGGAGGGATGCTCCTTGCGAATATCTTTTCCGAACTTTTAGGAATGGGGGCGGGTGCATCAATCAAAGAAGTTCCATTCCTATTGTTCAACGTCGGAGAGGAATTGAAACTGGAATTTTTGAAAGGCTATCTGCGCGGAGATGGTACTATACGAATCCGCAAAGGGTTAAATCGGAAAAATTGGAGCGCCGAAATCAGTTGCAAGACAGTCAGCAAAAAGCTTACCAGCGACCTCATCCTGCTTTCATTGCAGCTTGACTTATTCCCCTCTGTTGAAGAATATCGCTCCCCTACGCGCGAATTATATGGAAAGAAAATTGTGGAAAGCCACGGATATAAAATTTCGTTTTCAGGCAAAAATGACCTGCAGAAACTAGTATCTATTTTTCCTGCTATGGAAAATGAATTGAGTGGTTTTTTGGATCTAATAGCAGAGCGTGAAAAAATAGCAATTCCGAAATATTTGATTCAAGATACGGATAGCCAGCGATACGACGATCCCATCTACGCAGAATTCGGATCAGGAATCAGCGTGTACAAGACGATTGCCTTATCACGTGTTGGGAAAGCATTCCAACAGTTGACACAGAAGAACTCACGTCATGTCTTCATTGAAAATCTTGCACGGTCCAAAATAGCACTGCTGAAGATCAAGACGATTCGGCCAGTCAAACCCACCAATGGGGAAGTGTTCGACGTCGAAATCCCTGAAACGCAGATGTTCGTCGGGGGAATGGGACCTATCCTTCTCCATAATACGGGAGGCGGAATCATCATGAACTGCAAGTCCGCCGACATACTCTCAACAGTCATTCACGACCACATTCATCATGAAGCACCCCTTTCCGAATACGAGAAGCGTATGGAACCCATTTTTCAAGAGTTGGAATTGCACTACAAAATCCACCTGTACCAAACCCGTTTGAGTGATGAGAAAATAGACAAATTATTCCTCAAGCTCAAAGATGCGGGAATGGAACAGTTTCTTTCCCACGAAGGAGACATGGACGAACCCTCGCGCTTCGTGAACAAGATGATTGCCCATCCAGGGATGCTTT
Source organism: uncultured archaeon (assembly GCA_964363635.1). Classification (GTDB taxonomy): domain Archaea; phylum Iainarchaeota; class Iainarchaeia; order Iainarchaeales; family VGJJ01; genus VGJJ01. The sequence goes on from CAYIIU010000041.1 coordinate 8,288, forward strand.
CTCTCATTCCGGAAGCGGTGAAGTTCGCTCTCACGAAGTAAGTCGAACTATTTTTTTTACAGCAAATATTTTTTGTTTTGCAGAATGGGAATGATTTCGTCGCGGATTTCGCTGTTGGCAAAGTAGCATAGCCTGGGAATGCGCGAAAAACCCGCGGGCGTGTGCTTCAGCTTGAAGGCGCGGAACGATTCTCCTTTTTCGTCCGTTGGAAACACCCCATAATTTTTGGCAAATGAAAAAGGAACTAGCGCGTCGTGAACATGGATGGGCCAATGCAAAAATGCCCCCATGTTTCCTAGCGCCACATCAATGATGGCTAAGTGGGCGTTGCCCGGATCAAAGAGGGTGTATCCCATCCCTAATAGTTTCTTCACCCCGTCCTCGTTGAGACAGCGACGCGATGCAAATGTTTTCAACGCGGGCTTTTGTTTGGGGTGTTTGCTCACCGAATCTTCGTACGACCAAAAAAGTTTATCGTCGATGGGGTTGTACACGACACTCGCGAAAAAATCGTGCGAACCATTTTTGGCCCGCGATAATGTGTATCCCGTACAGAAGCGATTTTTTCCGGTTGAAAATGATCGGGTTCCATCGATGGGGTCGCAGTGCACTGTTATTCCATTGTCGTAATCGGTTCGGAAAAAGAATTTCAAGTGGGTTTCCTCTTCGCCATTGAATGCTACGTCTGAAAACCCTTTCCGCATGAGTTCGGCGAGGAGCAGTTCTTGAATCCCATGATCGAGCGCGGTGACGGGGGATTCTTGGATTTTTTCGTGAATGGTGATGGATTTCATAGTCGAACTGATTTTCCCATAATAGGGGAGGGCGAGCTTTCCTGCGTATACCGAGAATTCTTTCAACAATTCGAAGAGTGCGCGTTCGGATCCCATATATGCTCCACGAATTGTCTTCCTATAAGGATTCGTCACGAAAATGGGAACATTGTAGGGGATTGACGAAAGAGTGAAATAGGGGTTAATTATGCTGTGTTGCATAACTCTTTGTTTTAGTGTCGTTTTCTTTTTTTCAGTTTT
>CAYIIU010000042.1:0-9206 GCA_964363635.1 uncultured archaeon
CATACGGCAATATGGGAGAGTTTTGTTTTTTGAACGCCGCAGGAGGGTCGAGCGACGAAACATTGTGTGAAAATATTGCGACTAAAACCACTCACGACTCGTGCGTGGGGCAAGTGGCCACCAAATCAGGAAATGCATCTGCATGCGACAGCATCGTGAATGTGATTGACCGCGACCACTGCTATTCGCAATTGGCTATCAGCCTAAAACTCAAAGCGCTTTGCGAAAAAGTAATCAACAAAGAGGAAAAAGAGCCCTGCATCCTCGCACTGTCGAAAGAATTGGGGGATTGGCAGTACTGTACGAAGATAACCACAAACCTCGTCACGCAATACACATGCATCACGGATGTTGCGGAAAAAATACTCTCCATTGCCGCGTGCGCGTACATTCCTGCGCAGGAAGAGAAAGGCCTCTGCTACGCGAAGGTGGGGTTCAAGATTCCTAATTTGACCATCTGTTCAAGCATTCCCTTGAAGCCTGTTCCAGATATGAACGATGCACGGTTTGCCCGCGACACGTGCTGGAATTATTTGGCCGATAAGTCGAATGGCCCCGAATTGTGCGACAACATCTTTAATTCCGATATTCGTGCAGGGTGTTCGTAGTGCGGTCCACGAGCAAGTCTTCCAAACAAACAACCCAAAATATTTCATTTAGGGCTATCTTTCGTTTCAAGTGGAACCAGTGGAAATCCGACAAGCGGATACCCTTGCTGAGCCTCGTCGAAATGATTTTAGCAGTGGGTATTGCTGCATCCATCGCCATCTATTTGGACCCGGATTGGAACGTGGTTCCTTTTCCATATAACGTGCTCGCGTTCATCATCCTTCTTGGGATGGCCATTTGGGTCCATCGCCGCACACGCCCGTACCGAATAGCTCGAAAAATGGTCAAGAAAAAGAGAGAATAGGAAAAAATAGGACTATAAAAAAAAGTGGCCGGATCCCGGCCATCAAACTACTTATGCTCGTCGGCTCGCGCGGCGCGCTCGGCGTCGCGTGCTTGTCGTGCGGCGTGCGGTGCTGCGTCGGGCGACTGCTCGGCGAGCAGTTGATCGGCGGCGGACTCGTCGTCGTGCGGTCGTTGCGGTGCTGCGTCGAGCGGTTCGTCGTCGTGTTGTTCGGCGTGCCGTTGTGGCGGCAGCGCGTCTTCGTCTTCGTGCCATTAGTATCATCCTCCATGGATTGACAAATTATTAAGCAACGCAATAATTCCAGCTATATAAAGGTTTGCTGCATTAGAAAGTACATGAAAACACGTACAACACGGAAAAATGTACAAAATATTTCAAAAAAACAAAAAGACGTTCACGTATTGGCGCAAGGAACATTTGATTTGCTGCACCCGGGGCATTTGCATTATTTGAACGCCGCCAAAAAATTTGGAACGCATTTGACGGTCATTGTTGCACGCGATTCAACGAGTGCACGCATTAAAAACCGCAAAACCATTTTTTCGGAGCAGATGCGCTTGCAGATGGTGCGCGCGCTGAAAGTCGTTGACCGTGCCGTGCTGGGTGGAAAGGGAAACATTCTCGACAAAGTCTTGCAAATCGACCCGGACGTGATTGTATTGGGATACGACCAGTCCATTTCGGAAAAAAAATTGGCAAAAGACCTGCATTCGCGCGGATGGGTCGGAAAAATAGTGCGCGCCAAAGCATTTATTCCAAAAAAATACAAGTCGACTAAACTCAAAAATACTATTGTAAAAAATCACACTCCAAAATAGCTTACCAAAATATATCCACGTGATCCGTGCGGAAACGCTGGTCCACCATACTTTCAACGAGGGTTTGTTTTCTTCCCGCGCGGTGTTCGATCAACACTTGCCACGCAATCATCGCACCATTATCCATCGCATACGCGCGTGGAACCACGTGCAACGCGGCCCCTCGTTCATCACACAATTTTTGCAAGATAGTTGCAAGGGCTTTCGACGCCGCCACGCCGCCTGTTACAAGGACTTCATTCTTTTCCGAATGCGCGAGCGCACGCTCGGTGACTTCGGCGACCATGCAGAATGCGGTGTGCATGAACGAGTAGCACAAATCATTCACGTCGTGCTTTCCAATCTGCCGCTGCGCCTCCGTTAAGAGTCCCGCGAAAACGAGGTCCATTCCTTTCACGGAATACGGCAGGTTCACGTATTTTTTTCCCAAAAAATACCGTTCATCAATGATGGGTCCGGCGGGAAAGCCGAATCCTAGTTTTCGTCCGAATTGGTCGAGGGCATTCCCCACTCCCATGTCCAATGTCTCCCCTAACACGCGGTATTTTCCATTTTCTTCCGTAATGATTTGAGTGTTCGCCCCGGACGTATACACTACCACCGGATCTTTGGCGGGTGTTTTCTCTTTTCCAATTTCAATGTGCGCCACGCAGTGGTTGACGCCCAGCATAGGAATCGAATAGCGCGAGGAAAGATAGCGCGCGGTAATCGCCCCGATGCGCAAACACGGTCCCAATCCGGGCCCCTGAGCAAACCCCACGACATCGATATCTTTCATCGTGAGGTTGGCTTTCGCGAGAGCATTGTTAAACACCGCGGAACCATTTTGCAGATGAAAGTCCGCTGCCAAGCGGGGATGGATTCCCGCATCCGGATGCGTGTACGACATTTTCTCGTTCGCGAGCACGTTGCATTGGTCATCCACGATTCCCACTCCGAACGTGTGGGCCGTACTTTCAAATCCGAGTGCAATCATGTGTTTCACCATTTTTCTTTTTGATCGACCTTTTTCCTAAAAAGGTCGGAGAATGAATACCACGACGAGATTATATAACGCGTGTCCGATGAAACCCGGAAAGATGGATTTATTTTGTTCCCGTGCGCGGATGAGGATGAATCCTGCGGCAAGCGCTCCGAGGAGTTCGATAATGGAACCGTACCCCGCATGTGCGAGTCCAAAAAGCAAAATAGTGGGAATGCTTCCTAAAATGGAAAACAAAATTCCGCGGAAAAAAACTTCCTCCGCGAACGCGTTGAAAATGAGATTTCCTGCCCCCCAAATTCCCTGTGCAAAAATGGTTTGCGCCGCAGAATTGACAGACTGCGTGTCATTCACGCCCAACGCTCGCGAAACGAAATCGAGAGCGATGCTTATCGCCAGCAGCTGTAAAAAAATAATAATTCCATTTACCAAATCTTTCTTCACGTTTAACGCGCCGAAAAGAATGTGCAATGGTTTTCGAATCAAGAAATAAGCGATGAGGCTGAGTGCAATCAGCCATTCGGGAGAGAGAAAATACGCAATTACTGCGCTTTGGTTTTCCATTCGCTGAACCCGCAGTTTCCGCAGCTATCTCGAGTAGTGTGTTGAGCGAGGAAAACACCCGGTCCGCACTTGGGACAGAACTTTCGCGTGCGTTTAACGTGTTCGCCTTTCGAATCGTATAATGCTGATTTGCTTTCTTTTTTTTCAGCTCCTCCTTTCTTTCCGGCAGCTGCTTTTTCGGCCATGATTTATTCCCCCTTTCCTTCGATCGCGGGTTTTGCCTCAACTTTGGCATCCACATCGCCGTGTCTCTTTCGCATGTGCGTGGATTCGATTTTCTTCAGTTCTTCCACTGAATCGTACTTTTTGGCGAACCCCACGACGCGGGTAGAGCCGAATTCGTGGTCGATTTCATCAATCATCACGAGCTCGCCGCTCACGCCTAATTGTCCAGCAAGGGCTTTTCGAATCTCCATTCGAGAAGGGGTTGTTTTCACGCCTAATATTTCAAAGTTAATCTCTTCGCGGTGAAGCAGAGTATTTTTGTGCCGTCCTTCGATTTCGATTTGCATGTTCATTTCCCCCAAACAATCCTTCTTTTTACCGGCTCAAGCGCAGTGCATATTTTCCATTGGTCTTGATTCCCATCTTTTGGGCGATCTCGCTCTTTTCCGAATTGATAAATAAAACAAAGCCCGACCAAAACGTGGTGAGGTCCGTGGACTTGCACACGGGGCATTCTTTCAAATCTTCCGAGAGCTTGTGGCAGACGCGGCAGGCTTTTTCTTTACTCATTGCATGTCCCCTCCCTTAGGCGGGGCTTTTCCTTTCTTTTCCGTGCGGACGACTTTTTTGATTTTGGCCCATTCTTTCTTTCCGAGTCCGGGCTGCCGCATCGTGAGTCCAATTTTTGAATCGGGAAGCGTGTTCTTCATCGACACGCTCACAATGCGCGCCGTGACTTGGTCGCCGATTTTGAGTGTTCGTTTAGAATCGCGTCCGGCAAATCCGGGGATTTTGGCATCGTACGTAATGAAGTCGTCTGCGATTTGCGAAACGTGAATGAGTCCTTCCACCGGGCCTGTTTTCAAAAAGGCTCCAAATTCGGTGGCTTCAGAAACGAATCCTTCCACGACTTCATTCACGTGAGGCTTGTACGTGAGTAAAACAATTTCAGAATCAAAATACGCCGATGCATCTCCGGGGACAATCTTTCCCTCTCCGCGCCGTTTGGCCTCTGCCACAGCGACCACGACACCTAATTCTGAATCCACAAGTCCTTCCAAGTCCGTGCGGACGATATTCAAAATCGACTGGTTCAAGTCGCTGGAGAATTTGTTAGGCGGTACACGTATGGTGTCTCGGATGGTTGCGAGTGAATACATTCAAAATCCCCCGTTCGTGTTAAACGTAAAACGGACTATAACCAAGCCAAATATTTGGACTGGCGTACGACAATGACTCGCTGGGGAGTGTTTTTAAGGCTTTGGCGGAGCCCTTTGTCGTTTGTAGCCACAATATAGCCTTTTTGAGCCAATTCTCGCAATGCTTGGTCTCCCCCTTCAGCAGTAGCGGGGACGACTTTTACCTGATAGGTTGAGAGGCTTTCCAGCGCCACGCGTGCCGCAACCCCGTCTTTTCCCTTTTCGATGGCAATGGTTTGCAATTCCTGCTTCACTTGAATGGGGACGCAAAACACGCAACTCCCCACAAGGCCGCGCACTCCCGCAAAAACGTCTATTTTCAGCCGCGTCATGTCTAGGAGAATATTCGTATCCAGCGCCACACGAAGTGTTTCGGGTTTACCCATCTCAATCGTGGGCGGGTTTCAGTTTAAATAGGTGGGCGCCATTCGAGGGTTATCCAATACGCCAAGGAAAGGAGATGAGGAGAATATGGATGTTGTACACTATTTTGATATTATTTTGCATCCCGAAGAGACGATGAAAGCGGATGTGAAAAACGCGGACATGAAAACCGCCATGAAATCATTTGGGATTGCAGGAGCTATTGCTGGATTCTTCGTCGGATTAGCCGTCGCATTTGGAGGGGCTGCATTTGGTTTAGGAGCGCTTTCCTACGCCGCCATTATTGTGGTGCCGATTGTTTTTGCCATTTTGATGGCTGTTGGTTCAGGATTCGGATACGGATTGTATTATCTTGTCGCCAAACTGTTAGGAGGCAAAGGCACATTCGTTCAAAATTATTTTTTGGGATCGCGCCTCTTTTGGCCGATGATTTTTGCGAGTATCATTGTTGGAATTATCACCATGATTCCTTTCGTCGGATGGCTCGTTCAAATAATTTGGTTCCTTTACACCATTTACTTGTCGGTGGTCTTGATTTCGGTAGCGAATAACATCACCAAGCTTCGCGCAGTCGTGGTTTATGTTCTTCCGGGAATTATCATCTTGGCCATATTGTTTATGGTCATCGGAAGCGTTCTCATTGGCGCGCTGGAATCAGTTTTCGGAGAGATGGTTGCGGTAAATTTAATCAAATGAAAATAGAAATTAAAAAAATATTGCCGCAGCGGGGCTATTTGGAAACGCCCCATCCTGCGAGTCGCCATCCCGCCTTATCGCGGCGGGAAATGGCAATCTTTTGTCCTTTTTCAATCGTCATTTTTCCTTTCAATGTCATTTCAATCTGGCTCTTTTTGACGAAAGTAATCTCGCCCACAAGCGTGTTCGTGCCAATCGTGAGGACCATCAGTTCTTTCGTGTGAGGAAACGGGAGTTTTTCTCCTAGCAAACGAGGCAACTCGTGAAAATCAATCGATAAGAAATCCGTTGGGGCAGGAAGTGTGCCGGGCGCGCAGACAATCTGCCCTTTGAATTTGTCCATGCTCGTAATTCCCGGATCGAGCATCGTTCCCATCGCGATGAGTCCTCCCGGATGTGCTTCATTCAAGTGTCCGGAAGAAATATTCAGTGATAGCGCTTCGATTTGGATGGGTTTCCCGTCAAAGCCGGGAGTAATCTCTACTTTTTGCTTAAGTTTAAGTGTGCCCTGCACAATACTTCCGCCCAGCACGCCGCCCTGTAATTTTTCAATGGGCGTTCCGGGCTTGTTCACGTCAAACGAACGAGAGATGTACATCTTCAGTGGTTTGTCCGCTTCAAAGTGCGGGGTATGAATGTGCGTTTGAATGGCGTTGATCAACACGTCAATGTTCGCATTGAAGTTCGCCGAAATGGGAACAATAGCCGCGTTATCGTATCCATATTCTTTCAAGAATTTTTTGATTTCGTGATAACTTTCAAGGGCGCGTTTTTTGTCCACCAAATCAACTTTGTTCTGCACCACAATCACATTCTTGATTCCGCCGATTTGCAGGGCCATCAAATGTTCCGCGGTGCGCGGCTGCGGGCATGTTTCGTTCGCGGCAATCACGAGCAACGCACCATGCATCAGCGCCGCGCCGGATAGCATCGTCGTCATGAGCGTTTCGTGTCCCGGCGCATCAATGAATGAAACCTTGCGGAGAACTTTTCCTTTCAATCCATCTTTCTCCGCGTGCACACCAAAGCGTTCGGGGCCATTCTTTCCCACGTATTCGTAAAACGTCGTGTCGGCGTATCCTAATCGTATGGAGATTCCGCGCTTCAATTCTTCCGAGTGCATCGATGTCCACTTTCCAGTAAGCTTCTCGGCAAGGGTACTTTTGCCGTGATCCACGTGTCCCGTTAATCCGATGTTGACTTCCGCTTGCAGCACCGCATCATGCGCATGCGATTTGGCGGGCACGTGGGAAACAAAAGATGGTGCTCCAGAAGCATTTTTTTTATCGGTTGCATCCGATTGAGCAGAGAGTGCGGCGCCCGCCGTTGCCAGTCCGCTTTTTTTAGCACGAGTTTTCGTTATTTTAACCGGCTTTGCTTCTGAAGATGTTGAAACGGCGACAGGTTTTGTTTCGTCTGAAACCGGTTCAACGGCTTTCTTCGTGCGAGGCATGTTTAAATCGAAAATAAGGAGAAGGCTTCTTTAAGCCCACCCCTATTTCTTGCTCTCCTTCTTTTCTTTAGGCTGCGGGGGCAGTAATTCGTCTAACGTTTTGCTTCCGTTGTGCGTGACTTTGACGTTCAATTGGTGAATATCATTCGCCACGACATTTCCACGCAAAGGGCGTTTGCGTCGTTCTCCCTTTTCTCCTTTTCGAAATCCCACTCCTGGATAAATCAAGAGTTTTTTTCGCGCCGTTCCCGGAAAATTGACGCGCATGGGTGTTCCCGTCTTGTCGCTTCCTCCCGTAAGGATTCCTTTGTACCCGTCCAAGCCTATTTCGCTCAAATCAACTTCTTTTCCCAGCTTTTCGCCCTGAAAAGGCATTGATTCGACTGTTTTGACATATGCTTTGCGTGTTTTCGGGTCTGATACGATTATGTTCATGGTTTATTCCTCCCTCTCAGTGTTTTTTGAGGAGCGTGATATCATTTCGTTGATCTCTTTCACGAGATCTTTTTCGTCTTCCGTCAGTTGAGCATTTATTTTTTGAAGCGTGATAAGCATGTTGGGTGTGAGCACGGTGTACAGTATGTCATTCTCGAATAAATTGCGCCCAATGACTCCGTCTGAAATGGAAACGGCCACTTCTTCATTTTTTTGAGCAACATTCACTGATTCTTTGTCCGCTTGAATCGCTTGCACGCGTCCGATGATTTCTCCTTTTCCATTCATGAGTTCAATTCCATTTTTCAAACGCCCCTCAACAATGCGCACGCCCACCACGGCGGGTTTAGAGTTGCGAAATCCGTATCCGGGAAGGAATTGTACTTTTGCGGGGAACATGGCCATTTCCAAAAGTTTTTTGTTCTTCTCCGCCTCTTGAACGTGGACCCATTTCAAGTATTCTTCCGTGATGGTGTACACGATATTGCTTTCGAAAATGGGCACTTGCGAGAGTTGAGCGTCTTTGCGTGCGGCTTCCTGAATCGGTGCGTTAAATGCAAAAATAACTCCCAAATACGGTTCCTTTGTCTTGATGGCAGCCGCTTCCAAAACGTCCCGCCGCGTGATTTCCCCCACGTCTGCGCGCTTGACTTTGATGTGGTGAGATTGAATCAGTTTGACAAGGGCTTCAAGACTTCCAAGTGTGTCCGTCTTGAGGATAATTCCGAGTGAATCGCTTTCAATCTTGATGCGTTTCACTTCTTTTTCAATCGTTTCTTTTTCGTGTCCGGTTTTCACAACCAAAAATGGGCTTCCGGCTAAAGCATCATCTAAATTGGGCGCGGAGATTTTGATTCCTGTCGCGGCGTACACTTCCTTGACGGAAACAAACTTCTCCGCCGCACGAATATCGGTTAGAATATTCGGTCGCATGAGCGCGCGTACCTTGCTTTCAATCACGCCATTCTTCCCCGCCACGACAAACGAATCACCCACGCGCAACACGCCATCATACAAAATTACATCTAAGGTTGTTCCAAGTCCTTTCTCGTCGCGCACTTCCAAACACGTTCCTTTTCCAGGCCCGTCGGCTTCAAGTTTGAGATTTTGTTCCAAAAATTTCTGGGCCAATCCCGCAAGAAAAACGAGTGTCTCCGGAATTCCTTCTCCGGTGTTCGCGCAAATGGGAATCATGGCAATCTCTTTCGTCGTGTCGCGCACTCGGTCAAATCGTTCGCTCTGAAATCCTGCCGTGAACAGTTCCCCGAGGATTGTGTACAATCGCTCATCGAGTTTTGTTTGTACTGCGGGAGACTGTTGTGCTAAATTCGCCAAAAAACTTCCCGGTTGGGAATCGTATCCTTCGATGATGTCAATTTTGTTCACGCAAACGAGAAAGGGAACTTTGTAGTTGCGTAAAATGGTAATGGCTTCTTTGGTTTGCGCCTGCAATCCCTTCTGCGCATCCACCATCAACACGGCAAGATCGGCAATGGAGCTTCCGCGCTCGCGCAAGTTGGTAAACGCTTCGTGTCCGGGCGTGTCAATGAAAAGCAATCCGGGAATCGATAAATTAAAACCAAATTTCTGTACT
>CAYIIU010000043.1:0-8813 GCA_964363635.1 uncultured archaeon
ATGCACTCATTCTCCCTTCACCATGGCACATTTTTTATTTTGAGCATGAACGCCAAGCGGTTGAACGCCAAGTGCATGAACGGCGTAATCATCACCAGCAGAATGAGCCCCGTCCACTCGGGTTTGGATATGGCGATGCTGAACAGCACGCCCCCCACGACAAAGTCCAGTTGATCCAGCACGTGCGCAGGCTGTCCGCGCTGAATATTCATGCGCCGCTTGACAAAACTCCCCACAATGTCTCCGACAATCGCTCCCACCGAGAGCAAAAAAGAATACGCCACATATTCGTTTGACACTTGAAACGCGAGCGTGGGAAAAAAGTATTCTAACAAAAAGCCTGTGAACGTTCCGATCAACACGCCCATCCCCGTCCCCTTCCACGTTTTTCCTTTTCCAAAAATGGGGCGGCCATCCCCCCACATGCGGTTGCCGTCAATGGTGGTCTTTCCCCCGAAGACCATGGCGGAGGCGTTGGCCATATACAAGGGGAATGCCGTGAAGAATAAGTAAATCCAGAGCGGGTCCATAACATGTTGAGAGTGATAAAGCCCATTAAAAGGAAATGCGTCGTAGGTACATTATACCATTCGCACGCGAGAAATACCTATGAGCACCGCCCCCAAAACAGGACCGTGGAACAAACCCCATATGGAGAATGACCCGCGCGTCACCCCTTGGACGGATGAAGAGTATTCGGAAACCCTTTCTCCTCCGCAGCGAAAAAAAGGCCGCTCCTTGAGGGATTGGGCCGTGCTAGCGTTGGCATTTCTCCTTGTATTCTATGTCGTCATGTTTCTGGTGGGGGGATTAGCCCTCCAAAACACGGATGGAACTGCTTCTTCGTCCGGCGGGCGCTTCTCCTTTTTTTCGGGGGGAGAAGTCGCTGTCATTCCCATTCACGGGGAAATTTCCTCTAACACGAGCAATGACAGCACCGGCTATCCGGATGTGATTGCCGCGCTCGATGACGCGGATAATGACCCTTCCATCAGTGTTATTTTGCTTGACATAGGTTCAGGCGGCGGCAGTGTCGTAGCGAGCAAGCAGATCGTGTCCAAAATACGTGAAACAAACAAACCTGTTGTGAGTTGGATTGGAGAAATCGGCGCAAGTGGAGCGTACTACATTGCCGCGTCTTCCGATTACGCCATGTCGGATTCCGATTCCATTACTGGAAGCATCGGCGTCATTTCCATGCAGCCTAATTTTGCAGAGCTCATGCAAAAAATTGGCGTGAGTGTGGAAATGGTGAAAACCGGAGCATTGAAAGACATCGGTTCTCCCTACAATGAGTTTACCCAAGAAGAAAAGGACGTGCTGCAAAGCATTGTCAACGAGGCCTTTGAATCATTCAAGTATGATGTTCAGACATTCCGCGGAGATAAACTCAACCCTGCCAAGTTCTCCAAAGTATTGGACGGCCGCATCCTTTCTGGGAGGCAAGCGCTCGAAATTGGTTTGATTGACGAAACGGGAACACGGGAGCAAGCCATTGCCAAAGCCGCCGTATTAGGAAAAATAGATGGAAAACCCTCCCTCACATACTATCTTCAGCAAAAGCCCACGTTGTGGGACTTGCTCTTCTCCGCCGGCGCATCGTTCGGAAAAGGAATCGAGAGCGAAGTGAATCCTCTTGCGTCAAACGAAAGCACGAAAATCGAAGCAAAATGAAATAGAAGAATTAGTGTTGCTAAAACATCAGCGCGAAAAACAATCCCACGCTCAGCGAAGACACAAAATTGACTAAATTGTTGTCCAAATATCCCCACGTTTGAAGCGTGGCGCCGAGCACACTATCAACCACGGAGCCAAACACTCCCGCGGCGAAAAGAATCATCGCTAAGAAAACATTTCCTGAAATCAAAAAGCCCAGCACGGCAAACACCAATGCACCCAACGCCGCACCCGCAAATCCCAACGCAGACACGGCCCCATCCGTTCCCGCCGCGGCAGGTTTCAAAGTAGTGATCATCAACGGTTTCTCTTTCGAAAGCACACCAATCTCACTCGACAACGTATCGGCGAACGCTGCGGAAAGCGAAGTAAAAAACATGATGTTGAATGGAGAAGGATTGAGCACGAGCGCGATAATCGCCGGGCCGATATTTCCCACAATGTTACTCGTGGAGCGTGTCCCGTGTTTTTTTTCGGCATGTTTGTTCCTAATCATGCGTGTAACGAATTCTCCAATTAAAAAAAACAAAATAATGGCAAAAAAAGAACCGAGTCCCCCGCGCCACGCCACAAACAATGCGGTAATGAGTCCGGTGGCCACGGCAGTGGGTTTCAACAACCCCTTGCGCAGAATGAGGACTAATACAAGTGTTAATGTGACAAGGACAATGACCCATTCTTCCCAAAACATGGCGAATGGTTCACTTCCTCGTTTTAGTCCGCGAGGCGCGTGACTTTTAACACGTCCACGCGCTTCATCGGGGCGATTTTGCGAGCCTTATCCACTGCTTTGGCAATGGGGTCGCTCGTCGCGCACAAATTGAGCACCGTTTCAAAGTCGCTTCCGGCGGCAAACTCTGCTGCTTCCGCGTGCAAAATTCTACGGACAGCGGCTTGCTGCGGTCGGGAGATTTTGTTCGCCGACAACGCCACACTCCTGATGCGGGCGCGCACACCGTCTTTGCACAACACATCGTCAACCGATTCTACTTTCGTAGAGCGTCGGCGCACAAGTCGGCGCAACGCGGAAGGCTGTACTTCAATCGAGTCGAACATGGTGAACGCGTTCAATCCTTGAACGTTATTCACTTTGAACGCGAGCATCAATTGGTTTTTCTTGATGTTTCCCGTCAAGTCGCGTGCGGACACGTGAACGGTTCGTCCCATCAGTCCTTCAGCCTCTTCACCCGGCGTGTGGGCGATGACGGCGTTGTTGAACGTCGCCGGTGCCAACACGGTGAACCATTTCTTGGTCTTCCATTTGTCAACGCCTTTCCGTTTTCGTGCTTTCACAACGTTTGCGGAGACTTCTTTCTTGTTATCTTCGTTTTCAATCATTTGCATGCGTCATTCCCCCCACCTTTACTTCACCAGCAAGGCAGCTGTTTCTGCCGTAAACTTCCAGCCGGCGGGAAGTTTTCCGCTTTTAACGTAATAGTGCGCCAGTCTTCGAATCTTTGACACCGTGATGCGGTATCCTCGTTGCGCGGAATAATCTTTCTTGTTCGCCGTCATGTGTTTCTGCAACGCCACGCTGCGTTCAATCAAGTTCAACATGTCAATAGGGATGTCATTCGCGAGTTTCTTCTCGATAAGAATTTCATTCACGCGTTTCTGCGTCGCGGCTTTCACATTTGGAATGCCATACTGGTCCCGTAAGGCCAATCCAATCTGCGCGGGCTTCAAACCCTGATTGGACAATGTGACAATCAATTCTTCTATTTCCTTGAGGGAGTAGTCGACCCACTGTCCCTGCTTTTCCTGCTTTGCAGCCATAGATATCATCTCCATAAACCCGCTTCTCAAAAACGGGCCACCGGGAGCATCTTTTGAGGATTGCTCCGAGCTTGGTTAGAACCAAGATAAACGAATTCCCCCAAAGAAGGTTTAAATATCAACCCCGCCGACCCTCCATAAATCCATTCAAAATAGCCCAAAATGCCCCAATTTAGGCTTTTATAGGGGATTTGAATACAACCTGCTACGACCCCCAGACGAGGCAAAATTCGGCGAGCGTGGAGGAGAGTCGTCTCAGCCGCCACCCCCAAATGGGTGGAAGACCATCTCGAGCGGAAAAAACTGGTCCGGCACGCGTTGGAAATCCTGGAACGTTATCCGTTGTCCGCAAAAGTCCGGCAGGAATGCGCGGTGGCGCTGGCCGAGTTGAATGGACAAATGTCCCGCGAGGAATATGCCAAACAAATGCTCGCAGAACTTCCTCTCACATTTGGAAGAGAAAATGCATCCTTGCGTCAGAAAGAATTATTCCAGCGGCGGAAACAAGAATTGGATGTAGAATCGCACAACGTGCGTGTCCGAATGTGGAAATTGATTTTGGAATTGGGAAAAGAAGATAAAGAATTGGGAATAAAAAAAACCGCTGCCGCCATTGCCGCGTTCGACCGATCGTTTAACATTCCCGGCCAAAAATCTACGCGTACCTAATCCGACTCTCAACGAGATTCATTTGTTTCAACACGTTTTTCGCTCCGCCATTTTCCAAATATCCTTTTTGAATGGCTTCCCAACCCCCGTTCATCGTGGAATGCGTCGCGGAGAATGTTTTTTTGAGGTTCACTAAATCCACCGCCGCATCTTCAATCTTGTGCGAAAACGTAGCGAGACCGAAGTCAATCATAACGAGTTCATTCGCATTATTTTTTCCATTTGTTTTCTTTTTTTTGCGCACTAAAACATTTGATGTGGTCAGATCCCCGTGAATCAAATGATGGGCGTGCAGAATGGAAATTATTTTTCCAAACTCATGGCATAGTCGCAGTTTTTCCGCATTTTTTACTTCCTTGTCGAGCAAAACATGTTTCAGTCGCGGGGCGTCTACGTATTCCATGTAAATCGTACTCGTCGCGGGGTCCACCAAATACACCGCGGGAGTCAGCACGCCCATCTTCTTCGCCGCGTGCAGCATCTTTGATTCGCGGGACGTCCGTTCACGTCGAAGAGGAGCATCGAGTTGAGGGTGGCGATATCCTTTCACCACGCGTGTTTTCACCACGATTTCTTTTCCCAGCATTTTCTTTTTTTCAATCGTGGCTTCCGCTCCGACGGATAAAAATGGAGATTTTGTTTCTACTTTCTTTTTCAAAGTCATAAGTGACAGTTTTTGATTGAACTTTTTTTAAAAGTTCATTTTGATGAACCTTTTCTTAAAAGGTTCAGACACTAAATCCGCACGCGGTTTTAAGTTCCTTTATCCTTTCGCTATGCGTTTGCGCCACGGCGTCGCTGGTTTGGGCCGCATTCAGAATGTAATCCGCCCCCAAAGCATTGGCCATGATTGAATTACCTTGCACCGTGACAAAATCGCTATGAGCAGACTCTGCACTTTTTTGAGCTTGTTCAAGTAAAACAATGGCTTTTCCCATCGGGCTGTTTTTTCCGCAATCGGGTGCGTCCATATTTACATTTTTGAGCAGGTTTAATGCCGTGTCTGTAGCATTGGCCATTTCTAACAGCGAAAGGCTTCCATTCAAGTAAGCTTTCAGCGCCGCACCATCGTTTCCTCCGATGGAATTAATCGTATTCCGAAACGGGAGAATTTCATTGCGATACTGTTCACGCACGCTCGAAGAGACGGGCACCAACAACCCGGCGGAGATATACGCGTCCCGCACTCCCGAAAGTTGCTCCGCCGTATTCGTGGCATTCCCTCCGAAGAGGCATCCTGATGAAAATGCAAAAAGGATCAGCACACTCCACGCGAGGAAACGCATAGGCTGTTGAGCGTATTTTTCTATTTAAACGCTGTCCGTCAAAGTAGCCTTAAAATGGGTTTACCCTGTTTTTAGTCATGGAAACGAGTGAAATCAAGGAAATGGAAACGCGTGCGCGTGTGTTATGGGAAGCGGAAAAGATTTACCAGTACGATCCTGCAGAAAAGAAACCCGTGTTCAGCATCGACACGCCGCCCCCCACTGTTTCTGGGGAAATGCACATCGGCCATGCGTGTTCGTATTCACAACAGGATTTTATTGCGCGCTACAAACGCATGCGCGGGTTCAACGTTTTTTATCCGTTTGGAACGGACGACAATGGTTTGCCTACCGAACGCCTCGTTGAAAAAACGAAAAACGTGCGCGCAAGAGACATGCCCCGTCATGAATTCATTCAGCTGTGCATGGATTTTCTCAAAACCGAGCGCCCGCGCTTCACGCAGGATTGGATTACCATTGGAATTTCCGCCGACTTCTCAAAACCCTATTCTACGATTGATGACACGACACGAAAACTTTCGCAATGGTCTTTTTTGGATTTGCTGAAGAAAAAACGCGTTTACCGAAAAGACGCCCCTGCGATGTGGTGCCCTGAATGCCAGACGGGAGTGGCACAAGTCGAAGTGCAGGACAAGATGATGGACTCCACATTCAACGACATCATTTTTACAAGCGGGAAAGAAAATGAAAAAATAATCGTTGCAACCACGCGTCCTGAATTGTTGCCGGCGTGCGTGGCGTTGTTTTTCTCTCCGGGCGATGAGCGTTACATTCACTTGCGCGGGAAAAAAGCACGCGTGCCCCTTTACAATTTTGAAGTGCCCATACTAGAGGATGCCCGCGTAAAGATTGACAAGGGAACGGGCATCGTCATGTGCTGCACATTCGGAGACCAGACGGACATGGAATGGCAGAAGGCGTACAATCTTCCCATCAAAACTATTATTGCCGAAAATGGACACATGACTGAGTTAGGCGGAAAGTACGCGGGAATGTACCTCAAACAGGCACGCAAGCAAATCATTGAAGACCTCAAAGCAGCTCAACTTTTAACGAGTCAAAAACCCATTTCGCACGCGGTGAATGTGCATGACCGCTGCGGAACGCCCATTGAATTCGTGAAAAGCAAACAGTGGTTTGTCCAATACTTGGATTTGAAAGACGACATGTTGAAATGGGGACGCGAATTAGAATGGCACCCCGAGCACATGCGCCACCGCTACGAAAATTGGATTAATGGATTGCAATGGGACTGGTTGATTTCCAACCAACGCTATTTTGGAGTGCCCTTTCCTGTATGGTATTGCAAAAAGTGCAGCGAACCTATTCTCGCGGATGAAAAACAGCTTCCGGTGGATCCTCTTACCGACAAACCACTCACCAAAGCATGCCCGAAGTGCAAATCCACCGAATTCACTCCCGAATCGGACGTGTTGAACACGTGGTTCACGTCCTCCCTCACGCCCCAAATCGCCACCTTGCATTTAGAAAAATCCCAGCGCGACAAATTATTTCCAATGGATGTTCGCCCGCAGGCCCATGAAATCATTTCATTCTGGCTGTTCAACACGATGGTCAAGAGTCACTTGCATTTTGATAAAATGCCTTGGAAGCACGCCATGATCTCCGGCTTCGTCACTCTCAAAGGGGAAAAAATGTCTAAGTCCAAAGGAAACATCGTCCGCCCGCAGGAAGTCATCGAAAAATTCGGCTCCGACGCGATACGATACTGGGCCGCGTCCTCCAAACTCGGAGATGATTTTGATTACCAAGAGAAGGATGTTCAAACCGGGAAGAAATTCATCACTAAATTGGGAAACGTCGCCCACTTTGTGTTCTCCAACATTCAAGTCCCGGAAAAAAAGCCCGTGTTGTTGGAGTCAGACAAATTAATTCTCAATCGTTTGAACAGTGTTATCGACGAGTGCACCAAATCTTTGGATGAGTTCAATTATTCCAAGGCAAAATCGGAAGCGGATTATTTCTTCTGGCATGATTTGGCCGATAATTATTTGGAAATCGTAAAAAAGCGAGTGTATGAAGGAACGGACGGGGAAAAATCCTCGGCTGCGTACACCCTTTACCATGTTTTGCTGAATACCATCAAACTTATGGCGCCGTTCACACCCTTCATAACGGAAGACGTGTATCAGAAGCATTTTGCCGCGCACGAAGGGAAAAAATCCATTCACATTGAGTCATGGCCAAATGTGGAGCGCGATGCATGTTTTTCGGACAAGAAATATGATTCAAATGGCGATGAAAAGTGGAACCGTTTGCTCGAATTAATTTCACTTATTCGAGGGAAAAAATCTGAAGCGAAGAAATCCATGAAAAATGAAATTCACTTGACCCTTTCCCCGGAAGACCAAGCATTGTTGAAAGAAAGTTTGAGCGATTTGAAATCCGTTTCCAACGCCAAAGAAATCCGCACGGGAATGTTTAACGTGGACGTGCTGTAATCATCTTTTTTTTTTGCTAAACTCATCCCCAAACAGGGCTCTGTTGAAAGTCTTTATTTATAAAGCCCGGCAGGTTTGAGTCCTGCCGGGTTGGGAGAAACCATTCGAGGTGGTTCCCCCTATGAAAGCCGTAAAGATTGTGTTTAAAGTTAAGCGTTTGTTGGAGCGCGCTCGCGCTCCAAAATATTTGCATCATTACGGCCCAAAAAAGTACGCTTTTTGGGAGCACGTTCTCGCACTATTTATCAAGCAAGAGTGTAAACTCTCCTGTAGGAGAGTTGTTTCACTCTTGCGCGGATTAGGATTTAATGTTCCGAGTTACTCTGCGCTTGCAAAAATGTGCAAACGTATTCCTCTTTGGATTTGGAAAATTTTGTTGCGCGTTAGCGCAAACACGCGCAAACTGTTTTGTGTTGCAATTGATTCAGTATTTTTCTCTCGAACGAATCCGAGTTTTCACTATTTGAAACGAACAAAATCAGAAATTCCTATCGCAAAACCGGTTCAAGCGAGCGCACTCATCGACACGTATTCACAAAAAACTATTTCATTACGAGTACGCGCGAAGCGCGTACACGATACGCGAGACGTAAAATATTTACTGAAACATTCTCCACTCACTCCAACTGTTTTAGTTGCGGATAAAGCGTACGACTCAAACAAAATTCACGAGTACGCAAAGAAAAACGGAATCATCACAATGATTCCAATCAGAAAAAGAGTCCACAAAGGATTCTATCGAAACTACATGAAAAAATATTTCGACGAACGAGCATATCATCAACGCTCACTCGTCGAAACGGCCTTCTCGTGCGTGAAACGCAGGAGTGGCGGAAGCGTATATTCCCAAAAGGCCCGCCAACAGCGGGCCGAAATATACGCCCGATTTATCACCAACAACATGAAATTAGTCGAAAAAAGAGAGATTTTCAACTAAGCCCCC
>CAYIIU010000044.1:0-8676 GCA_964363635.1 uncultured archaeon
GGCCCGCGGAGAAACACACGTGGGGTCATAGGGGCGAAGCCCCTATTGTCATTTTCATTCTGGGGCTAATCCTTTTTATGCTTGGCTGCGTATCCAGCTCGAATGTGGAATCACCCATACGTGAAACACCGCTCGGAAATACGACTGTTCGCGTGGTGGAACCTAATTTGGAAAACAACCCAATCGTAGATGTTGAAGAAGAGATATTGCCCGAATTGGAAACGCAACCGCAACAAATACTTGCACCGAAACCCATTTTCGACCCAAACGCCAAACCCGTGTTATTCAATTTGGGCGTGAATTTCGGTGCATGGAATAAGCAAACCAATCGCGCGGGGGATTTTCGTTTTCGGAAAGGATTGTTTGAAGATAAACTATTCATGGAAACAGGGACGTATGTGGTTGGGAACAATGGTCCAAAGCTCATTCCTGAATTGACCTACCGTCTGCCGGAAGGGACAAAAATATTTTCTCCAGTGAAGGGAACTGTTTTCAGCATCCAAAAAATGTATTCCAATGATTATGCGGTGAACATCCAAACAAGTCCAAACTCCCAATGGTTAGTAACGTTTGAACACTTGGAAAATATCGTTGCACAGGAAGGGCAAGCCGTAGAGGTGGGAATGGTGATAGGAGAAGCATCCACATTCTCGAGTCCAACAGGAATGGCCTTCACCGAATTAGTCGTATGGAAGGGTGGACCAACGGAAAATGATATTATCAAAGCGTGTCCGGTTCCATTACTTGATGACAGTGTACGAGCGGAATTCGAGGAAAAGATACTGCAATTAACCAAGGATTGGGAAACCTATATGGGGAAAAATATTTATGATGAAGACGAATGGGTAGCGCCGGGTTGTATTCGGGAACAAATGACTGAATACGAGGCGATGAATCCGTAATACTACGAAAATACTTGACGTTTCATTGTCCATGCTGCAGGGTGAACTTCATTCTGATTGGAACGAAGAGAAACCTATATATATGAGCGACTCCTTCTCCGCGAATGAAAGGAATTGTTTTACTTTTAGCATTGGCATTGATTTTGATTACCGCGGGATGCACGCAGCAAGCCAATACTAACAACTCTGGTCAAACAACTACTAATATTCCGGCCACTCCCCCCGCGGCTAACGCAAACACTGGAGAAACCCCAGCGGCAAACACGGCCCCGCCTGCGAACACGGCTCCTCCTGCCAATAGCGACTATGTCGACCCGGCCACGTGTAATGCTTCGAATGATTCCGGAACCAAAGATCTTTGCCTCTCCTACGCGGCCTACCAGAATGAGGATGCCACTATTTGCGCGGGAATTGCAGACCCTGCAGCCAAAGATGGTTGCTATGGTGCGGTGGCTGTGAAGAAGAATGACCCCGCACTCTGCGCCGGCCTGACGGATAGTTTTAACCAGACTGCCTGTTACATGCAGATTGCCCAACAGACGCGCGACGCGAGCGTGTGCCAGCGGATTAGCGATCCGCAAACGCAAGAGAATTGCGTCGCGGTAGTCCAGCCTCCAACGAGTTAAGGGAGTCCAAATGGTTCATTCCCCTGCTATTTCAGTATTTCCTGTTCATATCTTTATCCTTCTGGCCGCCCTTTTTCTGATTGTAGGCTGTATCAACCCCAGTGCGGGCCCTAATTCGGGTTTGCCCCAGATGCCGGGAACGGGGGATGGCTCCGCTCCGTCCGGAAACGGTGGAACAGATTCAGGTGCTCCTCCCGGAAGCGATTCGGGAAACTCTTCTCCTCCGGGGACAGATAGTGGAAATTCTCCCGGAGAGGGAGCGGAAGGGTATGCGGGAGATGAAGCGAGCGGGAGGGCGTTCATCCAATATATTGTCGATTCTCCCATCTATGTGATTTCACAGATTGTGGATGCATTCATCATGGCAGGAAACATCAATCTGAAAGAGGATGACCCCCTTCGCCTTCAGCTGGAGGCCAAGGCGCAGGCGCACATCGATGGAGTCGTCAACAATCCTGATGCATCCATGAAAGAATTGCTGGAAGCCATTGAAATTGCTCAAGCGATGGGGCTTAAATCGGAAGAAGGGATGGCCAAAGTTTCTCAGAAAACGGATGCGCGGATTAAGGAAATCCTAAACGATCCGAATGCGGGGATACCCGACCTGCTCATCGCAGCCGAGTTAGCGCAATCCTTAGGAACAAACGAAGAAGGAGTCTATGCACTGGTGGTCGCCAAAATCAAGCTGAAACTCGCGGCCCAGATCAATAATCCCGCGCTATGCCAAAAACAACTGCTCGAAATTGCGGAGCTCGCGCAAGGATTGGGAATAGATGGTGTGAGTGAAAATGCCATGGCGGCGGCGCCCAACGCTAAACCCTTCTGCGGAAAGGTAAACTACACGTTCACGTCCATCGACAAACTATATTCGCTCACTACTAAAATTACGGCGGACATCACGGGAAATCTCAAAGAAGTGGATAATGTTTCAACCACGATTGGGGGGGTTACCATTAACGTTGACTTGGGAGGGTTTGGCCAAGAAGGGAGCCGAAAATACTTTTTCGAAGATGGAAAAATGAATTGGACGTATGATTCCGCCCCCGAAACGCAGGGATGCATCATCCTCAAGAAAAGCGGTTCCGGAATGGTAACACTTGAAGAACAGGCGGATGGAACGCTCAACGTTAACGACGATGGAACGTTTGAAGGAGACCTCGCACGCACATCCGTTACAATCAAAGTGACCAAAGAAAAAGCAGCCGCCGACCCAACTGACCCGCAGGCGTGCGACTACATCACGTCTGAAGACTTGGCGCCGGGAGAAGACCAGATTGACATTGACGTGCACATCGAGGGTACTTACGTCGACCGGATTAATTTAACAGGAAGCTACACCGGGCCCGCCACGGACGAAGAGGACTTTTTCGAGCAGGAAAAAGCCACGTATGACCTCCATCTCCCAGACAAGCTCACGCGAATAAAGTTTAAATAAGTACGAACGCAAATCCTCTAAAACTTGTTTTTTTGTCCTTTTAATTGCCGGTTCTCTGAGCCGCGTCCGCAGAGCATATAATCCTAGACGACATGGATGGTTTAGGCGGTATTCATGATGAATCACATCGACAATCCATGTTCTATTCTCGCCGACCCGAATGGGGGAGCGTGGAAGTTTGCCAACGCGATATATGAGAATCTCCGTTTACGTTCGGGAAATTTTGAGCTGAATGAAATTACCATCAAAGAATTCCGCGACCACGAATTGAAGGTCAAAATAAAAAATAATATTCGGAGAAAGAATTGCTTCTTCATTCACGACTCTTCGCTCAAACCCGCGGATTGGTTTCTGCAGCTCGCGCTCGTGAATGAAGCCGTTCGCTCCTCATCGGCGAATGAACTCATTGACGTTTTACCATATATGAAATTTTCCCGCCAAGATAGGAAGGATGAATCCCGCGTCGCGGTAAACGCACGCGTGGTATCGGACAGTTTGTCTTTGTACGCTGACCGCGTTCTCACCATTGACACGCATTCGTCTCAACTGCCAAGTTTTTACCGGATTCCATTTGACAATTTGTACAGTTCGCGTTTGCTGCATGAATATTTGAAACAGAACCATCCGTATCTGCTGGAAAATACGGTTGTCATGTCCCCCGACGCGGGGGGAACGTCTCGTGCCAAAGGGTTTGCCTCCCGATTAGGAATCGAGGACATTGTGATAGGATACAAGTACCGAAAGAAGGAAGGAGAAATACACGATTTCAAAGTCGTGGGAGAATTGAAAGGAGAAAACGTCCTAATCATAGACGATATGATTGACTCGGGAGGGACCATTATTGAAGCCGCGAAAGGCGTGCGAGCAATGGGGGCGAAACGCGTGTACGTGTACTGTACGCACGGATTGTTCAGCAAAGGGAAAGAGGAAATTTCTCGCGCGGTGGACCGAATGTTTGTTACCAATTCTATTCCTCAATCCTCGGAAGGAAATATTGAAGTGATTCCTCTCGAAAATTTGTTTGCGGAAGCCATCTATCGTACGAATGAAGGAAGCAGTTTGAGCCAATTGTTCGAGTGAAAAAACAATCAGTTCATTATTTCTTTTTTTGTGCTATCTTTGGGCGCAAAAAATGCAGGATGATTGAAACCAAGGCAAAGAAGCCGAATGTGTACAATAATACGCTGGTTTCCACAAACACGAGCATTCCCGCGGAAGAAACAACCCCCAGCACGGCGGGAATGGGAACTTTAAACACGCTAAAAGGAACATTGAACCCAGTAAACTTTTTGTGATTGTCCCAGTGGAGCTTGATGATGATAATGTTCATGATGGCAAAAACAGAAAACAATAATGCGTCCGTCATTTGAGCAATCGTAGTAATGTCTTGTATCACGAGCAACGCCAAGGAGGCGACGACAGCAATGGCCAAAGCATAAATGGGTTGGTTGTTTCGCGTCTGACTGAAAATAGGCGGAATGGTTTTCTCGATGCTCATGCCGTATAACAAGCGCGAAGACGCAAGCACGATTAACAAGACTGTGTTAAACGTGGAAAGCAACCCCGCCAAACTCATGAGGAAAAAACCATTGTCTCCGAGCGCGGGTTTTACTACCGTGGCAAGAGGGGAAGTGCTTTTTCCTAAAACATCTGCGCCCACTAAACCTATTGCGGCAGCGGCGACTAAAACGTATAACACGGACGAAATGGCCACGGCTGCAATCAATGCTTTAGGCATTTGAGTGCGTGCGCGTTTGGTTTCCTCGGACATTCGAACGAGTTCTTCAAAGCCCAAAAACGCGAAAAACACCACGGCAGTGCCAAATAATATATTGGGAAGCTCCCCCACGCTAGGAATGCCAAAACCATTCATGATGGTGGGAACGCCAATGAAAACCACGACGAGCAAACCCACTACTTCAATAATGGAAATGCCGCTCGCGAGGCGCGTCGTGAACTTGGCGCCGCGCAAGAGAATAATACCACTCAACACAATCACGCCGGCCGCGCCCCAAAGAACGGGCGTGCTGAAAAGCCCGTGCAGGTAGCCGCCAAAACCTAATGCAACCGTTGTCGCGGAAGTGAATCCAACGAATAATAATGCAAAACCCACCAAGCGGGCGATTTTTTCGCCAATGACATTTTTGGCGTACACGTATTCAGCGCCCGCTTTAGGATAGCGCGACGCGAGTTCAGAATAACTAAAACTCGTCATTAAAGCAATGAAACCGCCGATGGCAAAACTCGCCCAAATGTGGTTGCCAACAATGCCGGCGCCTTTTCCCAACAATGCGTAGATTCCCGCACCGACGATAACCCCAATGCCGGCAAGTACGATTTCCCACAAACTCAATTCGCGCTTGAGTGCCATGGCGGAGAGATGAAAATGTCCTATAAATACTAGGCAGTATGTGGGAGTGACTATTCGCTGTTAGTGAGTGCGCGAAAATCATCCATCATGGTTTGCTTCAACTTTTGATTATAAATCATCGCGGCGGGGTGATACAGAATCATGTACACTTGCCCCTTTCGTTCAATGGTCTTTCCGTGCATTTCATTCAAATCAATGGTTTCATTTTCAAGCACGTGAGCAATGGCCGTTCTCCCCATGAGGCCAATGACCGTAGGTTTCAACGATTCCATTTGCTTGTACAAAAAATTGGTTTTGCACGTATGGGCTTCCTCGAGCGTAGGCACGCGGTTTTCGGGAGGCCTGCATTTGACCACGGACGTGATGAAAATATCTTTTCGATTGAGTCCAGCGGACGCAAGCAGTTCATCCAATTTTTTTCCCGCCGCACCGCAAAAGGGTCGTCCGGATGCGTCTTCATTTCGTCCCGGGGCCTCGCCGATGAGCATTATTTTAGCGTTGAGCGGACCTTCGCCGGGAACAGCCTTGTTGCGCGTGTGCGAAAGCGGACATAATGTGCACGCGTTTATTTTTTCGGCCAGTGAAAAAAGGTTATCCATGTATTGTGAAAGATATTCATCTAAATAAATGGGTTTCTACATAGCGGAATATGCTAATAAACGAGGAACACGTATAGATGAACACTACGCGGGGGATTTGATTATGGGAAATTTGGACAGTACGATTTACACGGGAAAAAGTGTGGAAAAAACACTCAATTTGGCCTTTGATGAGGGGGACGATGTATTAGCAGGCATTCGCAGCGCGGTGCGGCAGCACAATATCAAGGAAGCGAGCGCGATTAATGCGGAAGGGCAGCTGAAGGAAGCGACGATTAATTATTTCAACAAGGCGCGATTCGTGAGCACGGACATCCGCAACGGGCGCATCGTCTCGTGTTCCGGACGATTCATGAATTTGAAAGACGGCGTTATCGGAGACATGCATGTAGGATTCATGTTGGGCATGCAGATGTGGGACGGGACACTTGTCAAAGCAGTGGCCGCCAAAGGATTCGAACTCACGCTCAAATTCTACCAAACAGCGGACGCGGCTGCGGCGCAAGGGTTAGGTTCAATTCAGAATTAGCCGTTCGAATCATTTTTGCTTATCATTTTTCTTTTGCCGTGCTCAACAATTGTTTCAATTCATCAAGCGTAATTTTCTGCGTGAAATACCCCGGGTAAATCAAATCCCCTTCCGCGGGGAGATATTTCCAAACTCTTTCCAATCCCTTTTCTCCTACAGCATCAAAATAGTTCCGAAGTTTTTGTTTTTGACTGTCTTGTTCCGTCTTAGTGTGCGCTGTTGGTGAAGTAATAGCCGCGAGTTCGCAGAAATCATACGCTTTGGAATAGTCTTCATTGTCTTTTAAACTTGTGAAAGGAAACAAACGGCACTGCTTGGGTTTCACCGGATGGATGGTGCACCCAAATGATTTAGGGTCAAAAAAAACGCAGTATTCTTCCTTCTTGAAACCCAGCATGGGGAGAATCATCGCATATTGGGCGTCGAATCCTGCTGCTTTCAATTTTTCCCAAATGGGTTTGGGAATCATGCTGGTGTGCAATGCAAGAGGATGGTTGGCGGAAGAAAAGGGCATGATTTGCACTAGGAGTTTGGTGTACAGCAACGTGAATGCGCGCGGGTCTAGTTTCAAAAAGCGTGCTTCCACTTCCAACTCATCGGGGAGGACGGAAATAGCGTAGCGCTTGCAGCACTCTCCGCATCGGGCGCAGGCGGTTACCGCACCAATGGGCGGGTGAATTGTAGTCTCCATACACGAAAGGGGGGGCCAAAGATTAATTAAGAAAAACCCCTCCAACCCCCTTTTGCGGCTTGTTTGAGCGATTTCCAAAGAGAAACGTGCTTGTTTATAAGTAAAGGAAGAGTGAGCGTGGATTAGGTAGACTCCTATGCCGGATCCATTGATTGGTGTTCATGCTTTTCTCGGAGAATTTGCCGTGTTCGCATTCTTTTGGGTTTTTGTGGAGTTGTTCAACCCGAATCCTAAACACGTGAAACGGATTCAAACGATTGCCGCTATTGGTGTGGTGCTCCTTCTCTTGAGCTGGATTGCGGGGGGATTCTACTATGTAACTATTTACGGCGCGAATGTGAAACCCATCATCAAAGCGGGACCGCAGCCGTGGGCGCATACTCTTTTTACGGAAACGAAGGAGCATGTTTTCCTGCTGCTCCCCTTTTTGGGAATGACCGCGTTGGGGATGCTGCGTTTTGCGGGCGATTCCATTTTGAAAGACGCTAAAACGCGAAAAGGAATTCAAATTTTAGCATTGCTCGTCGTGCTCATTGGACTATCCATGGCAGGAATGGGATACATTATTTCAACGGGCGCACGCGCCGCGCTTGAGGCGGGAGTGACGTTATGAAACCCAATGAGATGCGCGCATTAGCCCATGCGGGAATGGGGGCATTCATCTTCATCGCGTTAGCCACGATGGGAGCGGATCTGTATGCGCCGTTCAAGACGTTTCTAGCCACGACATTCGGACACCACTGGGTAGGGAAGGGCGTGCTGTCCATCGTGGTGTTTGCCGTAGTAAACTATTTACAAAAAGACCGCGCGTCCTCCGCCAAATTGGACCTGCTCGCGCTCGCATGGCGTGTAGCCGCGGTGGTTGTGCTTTCCGGCGCGGCTATTTTTGGATTTTTTGTATGGGAATTGATGAGAGGGTGAAAAAAGAATGAAACTATCATTTGAACAAAAAATGTTTGGAATTGCACGAATTGCATTGGGATGGACATTCCTCTGGGCGTTCATGGATAAATTATGGGGACTGGGATTCTCTACGACTGCAGATAAGAGTTGGCTGGTGGGAGCATCCCCCACGACCGGATTTCTGAAGTTTGCCACGGCGGGGCCGTTGTCGAGCGTTTTTTCCTCCCTTGCCGGACAGGGGTGGGTGGACTGGTTGTTCATGATTGGATTGTTGGGTATCGGCGCCGCGTTGATTTTAGGAGTGGGCGTGCGCATCGCAGGATACGCCGGCGCGTTGCTGGTGCTGCTTATGTTTTCCGCCGCGATTCCATATTTCGCTGAGGGATCGCATAATCCTATACTGGATGAACACATTATTTATGCGGCCATTCTCCTCGCATTTACACGCGTCAAAGTCGGACGATGGTTGGGATGCGGAGAAAAATGGTCGAAGACAGACTTGGTGAAAGAACACCCCATCCTCGAATAGGGTTATTTTTTTCACTTCATTTTTTCTTTTTTAATTTTATCTAAGGCGACCGGGAATACCGCCGGTCTGTAGAGGACCGGCGGATGAAAGG
>CAYIIU010000045.1:0-8277 GCA_964363635.1 uncultured archaeon
GTGGCCACTTGCCCCACGCACGAGTCGTGAGTGGTTTTAGTCGCAATATTTTCAAACAATGTTTAGTCGATCGACCCTAATGCGGCGTTCAAAAAACAAAACTATACCATATTGAAGTCTGAAATTTGGGCGCACCCCGAGGAGTCAAATGAGATGCTGCTTACGGTGAAATAACACGTGTCTTTTGCCCCTGCCGCGCTCACATTTCCGCACAACGTCGTGCGGTTGGTGTCCTGCGCGATGTTTGCAAAACACTTGTCAGCGTACGAAAAAGTGTCGGTGGCCAGTTTCAATTCGCTGCATATGGTTGCATTCTTCGTTTTGACTGCTACGCCCGTCAGGCAGATTTCGCGTTCAACTCCAGATAGTACGTAGCACGCTTCTTTCGTTCCTTTCGCTGCAACAATAGCTGAATAACATCCTTGTCTTTTGTCTTCATCGCCAATTTTGTTGCAGACGTATTCATCTCCAATCTTCTTGGCAACTTCCAAATAGCAGTCATCGCGCCGCGCCGTGCTGATGACGCCTAAACACACGTCGACTTGCTTGTTGTCTACAGCAAGTTTTTTCAAACATTCATCTTTTTTGGCCACATCATTCAGTGCGTTGCAGCTGTTGTCTGCCACGGCAGCAGCCTGCGCTTGCGCCAAACACGATGATTGAATGGATGGCGATGAGATGAGGTTGCACAGCGTGCTATTGGCTTGAGCGATGGCCACTTTCAGCAAACAATCCTGCCGTGCGGTGGTGTCAATAATTTTCAGACATGATGCGCTGCTCTTGGCCTGAACCGCCGTCAAGATATAACAACTTTCCTGTTTGTCGCTCGATGAAATAAGGTCGCATACGTCCGGGTTGCCAGCTGCTTGAGCTAGTTCCAGCAGACAATCACTTTGACTGGATGCCGTCAAATAGCAGTATGCTTCATTTTTTTGGATGCGCGCCGCGTTTCGGTAGCAATCTTCTTTTTCTGCCGTGACTTGAATCGCGGAGCACGAGTTCACCTGGTTAAACGCTCCCGGATTGGCGTCCGCACAATTGTGCTGTTTAACATCGTCTACAATCTGCAGGCAAACAGCCCCATCTTTCTTGGCAATCGCTGCGTTTTGGTAACAATCGTCCTTTGCCTCGGGCGTTTCCACTTTCAAGCACACTTTTTCATCCTTCTGCTGCGCCGCTAAATCGCTGTAGCATTTGTCCCGCGACGCGGTGTCGGTGAACGCGACGCAGGCAATAGTATTTGTATTTGTCCCATCCGGATTGACAAAAATCTGGTCAAGACACCCCGAAGATGCGATGAGAAAAATCCCCGCGATAATTAATAGCGTGCGCATCCTCCCACATCGGAGAAGGGCTATTTAAGGCAAACTTTTTATCAAAATTTAATCAAAATTCCCTTTTAGAGAGTCATTTTGTTCAGGCGGGCCACGTTAGGAGGACGATTCCAACAACCCATGCCAAACGGAATAAAATAGTCAAATTAGCCAGCCAAATGATGCTCGCCGACAACCAAGCTAGGGGCCATGTGAGTACATACCCGAGTATTTTGATCAACTTCCAACCAAACGAATGAGGGCTGTTCACTGCTTCAGCAAAACGCCGAGAAATGGCCTGAGGAATGTTCAGTGCATCCGTGGTGCTTGGGATAGCGTGAAAACCAATAGAAATCCCCAACCAAATCAGTACGAAACTGAGAAGGGTGTTTGCCCCCCATGCATTTTTGGCTGCATGAATGCAGAGCGCACCTAGGAGTGTTCCCATCAGAAGCGGAGCGAGGGTGATAATCCATGCGTTTCGTGCGTTGGTGGGATCGTGCACCACCACTCCTGAGCTTGAACGCACGTTCACGCGATGGACTTTCACGCCGCCGATGAAGCATGCCAATGCGTGGGCAAATTCATGCACCCACACGCCGGGAAAGAATATGCTCAAGAAGTTCATTCATCTCTCCAATGTAAAAAATTATTTTCTCCGAATTAACTTTTGACTTGTTTGATTTTCAATTTCCATTCCGAATGCTTTATCGAGTTCGCGCGCGGTTTCCTGCATGCGCATGAAGATGCGTTTGATATCCTCTTCCACTTCCTGCACCGTTCGAACCATGCTTCTCGAACGCGCGAAATAATTCCGCCCCTCTTTGACAACGAGTCCGGCGAGCTGCAAATTGTTCAAGTGGTGAATCACCGCGCCGCGCGATAAATTAATTTTCTCCGCCATATCAGTAGAGGAAATTCCTTTGCCCTCTTCGGTGGCGCGCACCACCAGTTTGAAAATATCCACCGTGGACTTGTCTTTATTCACGGGACTCAAACCGAGCGATTGGCAGAGCCATTCCATCTCACTTTCAACCCCGCGTTCAAAAGGAGGCTCAATACGGCGAATCACGATTC
The DNA here is from genome assembly GCA_964363635.1 of uncultured archaeon. Taxonomy (GTDB): domain Archaea; phylum Iainarchaeota; class Iainarchaeia; order Iainarchaeales; family VGJJ01; genus VGJJ01. The sequence goes on from CAYIIU010000045.1 coordinate 2,391, forward strand.
GAAACGTGGTGCGTCGGATTTCGTCCATAATACGTTAAACACAAGGAAACCCTTAAAAAAGGTATGACTACAAAAAGGTGTATATGTCTAAAATTATTGGACAAAATAGGGAATTTACATGACTAATGACACTTCAACACCCAATTCAAGCCCTTCGGAAAGCCCCTCGCCTTCCGAAGCGCGCGTGAACGAGCTCACGGAAACCCTTCAGCGGGTGCAAGCCGATTTTGAGAATTATCGCAAACGCTCCCAGAATGAGATGACTGTTCATTATTTGCGTGGCAAAGCCACGGCATTCAAAGACATTCTTTCATTTGTGGACACGCTCGACTCGGCGATAGACAAAGAGAAGGATGCGACTAAGAAAGCGCTGGAAAAAATTCGCGCCAACTTGCTGCACGTCCTTGCGCAAAATGGAATCAAACCCATTCAAACGATTGGAAAAATATTTGACCCGTTCACGAGTGAGTGTTTGATGCAGGGGAATGATGCGAACCAAAAAGAAGATATGGTATTAGAAGAACTGCAGCGCGGATATTTTTTTCACGACGACGTTTTACGTCCAGCAAAAGTCAAAGTGAATAAATTGCCGTCTGGAAAAGAGAACGAAAATAATCATGATAATCAATTAAACACTCAGGAAGGGGGAAACTAACTGTGAATCAAACTGATTTCTCTCAAAACTTTACTTCGGAAATGTGGCCTGCGAATCCATTTATACTTGAAAATAATAATCGAGAAATGGACACAATTACTTTGGAACGGATAAAAGAACTGCGAAAAATGGGGGGCAATCTTCGAACGTTGCGAAAAGAGTTTGGCGACGAAAAACTCCGTGCATTTATTCATGAAATTTATCCCGTTTACACTATAACTGAATTAGAGAAGCTACTCGAAGTGCCAGACTCCTCGCTGGGAAATTGGTTCAAACAGCTTGGAATTTTCCCCATTCGTCACCATGCAACTAATATTTCATTTGCAGGTAATTTTGATAAACAAAATACTTTGTCTGAGGGAAAAACTGCTACTATTTACTCGTCAATTGAAGTTACCCCTGACTTGGCTTATTTGATAGGATTTACTCTTGGAGATGGGAGTATTCAGAAATATATGGTTGAAATATTCAATCAAGATTACGCTTTGCGCGAGCATTTATTCCCCATTTTAAAGAAATATGGTTCAGTCATAGAAGACGAACGTACAAATGGATTATGGAGACTACGTTTATCAAGTGTAAAAATAGCAAATTTGATTAAAGAAAATAAAAGTATTCGCGAAGACACTCTAGATTACATTTTTTCAAATGACGAGTTAGCGTGCCCATTTATTGCCGCATTTTGGGACGCTGAAGGAACAGTTCGCAAGCAAAAAAATAGCTACTACCTTTATCTATACAATACTAATGCAGAACTATTGGATAAAATCGGAACCTATCTGAAGAAAAACGGAATTACTTATTCTACACACAGTCGATTCGATAAAGATCGAGAGTATTTTTATCAGGGGAAGAAAATTACATCAACAAAGCCCATGCATCGATTTTATGTACCCAAAGCGGCGCACAAAAGATGGTTAGAAAAGATTGGAGCTCACATTAAGCATTCAAAAAAGAGTGCAGTTATACGTGAAATGATTACCAAATATGGAGGGGGATCTATATGAGTAAGATTTTAGGCTGTGATTTGGGAACGTCGAACACTGCGGCAGCAGTTCTTGAGGGCGGGAAACCGCGTATTATTCCTTCTGCAGAAGGAAACACATTATACGGAAAAGCATTCCCATCTGTTGTTGCATTTACTAAAGATGGGCAGATGCTTGTTGGGGAGCCAGCGCGTCGTCAGGCGATTTCAAATCCGGAAGGAACGGTGTTTGCTGCAAAGCGAAAGATGGGTACTAATCATGTGTACAAAGTTTTTGGTAAAGAATACACTCCTCAACAAATCTCTGGTTTTATTTTGCAAAAAGTAAAGAGAGATACTGAGGCCTTTTTGGGTGAAAAGATTACTCAAGCTGTTATCACCGTGCCCGCGTACTTTGATGACAATCAACGGCAGGCCACGAAAGATGCGGGACAGATTGCCGGGTTAGAAGTCATCCGAATCGTGAATGAACCCACCGCTGCATCCCTTGCATATGGTTTGGACAAAAAAAATGTCGAACAAAAGATTTTGGTGTTTGATTTAGGCGGCGGAACACTCGATGTTACTGTCATGGAGTTCGGCGACGGCGTGTTTGAAGTCAAATCCACATCGGGGGATACGCAGCTTGGCGGAACGGACATGGACGCTTCCGTTATCAACTGGATCGTGTCTGAATTCTCGCGCAACGAGCGCGCGGATTTGAGCAAGGATAAGGTTGCGATGCAACGTGTTCGAGAAGCGGCGGAGAAAGCCAAGATTGAACTCTCAACTACACTCGAAACGGAAATCAATCTGCCGTATATTACCGCGGACGCAAGTGGACCTAAACATTTGGTGATGAAATTCAACCGCGCAAAGCTGGAAGAGCTCATTCAACCAATCGTGAAACGTTGTGAAAAGCCTCTCAATCAAGCACTCGCGGATGCCAAATTATTGCCTGCGGATGTTTCCCGCGTGATTTTAGTCGGGGGACCGACACGCATGCCCATTGTGCAACAATTCGTCGAGCGCACCCTTGGAACGAAAACGGAACACGGGGTGGATCCCATGGAATGCGTTGCCATGGGTGCAGCGGTGCAAGCCGGAGTGTTGAGCGGAGAGATTAAGGACGTCTTACTGTTGGACGTCACTCCCCTTTCATTGGGAATTGAAACCCTTGGCGGAGTGATGACCAAATTAGTCGAGCGCAACACGACGATTCCTCACAAGAAGAGCCAAACATTCTCCACCGCGGCAGATAACCAGCCGGGAGTGGAAATCAAAGTGTTTCAGGGTGAACGACCCATGGCGGCGGACAACAAGATGTTGGGAACATTCGTGCTGCAGGGAATTCCCCCCGCTCCGCGAGGCGTGCCGCAGATTGAAGTGTCATTCGACTTGGATGCGAATGGAATTATGCACGTTTCCGCGAAAGATTTAGGAACGGGAAAAGAACAGCGCATCCAAATCATCGCTGCGCAGAAGCTGGATGAAAAAGAAATCCAGCGGATGCAGAAAGCCGCCGAAGAATTTGCGGAATCGGACAAAAAGAGAAAAGAAGAAGTGGAAACAGTCAACCAAGCCGATGCAACGGTTTATCAAACGGAGAAAATGCTCGAAGATATGAAAGACAAGGTTTCTCCCGCGAACAAAACCATGGTTGAATCCGGTTTGAAGGAATTGAAAGATATGTTGGGGCAAGAACCCAAACCTGTTGCCCAACTCAAAACTAAGCTCGAACAATTCAACAAGGACTTGATGAAAATAGGACAGGATATTTATTCAAAATCGGGAGCGGGCAACCCTCCGGAAGGGACATCAACAAGTGAAGGAGGGAATAATGAAACGAATACGAGCGGAACTAATTCCGATGCCGTGGACGCTGACTTCAAAGTCAATGAAGACAGCAAAAAATCAAAAAAGTAAAACGCTGGATGAACAACGGAAATTCATGGCCTCGTAAAGCGAGGGTGTTATTTTTATTCCGTTATTCATCGGCCTTTTTGCTTCGCAAAAATCCCGGGGAAAAGGGGCTTTGCACCGGCCTTTTTGGGAAACCAAGCAAACGAAGTTTGCTGGCATCGTAAACCTTTCGGTTTACAATGAAGCCCGGGGAAAAACAAAATTACTTTCGTTACAGGCGTTCTTTTTAACTTGAAATAATTTATCTGATGATAATAACCTGCACGTGATACGCTATGGCCTCCAAAGATTTCTATTCCATTTTAGGATTATCCAAAGGGGCGAACGAGAACGAGATTAAAACGGCGTACAAGAAGCTTGCTAAGCAATGGCACCCGGACGTGAACAAAAGCCCGGAAGCCACGGAAAAATTCAAGGAACTCTCCGAAGCGTATTCCATCCTTTCCGACCCGCAGAAGAAACAGACGTACGACCAGTTTGGAAGTGATGCATTTTCCGGCGGAGGATTCGGCGGTGCGGGAGGGTTTCCGGGCGGCGCTGCAGGATTTGACTTTTCAGACTTGTTCCGCGAAGGATTTGGTGGCGGGGGCGGTCGAACGGGTTATTCTTCCATGGATGACTTGTTACGAAGCGCATTTGGAGAAAGTTTTTCCGCTCAACGAGAGGAAGCGCAACCATTACACATCCGCACGGACGTTGAACTGACTTTTGAAGAAGCCGCGTTTGGTATTACGAAACAAATAGAAGTCGACCGACTTGAAACGTGTGAAACGTGCAAAGGTTCCGGCTCCGCCACGGGAAAAAAACAAACATGCAACGTGTGCAAGGGCCGCGGAATGGAAACGCAAACACGCAGAACACCCTTTGGCATTTTTCAAACGAGCGGAACGTGTTCTACTTGTAGAGGAAGCGGTCACGTGATTGCGGACCCGTGCAAAACGTGCCACGGGCGCGGAAGCGTTTCCAAACACCAAAAAATTGATGTAAAAATTCCCGCGGGAGTGGATAATGGAAACCATTTGCGGCTTACCAAACAAGGAAACGCCCACGGAAACAAGCACGGCGACGTGTATGTGGTTATTCATGTGCAAGCGCACAAGCTTTTCCGCCGCGATGGAAGCGACATTTATGTGGAACAGCCTATTTCGTACGCCGACGCAGTGTTGGGCGGCGACGTGAACGTGCCATTGATGGGTGGAAAAACCGCGACGCTGAAAATCCCTCCCGGAACGCAGCCCGGAAAAGTTTTTCGCTTGAAAGACAAGGGTATCAAGTTCCTCAACGAGGACGCATTTGGGGATGAGTTTGTTCGCGTGGAAATTGACGTGCCGGAAAAGCTGAGCGCGGAAGAGAAAGAACTGTTAGAACAGTTTCGCAGCGTAAATGCGGAGAAGAAACCCTCTGAAAAGAAGAAAGGTAAAAAGAAAGGATTTTTTGGATTGTGAAAACACTTTTTTTTAAAGTTTATCCATAGCGACCGGGAATACCGCCGGTCTGTAGAGGACCGGCGGATGAAAGGTCGCTATTTCTATTACAAGTAGAAATCACGTTCTATGAATCCGCGTCATAAGAGAGAGATACCGCGCGGCCCGAAGGGCCCGCGGAGAAACACACGTGGGGTCATAGGGGCGAAGCCCCTATTGTCATTCATTTTTCTCACGGACATCTTTGTTGAAATTTCTAATAAACGCCTCTGCTGAATAGTTCCCCAGTTCTTTTTGTAAATCGTCCTGTAACTTAAAGGCAGCTTTCCAACTGCTCTCGGCCATCCGAGCGAAATTACCTATGCTTGAACTACGCTCTGCACGACTTGCCGAATTTTCATCGAGGCGCGCTTGAGTAGTTAGTCGTATGATTCTATCTACAAGGTCTCTGACCTTTGCTCGGCGATGTTCAGCCATAATATGTGCTCTATCTAACTCCTTGTCCATCGCTCTGCGCTTTATTAATTCCCGACTCTCAAATTGCTGTAAACGTTCTCGCGCTACACGGTACCCCTCATTAACGCTTGAATAACGCCCTGATTTTTCTGCAATATCTCTTGCATAACGCTCAATCCAATAATCTCTAGTAGGATCGCGGTTAACATTACGTTTTGCAGTTCGTCGAACCAATTTCAGTGCTAGTTGTAACCTTCGCTCTTTTCCGCGTAGCGGTCTTTGGCCTTCAGCTTGCCGCGACCGCGACACTGGTGTTGAAGAAATTGGAGCTCTTGGTCTAGCACCCGGTCGTCTTGTAGGAATTGCAGGAGACATATTTTCATAATAGAGTTATTGTATATAACTGTTTGGGGGGCTTAGTTGAAAATCTCTCTTTTTTCGACTAATTTCATGTTGTTGGTGATA
>CAYIIU010000046.1:0-7453 GCA_964363635.1 uncultured archaeon
AAATCCCCAAAAACATTCGTTACCAAGAAAAAGTCGTCTTCAACCTCAGCTTCGAGCAAGCATTTTGGGTTGGGCTATTTGGCATCCTAATCTTCACCGTATTCTTCAAACTCCCCCTTATCTTCGAAGTCCGAATAGCTATCAGTATCTTTTTCGTTATTCTCGCGGCGGGATTTGCTTTTTTTGACTTTCGAACGCACGCTACTAATCTGTACGCGTTCATTTCGACTCCACGAGAAATGGGATACCTTGATTCGAAAATGAGTACGTTTTTGGAAATTAGTGAAATCAAAAATGATACAGTTTACTTGCAGAATGGGAGCCTAAAAGCCCTCATTCACGTTCAGCCTATCAATTTTCACATCCTTTCCGTGCGTCAAAAGCAGGCCATCATTGCGGCGTACAAAGACTTCCTCAATAGTCTAGACTTTCCCGTCCAAATCGTCATGCGAACGGTAAGTCTAAATTTGGATGATTATCTCAAGCAACTCGAACTAAAAGTTAGAAAACAGAAAAAACCCCACTTACTCACCCAGTTCATTGACTTTGAAGCCTTCATGCGAAAATACATCGAAGAAAACAGTGTCAAAAATAGGTTATTCTACATTGTTATACCCTACACGTCAAGCAAAAATCCGCTTGAAGCCAAAACGAATCCACTCGATCAATTAGAAATTCGCGTGAAACTCTGTCAAGAAAAGCTGAAGCATTGCAATCTGATAACGAAAAGACTCTCAACCAATGAGCTGACATCTCTCTTAGCATCCTACTTTGAAGGATTCATCGAAGCAGAAAATGAATATCAGAAAACACTTATCGTTTTACAAAAGGAGGCCGTCAAATGAAAAACTTAGTTGAACTTCTAAAGCCGTCCTATATTCATAACCAAGTCGATTCTATCCAAGTGAATGAACAGCTAAACCGCATCATTATGGCGGTTGGATATCCTCGCGCGATTCGAGAAGGGTGGTTAGACTCCATTATTGCAAGTGAAGGAAACTTTGATCTAAGCCTACACATTACTCCGTCAAATGTTGAATCGATTTTAACACAACTCAATCAAGAGTTAGTCAAACAAGAAGCCGATTTAATGGGGGCCCAAATGAAAGGAATAGTCAATCCTTCATTACGATTACAACACCAAGACACGTTGAACGTTTTAGAAAAACTTCAGAAAGGAGAAGAAAAACTATTCAACCTCTCGCTATACCTCAATGCACGAGCGTATACGAAAGATAAATTAGAATTGCTTACTCGAAAAGTTATTACGGAACTAAACTCGATACTCATTATTCCAAAAATGCCTTTCCTCCGAATGTATGATGGACTAAAATCCATTTTTCCCATTCAAGAAGATAAACTCAAAATCACGCGAAACATTCCGAGCGATGCACTGAGTGCTTGCTTCCCTTTCACTACTGCATTTCTGAATCTCGATAACGAAGGAATACTATTTGGTCTAAACAAAGCCAACAACATTCCCATTATTCTAGATCCGTACCGCTTCGCTAACTATAACGGATTAATTCTTGGTACCTCGGGTGGTGGGAAAAGTGTTACCGCCAAACTATTCATTCTCCGAAACCAATTGCGCGGCGTAAAAACGATGATTATTGATCCTCAGGGCGAATATGTGGAGCTGACGACGAAGTATAATGGCCAAGTTGTCGAAATTTCGCGCGAAAGTGACACCATCATCAACCCATTCGATTTAATGGGACAGGATTTAGGAGAGAAAATGCTTTCTCTAATGGATTTATTCAAAATCATGTGCGGGGAGCTCACGGAAGTTCAAAAAAATATTTTGGATAAAGCGATGCAGCACGTCTATGAACAAAAAGGAATTATTTACAACAATGCCGAAACGTGGAACAAAACGCCACCCATCATGGAAGACTTATACAACGAAATTCTAAAAGAGAAAAAGACTGCCACGAAACAAGAGCGAATGACGTACGAGGCGTTAGAGAATCGTATCCGTATCTATGCCAAAGGAACGTTTTCGTTCATCAATAAGCAAACCAATCTTGATTTAACGAATGATTTAATCTGCTTTAATATTGCTCAAATGCCTAATCAGATCAAGCCTGTCATGATGTATTTGGTTATGGATTTTGTTCATAAGAAAATGCAGAAAGATCACGAACGAAAAGCCTTAATCATTGACGAAGCTTGGACACTTCTCCGTTTTGCCGAGCATTCAAAACACATTTTCGAACTCATTAAGACCGCCCGAAAATTTGGATTAGGGATACTCATTATCACTCAAGAGGTAGGGGACTTAATTTCAAGCGAAGCAGGGAAAACTATTCTGGCGAACACGAGCTGGAAATTCTTAGCCCGACAAGAACCAACCGTCATTGAAGAGTTGAGCCAAAAATTCAACCTCAACAGCGAAGAACAAAACTATTTACTCACCGCCATGCCGGGCGAAGGACTATTGTTTGCCATGAACGACCACATCCCGTTGAAAGTCGTTCCTTCTCCCAGCGAATATGAACTCATTACTACGAACCCGGATGAGATTTTGAAGCGAAATAAAAAGCTTGCCGAGTTAGGGAAAAAGAATGAACCTGAAAATCTCGAACCTTTTCAGTTGAAGAAAAAATATTATCTCAAGAAAGAGTTAACCGAAGACCAAATGGCTTTTCTAAAAGATCACAAATACCAAGAGGCGCGATTGTGTGGTTTTGATAATTTTTCACAATGGTATTTGGTTCAAAAGCCGGATTCTACTGAAGGCACGGAGCATCAGTTCATGGTTCATTTGATCTCGGATGAAGCCCAAAAAATGGGGATTGAAACCATGACGTATGCGACGGTGGGACCGGATGTCATTCTCTGCATCCCTAAGAAGGATAATCCTGACTTTTGCGATTTCATTGCATTGGAAATAGAAACGGGGAAAATGCTCGATAATCCTAGTCAACTGTCTGAAAAAACGGGGAAAAATAATAATGGAAAATACAAAGAATGGTGGTTCGTCGTTTCAAACAAAGATGACAAAAGGGTGTACGAGAAACATCATCAGACGTTGGCACGGATGGAAGTTAAAGAATATCTAAAGAGAATTTTTAGGTAGTTTTATAATCTACTTTTTGTTTTCTCCCGTATGAATCTTACGAATGCGGATAAACTTCTAATTGAGAAAGCCGAGGAGATTACTCTAAGAGCGAACAAAATTAAGTTATACGATACTGCGGATGTTGGAAGTGCACTAATCACTCAAAATGGAAATATTTACTATGGTGTTTCTATCGGGCATTTTTGTGGAATAGGTTCCTGCGCAGAAAATCAGGCCATTGGTAGCATGATTTCAAATGGAGAAAAAGTAATCAAAACCATTGTATCTATTTGGTATGAACAAAAGAGCAAAAAGTTTCGAGGAGTTATTCCACCTTGTGGAAAATGCAGAGAGATGATTAAACAAACTAGTAAGAAAAACTGGGAGACGTACGTAATAGTTTCTAACTCAAAAAAAGTTAAGCTAAAAGAATTATTGCCCTATGCATGGCGACCTACTATTGATAAATGATTTTAACGCCACAACAATTTCTAAAAAGAATCCGTCGACGACCCCATAAATCACGCGGGGAATGACAGTAGTTAAAAAATGTCTATACCATGCTCTAGTATGCATCTTGAACCTTTTGCTCTGGAGCGGTATTTTGCCAAATATGAATTCTCTGTCAAATACTTGTTATCCAGTTCGGATTGTGATGGTCTTTCAATGAATGAAGTTTTAGGTTGGGCTGACTCGGAAACTAGTCAACTATGGAATAATTTGAAATTAGGGTATACCGAGTCGCAAGGCCTTCCGCTATTGCGTCAAGAAATAGCGAATCTTTATTCGAATATTTCTCCTGAAAATGTGCTTGTAGTCGCACCTGAAGAAGGAATTTTTTTGGCTATGAATGCGATCCTGAAGAAAGGGGATCATATCATCACTACGTTTCCGGGCTATCAATCGCTGTATGAAATTGCCAAGGGTGTGGGTGCGGATGTCACGCAATGGATTCCGGATGAAAAGAATGGCTGGCGTTTTGATCCGGAGTTTTTGGCTCAAAACATTCGGCCAGAAACAAAATTATTGGTGTTTAATTTTCCACATAATCCTACTGGTTATCTTCCTTCACAGAAAGATTTTCAGCGGATTCTGGAAATTGCTAAACAGTATAATCTGTATGTCTTTTCGGATGAAATGTATCGTTTCTTAGAATACGATTCGGTCAATCGATTGCCTTCGGCCAGTGAGGGATACGATAAAGCTATCTCTCTTTTTGGAATGTCAAAAACATTCGGAATGGCGGGCGCGCGAATTGGGTGGGTAGTTACGAAGGATAAAGATCTTTATCGTCGTATGGTTGACTTCAAGGATTATACTACTATCTGTAGTAGTGCTCCGAGCGAAATTCTTTCATTGATTGCGTTGCGAAACAAGGATAAAATAATCCAACGACATTTGGGAAGGATTCAGCGGAACCTGAGACTATTGGATACTTTTTTTGCCAAAAAGAAAGATCAATTTGAATGGGTTCGCCCGAAAGCGGGAACGATTGCTTTTCCTAAATTGGTGGGGGATATTGATTCATTTGCATTTTGCGAAAAGGCAGTAAAGGATGCAGGCATCATGGTGCTCCCCTCGACCGTGTATGGGTATGATAGCAAGCACTTCCGATTGGGCTTTGGTCGAGAAAACTTGCCGGAAGCACTAGGGAAATTTGAAGAGTATTTGGAAAGATGATTGGTTTTTAGTCAAGGTTTAGTAATTTGAATACTCTCGGTTCGATTGCCTGTGTTTCAGTATCCATTCCGCTTACTGCGTTTTCAAAAAGTTGTATATAATATTGAGTAGCATCTTCCCCTCGTATCCCTTTTGGAGGCAGTTTTCCCAAATTAACTGCAATTTCTAATAATTGACCGAAATATTTGCGTACGGCTATTGTCATACTTATTCTATTCCTCGTTTTCCAGTCCTTTCGTAATTCAGCCTTTCGCATTTCTTCCCTCATTTCTATGGTTGTGAATCCGGGAATATCTTTTGCGTGCTCTGAGGATTCTGGTGTTGCAAATCGTCGAGTAACTTTTCTCAACACTTCAATCATTTCGGCTTTGCGACCAAATTCATAAGGGCGATTATACAGTTTTTGCATTGATTCCACTAGAGTCGGTAAAACGCGCTTATCGGGTATTTTGGCGATAGCTATAAACGTGTGCAGTTTCCACGGAAAAACGGACGAATCGTGAGCAGATAGTTCTTTTTTCAAATAAGGGAACGCGGAAAAATTTCCCATCTCCCCCAACAATGAAAGCGCAAATCCATTTCCAAGTCGCGTTTCGCGTGCGAGAACACGTAGTACAGCATTTGGTTTTAGGCTTTGAAGAATTTTTCTGTCCTTCTCATTGAGCTCATATCCTGCAGAAAAACCAGTGGACCATCGTTTGGGATTAAAGCTAAGTAGTTCGTGCAGAAAAAGTTCTGGACTATTTTTTAATCGTTCAATTTCATTCCTGGCTCTCGCAACCTCTCTTTCACTTCGCCGAATAGTCGACTTGTCACTGCGACGTTCAAGAACTTTGCGGGCTTGTGCACGAGTAAAACCTTTACGTTCAAGTGAGCGTAATCGGGTTCGTGTACGTCCAAGAGACATAGCAAACGAATGAATTCTATCTATTTAAAGAAAATTCAGCGCGGCCCTTTGGGCGTGACCAAAACGCTTTAAAGGGGGGGGGCGTTCCTCTAAGATGAAAACGCGTAATGTTCGTGGAAAAGTTGGTCGATGGGCGAGAGTCGGTTTTCTAGCGATTGGTGCACTTGGTTGTAAGGCTTCAGATTTGAAAGTGGACACGAAAGGTGGTCCCGGAGAGCGCTCTGCTTTTTTGGTTGCGCGAACGGCTGGACCTACACGCACAGGCGTGGATTTGACATTATTAGGTTTAGATGTGGTGAAAGATTCTAGCAGTTCAAAGGTCGCTTTGGTTCCTTCAGTCGTCGCATGGACCCCAACTGGTTGGAAAGGGACGGGACTAAATTTTATTGCATCTACGGATGTAAACAATGAAGGTTCTAACTTCCTCGCGGCTGGAATTGCAAAAAGCTTTTGGGATGGAACATTTACTGGAGGCATTCGGGGATTGGCGACTCCTGCCGGAAATAGTCTTCTTCTAGCTGGAAAATTAAACCTTCCTCGAAACACTCAATTTTTTTATTCAGCAAACCCCGAAGATGTTTCTGGAACGCAACAAGTCGCTCTGAGAAATACTTTTGAATGGCGCGGACCACTCGTAAGTGTTATTGCACGTGGAGATGGAAAAGATCTTAATCCGACTCTCGGTGCTGAAGTTGCATGGGGTCGAAATGCATTAGGTTTTGCACGGCATCTTCAAGAAGAAGTGAATGAAGTTCGCTATGTTCGTGGATTGGGAGATGGCGCGAGTCAATTATCGTTATTCAGGACTGAAGGTCCGAATGGTTGGCAAGTTGGTTTAGGTTGGCAAATATCATTAGGGTCAAGTCGAAAACCACGTCGCACTGGAAACAGCAAAAGTGGGTTGCGAAAAAAGAAAGAACAAAAAACAAACAGGCGATTCAACCCACGAGCAATTCGTCGAAGATAACTGCCATTCTCATCCTAAATGAAGGTGTTCAACGGCTGATTTTTTCCTGCTTGTCGAACATATCTTTCTTGATTTTATCAATCTCAGTTTTCATCGCGCTCAATTCTATTTCAAGATCCGAAATATTGGTTCCATTTATTAGAGCTGTGCCATTGCCGCCAAACCACATCTCCCTGATTCCTTCTCCTTTCTGTGAAAGCTCTCGTAAATATCCTGCAATGCGCGTGTCATATACATCAAAATCATTGGACAAAATTACGAGATCGCGCGAGTTTCTCTCAATTGTTGGAAGAAACCCTGTAAGACCGTGCATCGAGGTTGGAATGTGTTTTCCATTATGCATTTTACTAAGCCTCAAATCATAAGAGAAGCCATCTAACAATTTACTTAACTCAGTCAACAATTCTTCGAATTTTCTTTTTGTTGATTCACCTTCTGCATTTGCTTTTTTCCATGCACCGAATATCCATCCAGCAAACATTGTCGCTATAGCAACTTCAACCATACATATCAACCATATTAATCAGTTTTAACACTTATGCGTCCTTGTGGCATCCACGGCTTCAATTTAGCTTGTTCCGCTTGTCTAATCTGTTCTTCGGCCGTGCGTCGAATATCTCTTAGTGCGAATTCGTCGAGAATGGTTTGTCGGTTCTTTTTGGAAATGAGTCGTTTTTGTCCCCCGTCTCCTTCTACGAGATATAGCTCCTCGCTCAAGCTGGACGAGTGGTTGACCAATTTGCTAATGAGTTCACTTCCCCGTTTGAGGCGTGCGGAAAGCTGTAGGAAATGGTTTCGATACGCCGCTTCAGGATTTTCAGCAAAATAGCATACT
>CAYIIU010000047.1:0-7361 GCA_964363635.1 uncultured archaeon
AAGGGCCCGCGGAGAAACACACGTGGGGTCATAGGGGCGAAGCCCCTATTGTCATATATGTTGAAAAAGTTCCGCCAGAAAAAAACTCTTGAGAAAGAATATTTATTGAACGGGTTAAGTCGCGGGTTTAGAGAGCGACTTTTAGGAAAACCTATAGAATCTCTAGATAAATATTATCCAAAAAAGAGCGGCCGAGAAATGAAGGAGTTTAAACCAGCAAAAGATGAGAAGATTAGACGATGGGATCCTGCAGTGGGAATTCTTTTATCACGCACCCGGGGTTTAGATAACCCCACTGCACGAATGGGGGTATATGCTCGCGCACTTAGGGAGGGATATGCTAACTTGGATGAAGTGGTTTCGGCGGAGAGGAGATTCCGTGTAGCAAAGGGCGTGGACCAAAGAAAGGTCGCCGTGGCTGCTTGGATTATGGTTAGAAGTTGGATGCCGAAAAAATAGTTTTTTTTGTGTTTTTGTTTGAATGTAGTGTAGTTTAGTTGAATCCGTTATTGCATTCATTCGTCCGGCATAAAATCTTTCGGTGTTCGGATGGTTTTTAGGAGGCCATTCATTAAGACGCGACGGAGAACTCTTCGGGGAATGTGTGGGCGAAAGGACCGTCCGCGCTATTTAATTCGGTGGACTGGGCGTGCGGAAAACGGTATTCTCGACTTCAACAAACTAATGGTGCTCATAATGCGCTAAAACTATTAAAAATTGGCGAAATTCTTCCGGACTCATGCTTTGGACGTAAAGGAAATAATTTTGGGGTCGGCTCCTTTTGACCAAATCAATCAAAAATCGAGTCTGTCTTTCAACTAATTGCGGGCGTGTCAAACTCTTAATGCGGAATATTCCTACCTCCAGATTTTTACTATGCTCTAAATTCTGGTCCACCATTTTTTCTCTGAGTCGTCTGCCGCGCTTAGCCACTCTTTCTCGACTCTGTTGAATCCGTGCGCTAAGTGTGTGCGGTATTCCTGCTTTTCGTTTTGGCATATGATAATCATATTTCTGCAATATAAAAGGATAATTGTTGAAAAACTTCCTATTCGTCGCCTTTTTCATTCGCCTTGTCGCGTTCGCGCGCTTCTTTTTTCTTTAAAACATTTTGGAGGGTGTTCTTCTTCACCCATTCTTTCCAGTCGCTGAGCAGTTTAGGATAGTCGGGCGTGCCGTTCTCCTCAATCTGGATGTCTTTCATGAGCGCGAGTTTGGATCGCGCCTGCGTGGTGTATTCTCCTTCCAACAATTCGGGGATTTTATATTGATTCTTCAATTCAACCATGAATAGTTTGGCGTTGGCAATCGTGCGGATATCCTCCCAAATCTGATTGAGGGTAAGCCCCGACAAACGTCGGATGCGCTCGAACAATTCAGAGTCCTTCAAATTATCTTCCATGAGTTCAAGTGCGTCCGTGCGAGCGTCGTAGAGCATCAAGTCCAGCAGACCGCCTTCTTTCTCCGGGTCCTTCGTCCAGTGTTTCTTTACTTCCGTCATCTGCGTCAAGCGGCGGTGGGATTTGAGCGAACCGGAAAAACGAATGGGACGCGCAACGACGACCAAATCGGTGGCCTTGAAACTTGTGGTCGGGACTTTCAAATCATTCACGACGCGGTCCCAAACCGCATACGCGGAGTCGGCGTGAATGGTTCCCAACACGGTGTTTCCGGCTGCCCCCACGCGCATGGCTTCATACAAGACACGGGCTTCTTCCGAGCGGACTTCTCCGAGAACGAGTGCAGAATCACCTAAGCGCAGTGCGGTGCGCAGGGCTTCCTCGGGGGAAACCTCTGTGTCGGATTTGCTCACGCCGATGGGGGAGCGTGTTTTCAACCGCTGGACGTTGAAACCAATCTCTTTCATGTACGGGACACTCAATTCGAGTGTGTTGTGTGCAATGATGTTTTCACAAATAAAATTTTCCGCTTCGGGAACGGAAAAGTCGTAGACAAATGTTCCCTCATGCTCAATTTTTCGCAATTCTACTACTTCATCAAAGAACACTTCGGATTCGAGCGTTTGCTTGAGCCCGTCAATAAGAATCGTTTGTGTGCGGGCTGCTGAAACAAGTGATTGCAGCTTTCGACGGCCAATCTTGCTTTGCTGCGTTTTGGTATAATCACTGATATCTACTCGTTCAGAGACTGCGGCAACATCCCGAATATTTTCGACTGAAATAGGAATAATATCTAACGTATCGTGCGTTGCCCTATTTTTTGAGCATAATCGATTTAATCGTTCCACTTTGTGTTTAGGCAAAAACCCAATGTTTTTCTTAAACGAGTCAAAGAATGGTTTGGTTCCGATATAAGTCTGATATGTTTTGTCTTTCTCATCCATTGCATATTTCCGAGAAACAATACCCATGCTCAAAAGAAGAGTTTGAAGCTGTTTGACCATTTTTTCGGATGCCAGCGAAATCACAATTTCATTCATCGTAACGCATCCATCCCCGCTTAGGAGTCCTTTCAAAAATTGCCCCTGCTGGGCTTTATTGGCATTGAAAATCCATTGTGGAAACTCTTTGGTGTAGGCATTGCCGTTCAATTTCAACACTTTTTTCCAGAACCACACTAGATTCTCATTGGAAATGATGGTTGAGAATTGGTCGCTATGCAGGCGAGGAGTCAATCCGAGGCCTTTTGATACGCGTTGGAGCAGCTGCTTGCTTGGTTCGTCTCCAACAGACACAACAATCCCGTATTTTCCATCATAGCACCCATCGGCGAGCCACAATCCAGCCAGAGTGACAATATCGTCATTTGCAGACCAAACAATTGGAATTTCCTTCGATTTGTGGTCGAGCTTGAATTGGATGGATGCATGGGAAATAGTCTCGGGTGCTCGGGCAGCAGCAAATAATGCGATGGGAAGCAATCCTCTTCGTTTCCATGCTGAAGGCGAGGATTTAGAATAGCCATTTTCTTTTGCCCACTTCTTGATAAATTCCCATTTTTGAGAAATAAATGGCTTTAACTCAGTAGAGATAAGAAAACCTTTTCCTTCTGAAATCAGCGTGCTCAAGCCAGAGAATTCCCCTATCTGCTGCCCAAATTCAGGCAGCTGGCTGGGGACGGTGATATAACTTCCAACGCTTAAATTTGATGTCTTGACGGGAATAATTCTTCCGCTTTCATTTAAACTAAACAATGAATGGTCGCACGTCACTTTTATTTTTCTTCCGCTGCGCGTTTTTACTTCAATAATATCTTTTGTCACTTTGTGCCGACTGAACTGCGAAACAGGTTTCAATTTTATTTTTCCATCTTTATCCAATGCAAAAACATTTACGTTATCGGGATTGCAATCAAGCAATTCTTTATCTTGCACATTCATGCTTCCGAACTTTTCAATTTGATTATCAATGAGTTTTCCGACACTAGTGTATTCCATTTTTCCGTTATTTTCAACTAAAATTTCAGAATCGCCTGTCACACTATCTTCCTGCACGATAATGCGCGAATTCTGCAGAATCTCCAGCATCATCGCGCCCAGCAAACTAGTCTTTCCCGAACCGCGCGAACCGGTGACAAGCATCGTGGCTTTGTTGTCGATGAAAAACGAAAGCATTCCCGCCGAAAGAGGAGTAAGAAATTTGTTGTCGATGTATTGTTCAAGCGTCCACGGGGTGGTTTTGTGCAGGCGGAAAGCAAAGGCCAGTCCATCCACCGAGAGAGGTTTTCCAATCGCCGCCACACGGGTTTCCTGCCCCGGCAAATCAAAATCAAGCACGGGATGCGCTTCATCGAAGGGTCGTCCTGACATTGCGCGCATTTTGGAAACGAATGCCTCGGCCTCGTTTTCGGTGTACAAAATATTGGTCTGGCACTGCCCGTAATCCGCGTGCGTGAGGTAGATGGGCTTTCCCCCAATGGGAGAATCCAAGAAAACATCCGTGATGCGCCTGTCTGAAAGAAGGAGTTCGAGGATACCATACCCCACCGTATAGCGCGAAACGATTTCCGCCAACTCTTCCACTTCCTCGTTTTCAATCGAAATATTATTGCGGTGCGCCAAATCGCGAATCGTTGCTTGATAGACGCGCGTGAAATAATTCCGCGACGCGGCAATGTCAGAGAGGCCGCTCCTCCCCGGATTGTATCCCGAAACGACTTCTTTGGTTTTGGATAGTAAAAAGTATTTTTCGGGTGAAAGAGAATATTCGGGGGGGTTGATGAAATACAACTTGGCAATCTTGTTGGGGTGATTGAAAATCTGCACATTGGATTTTCCCACGCTGTATTCGTCCACCAATTCAAAATTTTCCACTTCGTTTCCAAACATCAACCGCGAACCGATGAAACTCGGTTTCACTTCCGCTTCGAAAAAATGTCTGTAAAGGTCTTGCGTTTCGGGGATTTCATCCAAACGCAACAAGTATTCCTTCACTTTCTGCACGAATTTTGTTTTCTCAAATGATTCGCGAATCTCTTGGAGCGTTTGAATGTACACTTTGGAGGGCTTTCCCCCCGTTTTCACTTTTCCGGCTTCTTTTTTTATCGCGGACAAGCAGCGCAAATACGCTTTGATGGGATCGTATGATAATAATTCAAAAGTAACCTGCATCACTTCATCGTGGCGCGCACCAAACTCCGATTCGCTTTCGGTTTCAGGGTCTCCTAAGTGTGAGTAGGCCCACCATTCTTTTCCTTTGAACTCGTTCACCAAATCCGCGATTTCTTTCCACTGCTTCGTCTGTTCTTCATTGTACACGCGCTCGTACACGTCCGCGAGCACAATCAAATCGGCATCGGATTTTTGCAAGATGTTGGTGATGTGATATCGGCAATGCGGGTCGTCCGCCAAGCTTGCACCATACACACAATCCTTGCATGCGTAAATGAGATTCTTCTTTCCCCCTTCTTCGCGCAGCGCGTACGGGCCAACCTCGAATCCGCCGATCTTCATAGCCGGTCACCGCCCCAATTATCCATAGGGTCGCTCGGTGAAGGGTCACTCGCTGCGCGAGGACCCAGACGAACGAGGTTGAAACCGCTCTTGTTCATGGTCTAATGGATTGAACGTGCGTTAAAAAAGGTGGCGGGGGCGTTCAAATTCTGTAACGGGTTTTATATAGCAGAAATTAGAGGTGAACAAATGAACGCCCGCGAAAGTCGCTTGTTTGAAATCAAAAAATCTGCTATTGCAGGAAAGGGTGTTTTTGCCAAGAAAGAGATTCGAAAAGGGCAACGAATTACATTCTTGCGCGGGGAGCGTTGCACACTGGAGACTATGCTCAAGCGTGTGATTGCGGGAAAAGAAAAAGGGTCTGATCCGCTTGGAATTGATGATGAAGTTTATTTAGATTTAGAAGAGACTGCTCGAACATTTAACCATTCATGCGGCCCCAATGCATACGTGCAAAAGAAGAATGAATTGGTTGCGCTCCGGACAATTCACGCGGGTGAAGAAATTACGTATGATTACTCCACCACCATGAATGATAATAAACAAAAAATTAATGCGGCGGGGCGCAGGCTGTGGAAGTGCAAATGTTATTGCGGTTCTAAAAATTGTCGAGGAATCATTAATCAATTTAAGACGCTTCCGAAAAAGAGGCAATTATATTATATCAAAAATAAATTCATGCCTGACTTTATGCTAAACGCGTTCAAACCACATTCTCGCACAAAATAAAAAAAAGGTTTATCGTCGGCGCTTTCCGCCCAATCGTTTCCATTTCACGGGCAACAAACCCGAATGAGAGGGGTGCGAGTGGGCGATTTTGGACAAGGCCGTGGAGAATTTTCCGGTGGTGACAAACTGCGTATTGGTTTGAGGCTTGCCGATGTGCAGATACAACAAGGCCTGCGTGTTCAGGTTATTGACGAATGTAAATAAGAGTGCGAGAATCTGAACCACAAAAGCGAAGCCGGAGAAAACAACAAATGTAAGGGCTGTTTCCCGGATGGGCGTCTGCGAAATGGGAACGGTTGCTGCAAAATCCGCGATGGTGGTGATGATGAGGTTGAGAATAATCAACAGGACAATGGTGCCCAACAACTGAAAATAATGCGGCGTCACATAGTTTCGCAGTTTGTGCACGACCTGTACGGGTTTTGTCTGCTCAAAATAAACGACGGGAAGCATCATCAGCAAAAAGGGCTGGAGTGCGACGAACAACAATCCCATGGCGAGAATGGCAGGGAATCCGGCCTGCGACCATGTGAGGGGGTTGATGAGCGTCCACATCAGATTGGCATTTCCGGAAACGATAAAACTTACGATGAGCGAGAGAACGAATAATCCGGCAAAAAATCCAAGCACACTTCCTTGAACGACGAAAGCATCCCTCCATCGCGCCGAGGAGAGTTTCCACGCGAGATTCAAATCCAACGGACGCTTCGCGACGGCCTGCATGGCAAGGTGAAACTGCACACCATTGGCAAATGCATTAATCGCCAGCATTCCTAAAATCCAAATGGCAAAACCAAACAGCACGACAAACACGGCAAAGGGGGCAAAACCGCTGGCGATGGAGAGCATGGACGTGAGAAAGACCATGAGGAACATGAATCCGGAGAAACCCACAAAAGCAAACATGGAGAGGGCGAGGACCATCCCCTGCTGCAAGAGCAATTGCACATTCGCAGCGGCCGAAATGGATTTGCTGAAAAGCTTGCTGTAGGAGAACGACGTCTCGGACACGTGGGGGGATTTTTTCATGGTGCTTCCTCGAGTAAGGTTAAGTAGCCCAACGTTGACGAGTTTATAATGGTTCACCCGAATGTACGCGCAGCCAAGACCCTTGTGAAAGAAGGAATTCTATTTCTGGCTCAGGCAGCCGTTTTCGCGGGAGTGCTATACATTATCCTGCAACCCTTTGAGATTTTTTTGCAGGAACTCGTTGCGCAACATACTCAATGGGTGCTGAATGCTCTGGGAACAACGACCACTTTTCAAAATACTATTCAATTCTGGGCCGGAGCCTATTTGGTGGAAATTTCTCCATTGTGTGCGGGCCTGCTGGAAATGATTTTACTCGCGTCCGCGATGGCTGCGACGAGTACCGTGTCAAACGTCCAAAAAACAAAAGGAATTTTGGCCGGGGTTGCGCTGTTGTACTTGTTTAATGTTTTCCGCATCGTGATTACGGTGCAGCAACTCGTTCATACAAGCCTTTCCTTCGCCGAATTCACCCACGATGTGTTTTTCAGGCTCATGCTCATCGCGGGATTTGCCGCCGTGTATGCAGCATGGCTGAATTTTGGAAAAATTAGCGCGTGGGGCAGGGGAAAGGGCCTAATCTCGTGAACTTTTCTCAAAAGTTCAATCAAAACCCTCTTTTTTCTTGCGCAGGATGACTCTGGGACATATTTCGGTCGGTTTTTTTTCCCAATCTTTTTTGGACTGTTTT
>CAYIIU010000048.1:0-6951 GCA_964363635.1 uncultured archaeon
GACGCCGCACTTACTGCATGCTCCGCGTATGCGAATTTTGGCATCAAGCTCTACAATATCACCTATTTTTACTATCTCCCAAAAAAGAAATTGACGGCTGAAGAAGTATTCCAGCATTCTCTTTATATCACGGAAAAAACCATGGAAATCCGCCACATAATCTTTTTGGCACTATTCTACCTCAAAAATCGCAAAAAACTTGCCCATGTCCAGCACCCCATTCTCGAAAAAATAAAGCGAACCCTTCGCGGCGAGAAGTTCGGCGGTTTCCCCTCCCTGCAAGAGATTAAAGACCGTGCAGTTGTATATGACCTCGAGGCCAAACCATGATTGAACGATTCGAGCAGGCAGAAGAACTTTTCAAGGAACTCGATTCTGCCATGGAAGGAAAAATCATGGTTTATACAATTGGAGACGCTGCCCTGCTAAAACGCGGGTTGAAGCCTGTGACCAAAGACATCGATCTTGTGGTATCGTCCCGACACGAATTTTTGGATCTCCAAAACGCGTTAGTGAAAATAGGTTTTACGATTCATCCAATGCAATCGAGTCTTTGCAACCTGAATATTCTCTTCCATCTAATTTCCCTCCGCTGTAACAAGGATTTCTTTTGGTGTAATATTGAATTTTGATCGCGGATGTGTTTTCATCACTTTTGCACCGTATTTTTTCAATAGAATTTTTTCTTCCAGTGTGGGTTTGTATCCGCCTTTGATTGCCTCTCTTAGAAAGATCAAGTAAGGAATACTTGGTACATACGGTTTGTTTGCTTGAGTATTTTCCATTTTGGAATTCACCTCAATCATTCACTCTCTCGTTGAGTCATTAATAATGATTTTGTCCGATTTGTCCAGACTTTTCTGACAAAAGCTATTTAACCAAACTCAACAAAGAGGAATACCGGAAAGCACGGGCTGTCTTCCTCAGGGATAACGAATCTATTTTCACCCACTGGCCTATCTGGTACAGGCGAGCGGTATCGTAATACCATATAATGGGCATTATTGAGTATTATGATACTCGATAACTACTGCCTGTTTTGTTCATTAGTAATGCACGCTTCCGTTCATTAGCAATGCACACTATTGCATAAGGTTGAATTTGTAGATAGTATTGGCACATAAAGTCTAATATCGTAAAACAAACCGTTATCCGCCTCGTTTTTCTTTTTTCATTTGAGCGTAGTTTTCTTTTAGCTGTTCGACCAGAAAGTGAGTAAACGGGCCATATTCAATATGATGCCCCTTTTCTTGGGTTTCAAAATAGGGATCGCGTTTCAATACGGGAATATTGGTAAAAGGAAATCCATTGAACTGCAAAATATAGTTCATGATTAATCGTGCCATTCGTCCATTTCCATCGGCAAAGGGATGAATAGTAGTGAACATGCAATGGATTATGGCTGCAAGTTCAACAGGGTGTATTGAATCCTTATTTTTCTGATAATCTTCCATCATTTCTTTCATCATTTTGGGAACTTGCGAATGGGGGGGAAAATGAAACGAGCTCACGCGAAGGAAAACGTTAACCGGACGCCAGATTCCTTTGTATTGGTCATAGTCCGGAATTTTGTTTAGCAGAGTTGTATGCCATCCCAAAATGAGTTTCTCGTCTAATTCTCGTTTCTGAGTCAAGGATTCCTCATATTGGGCCAAGCAGCGCTCCATATTCAGAACTTCCAATCGCTCACGTTGGTCGCCCAATCGTTCCCCTAAACGGAGAATACGTTGCGTTTCGTCTAATGTGAGAGTGCTTCCCTCAATCGCATTCGTGTTAGTGATAAATTTATCTCGTTCGCGCTCAACCCATTGTTTCTTTTGTTTAGCGCTTAATTGATCGAGAAATAATTGTGTTTCCTGCTTAATGGCTTCCAACTTGACTGCTGTCTTGACATCAATAAAACGAGTTTTGGATTTTAACAATTCTTCGCGGTAAAAAGATTTGACCTTTTGATCAAGCTTTTTTCTAAACGACGCTAATTTTGATTTAGCCGGGTTAACAGCCCCTAAATAGAGATACACCTTTCGAACTTTTTTCCCGATGCGGATACTCCGCTCCAGATAGTAATATAGTCTTCCTTTCACAATTCGCTGAATAACTTTCTCCATAACAGTTATACCCACAAAGAAGTATATAAAATGTGGTTATAACTTTTGTAACTACAATTCTTCTTCGATTTTGTAGTTATAACTATGCCCCGAGCGGGATTTGAACCCGCGTTTCCACCGTGAGAGGGTGGCATCCTTGACCGGGCTAGACGATCGGGGCGCCCAAATTGACCATATGGTCGTTCGGCGGACTGGGAGGATTTGACAATCCTCCAGAGGCCATCGATAAATCCAACGAAGAAAACGAAAACCAAGGCAGGTTAGGCGCCTGCTCATGGTCCAACGCTCTCACAGTTGAAACCGCAAATTTAGCCAATTATACTCATTCTTGCCACGGAAGCCCTTATATTCGCTTCTTCTCCGACCTCTTATATGTCCAAAAAGACCGTGAAAGACGCGTACGCGAGCATCTTCAAGAAGTCCGTGAAAGCCGAAGGCGTTCACGTAAAGGGAATCAATTTCGATGAAAAAATGGACATCAAAAAATTCATTGCCAACCTTTCCACGAGCGGATTCCAAGCCACGCACTTAGGAAAGGCTATTGAAATCATCAAAAAAATGCGTAAGGAAAAAGTCACCGTATTTTTGGGATACACCAGCAATCAAGTTTCATCCGGCAATCGTGAAATTATTCGATATTTAGTGCAACACAAAATGGTCGATTGCCTCGTTACAACGGCAGGTGGAATCGAAGAGGATTTCATCAAGACGCACGCGCCTTTTTTTATTTCGGATTTTAGACTAGACGGAGCCAAACTCCGCGCGAAAGGAATTAATCGCATTGGAAACCTTCTCGCGCCGAATGAACGATATATTTGGTTTGAACAATTCTTTCAGCCCATCTTGGAAGAGTTAGCCAGCGAGCAGGAAAAAACAAAACACATTTTTTCCCCGTCCGAAATCATTGACCGAATGGGGAAAAAAATAAATCATAAAGAAAGCGTGTACTATTGGGCGCACCAAAACAAAATCCCCGTTTTTTGTCCCGCATTCATGGATGGCGCCATCGGAGACAATTGTTATTTTTTCAATTACAACCGCAAGCATGGAAAGAAACTCATCATCGACCAAATCGGCGATCACCATCGCTTGATTGAAATGACGCTCCACGCGAAGGAAACGGGAATTATCACATTAGGCTCGGGCGTGATCAAGCACACGCTCTGTAATGCGAATATGTATCGCGAGGGCGCAAAATACGCGGTGTATTTGACCACTGCCCAAGAGTTTGACGGCAGTGATTCGGGAGCGGAACCCGAAGAAGCAAAAAGCTGGGGGAAGATTGCTGCGAACGCAAACACGGTGAAAGTGGTTGGAGACACGACCATTCTGCTCCCTTTGCTGGTGGCCGGTTCGTTTTTGCAAAAAAAATAGCCACGCAACCTATTCTTTTTTTTAATGAGGATAGCATAGTTGTGTCATGCACGAGCAACGAATTCTCAACCAAGTCATTATGGCGGCCAAGCTCGCTGGGGCAACCAAAAAGATTCGCGTGGAAGTAGGAGAGCTCTCCACTATTTCCCCGGGGCATTTGAAGGAACACTTGAAGGGGATGGTTCCTTGGGAAGTCGAGACGCGTTTTCAGAAAGCCGAAGTGAAATGCGAGTGCGGTTACAAAGGAGAACCCAAAATTCTCGAAGAAGGACACGATTTCATTCTCTTTTGCTGCCCAAAATGCAATGCTAAACCCCTCGTTGTGCGTGGGGGGGAAATAAAAATCATTGGAGTGGAATAATCGTATGTGTTTGGCGATTCCTGGAAAAATTATTTCCATTGAAAACAAAACGGCTACCGTGGATTATGGGAGCGAAAAGCGCCACGCGAGCATTGTCGCGGGCGATTTTGCTGTTGGAGATTTTGTAGTAGTACAGGGGCGCATTGTCGTGGATAAAGTTCCCCCAGAACAAGTCCAGCAATGGTTGGACCTCCTAGCGGAGAAGAAATGAAATGAATCCCCAGATGCTTTTTCTCAAATATGCTTTTCCCTGCGCATTTGTGGCGCGTCAGCGGAAGGAAATAACGCAAGAGGAGCATGATTTATTGGAAAAAATGGCGTGCGAAAAAACTTTATTAGATATGAAATTGGTTGAGCGTGTTTTTTCCCGCGCGGTGGAGCGCATGAATAAAAATGCGGATGAGAAAAACATTCCACGCTGGTCCGAAGCGGCCGTGCGTGCGTATTTTGTGGATAATCACAATGAACTCATTGATTCCGACCAATACATGTGGGGAAAATGCCCCCCTTCGCTGAAGGAATTATGTAAAGTCCAAATAGGAAAAATTATTGAGAAAAAAAATGACGAATATGCGCTCGTTCAATTCGAGAATGGAAAAACGAGGCCGGTGCATTTACATTTAATTCCAAGTGTGAAAGTCAATGATCGCGTAAATGTTCATTACTCATATGCGTGCGAGCGGCGAGGCTAAATGTGCTTTCGCCCCTGGCCCTAGTTCGTTCCACCAAACGTACAACGCTGCTCCCGAAAGGATGAGGATAATTCCTCCAATAATATTCATTGCAAGGGGGGCGTTGCTGAATACCATTCCCAACAGCGTAGTAATGGGGCTTCCCACCACTAAGAGTGCGGTGGCAGTGGTTGGTTTGATGAGTTTGAGTCCGTTGTAGAACGTGGTCACGTACCCCAAAAGTAAGAGCGAGGTGAAAGCCACCCACACCCAACCATCTGGAGTAACGTGAGCAATCGTTTCCACGCGCCCCGTGATTACTAAAAATGCAAAAATAGCCAGCGCACCAATACTCATGCGTGCGGCCGCGACCATGTTTCCACTCACATTTGCAAGCACGCGTTTCGACACATGAATCTCCACCGCCCAAAAGAGAGTGGCGGCGAGTACGAATAGTTCTCCTTCTCCAAACGTAAAACCATTCAGTTTGGCGAGCAAGTAACCCCCCGTGATGAGTAAAATGGTTGGAATCCAAATTTTTTGGGGAATTTTGTCGCGTAAAAAAATCATTCCTATTGCGGCGACAAAAAGAAACATTGTTTTTTGTAAGAATGATCCCGCTGCCGCATTGGTGAGCGAAAGTCCGTGGAAGAAAAGCAAAAAAGGAATTCCCCCGCCAAGCACGCCGATTCCAGCGAGTTGCATCCACTGTTTCTGGTTCAACAGACGCAACTGTCCAAAGTCTTTTCGCACGAACAGGAATGCGAGCAAGAATACTCCCACCAGCGCGTTTTTGAGAAACGTGAATGTGAAAGGTTCAATCGTCGAGAGGGCAAACTTGTTGAGGAAAATTGAAACACCAGATATGAGGGCCGTTCCCAATACGAGTAAAACACCTTGGCGCGAGTCCATGCATGCATCACGGAAAAGCCATATATATGTGTTTTCCCTCCGCAACGTATGGGACGTAAACTCGCACTCGGTTGGTTCTCTTTTTCGTGCTGCGAGGATTCTATCACGGGGGATAGTCAGCTATATGCTAAAATTGATGGTAAACTTTTTCATAATACTATTGAAGAAATGGAGAAAACAATAATTGCAAAAAAAATCGATTATGTTGGTGAAAAACAGATTATCACTCCCAAAAACAATATAGAAGTGCTTAGTGTGACAGGCAACGAAAAGAAAAATTCGAATGTTCAATGGAAAAAAATTCGCTATTTTATCAAACATGCTGTCAATAAACCCATTTTTGATATTTCCTTGCGCACCGGAAAATCCATTAAAATAACGGGAGATCATAGTTTGTTCAAAAACAAGATATCAAATCGATATATTGGAAGCTATCGGAGTGAGCCAATAGAAAAAATTGTCCCGTGCAAAGTGTTCGAATTGACTAAAAAAGATTCAGTGTGGTGCGTGAATGATTACAATTTTGATGTTCCAGATTTGCGGATTGAAGATGATGTACTCATACTAATCGGACTCTGGTTAGCTGACGGATGCTATGATTATCAGCATGGTTTGCATATATCGACTGGAAACGACGGAGATGTAATCACTTTTTTGAAACGTATCGGACGAAAACACAAATTTAATTTGACTATACGAAAAAATGGCGATGTTACGCTGAACTCAAGGTCTTTTATGCGAAAGTTCATTTCAGACTTTGGTTTAGTGCATGGTTCTGGAGCAAAGAAACTTTCGAATGAATTCTTTTTGCTTTCAAATCGCCAAATCAGATTATTATTGAAAGGATATTTTTCCGGAGATGGAACAGTCGAAAGAAATGCGGTTTCCATTACATCAATCAGTATCAATCTAATCGCGGGAGTAAAAGAACTATTGAATCGAATTGGAATAGTAAGTTCTGTTTCCACGACTGCGAAGCGAAATATTGTTTTTGGCACTAAAAAATATATTGGAAGCAAATCCTATCGATTGACGATATCCAAAAGAGATTCAATGAATCGTTTCTTGGAAGTTGGATTTATCCAACATAGAAAAAGTGAAAAATTGGTCGAATACAAAAAGTTTAGAAACGAATTTTTCGGATTAAACTCCCATAAAATAAAAGATATTCGAATAATAGAGGGAAATGGATACGTCTATGATTTAGATGTGCCTGACACACAAAATTTTGTGGCAAATGGAATTTTGTGCCACAATAGTACCATCGTTTTCACGGAGCTCTTGAACGACCACTTTGACGATTGGTCAAAAGTCATTGATTTTCAGCATGTGCGTATTTTGAAAAAGAACAACAAGATTCACAATTTGGACGTGGCGTTTGTAGAAGGAGCTATTGCGTCCGAGCATGATGCCATGAAGCTCAAGGAGATTCGAAAAAATTGCAAAAAACTCGTGGCAATAGGCTCCTGCGCCATCAACGGGATGCCTTCCGCACAGCGGAATACGTTTGATGATGGTAAAAAGA
>CAYIIU010000049.1:0-5125 GCA_964363635.1 uncultured archaeon
CGTGGCGGAATTCCCCCCAAACCCCCCTTCCGCCACGCCCTCGCTTCCGACGGCGATTTTTTCGAGCGGTTGGGCCTTAAAAATGTTAAACTGCCTTTTCGTAATACTCAATCATTCGTTTCGCAATGCTCAATAGGTAATCATAAGACATAATTTGGATATTCTGCAAACTCGCGTTGAGTCGGCGTAGCGCGTCATACTGTTCTTGCTCCCATGCGTTGCTTCTACCAATAACGATACGAGCACGCGGTTTTAGAAAAGGCAGTTTTTCCTTTTGAGCGAGTATCATGCGAGCGTCCTCTGTTTCCTGAAAATACTTTATCACCTGTGCCAACGCTTTTGATAATTCGGTAGATGGAAACCAATTTTTATGCGATGGGTCATGTTTTAGAACTTCCGCAGTTGGCAGTTTTAGCTCAACTAAATCTTGGTATCCATCAACACTTCGTAGAATAATATCGCCCTTGACCGCCCAACCGATTTTTGTTCCGTCTTCCGGTCCCAAATAATCAGTTCCAAATACCCAGTGATGTTCCAAGAACCATTTTTTGTAATCATCTTCGCTTAATGCCGTATCTGAAAGCATTTGCGAAAGTTGATCTATGGCACTTTTGTATCTAGCTTGATGTATTGCGGCGTTGAAGTTCTGCAACGCTTCCGGTTTGATAATTTCGGCTAGTTTTCCTTGTTTTGCTGCGACTTGCACAAGCGATACCAACGCCGATAATTCCGTTTGGTTAAGCTCGCTCAATTCGTGCGTTCCCGTGAGCAAAGTATAAAAACTTGAGCGTTGAAGTGTTAAAAATTCTTTGTGAGCAAGCAAGTAGTTTAATAGATTTCTTACAGCGTCATGGTCTAATGAGATTCTACTTGTGGCAGATTCGGGCCACGGCTCATTTTTCTTTGTCTTTCTGAATTCATCAAGTGTAAGAGATTCAACGCGCCGCCCTTGCGTTTTGTGGTCAACGATAACAGTTTGTGCAACCTTCTTTACAAAAGTGCCATCTTTGAGGATTTGCTTCTCAATAATTTCTTCCTCTGGATATCCGAGATTCCCCGCTTTTATAAATCTTTTTGGAATATTCATAACTTCCTAAAATTCAAAATATACTGATGATGATGATTCATTTTGTAAGCGTATGGGTAGCCGAAAGGATATAATGGCTTACTATCTTGTACTAAGACAACCGCTCCCTCAAAGCTAAAACCTACATCTTGCATTATCCTTATGACATCACCATTCGCATTCGTCTCTTTTTTATTTACTGTAAAATCACTGATTATAATTGAGCAGTATTTTTTATCTCTCAACTTTTTATAAACCTCCCTCATCGCTTCCTTCAACAACCGCAAAAAATCTTTATACTGTGTCTGATTGCCCAAGTCCCGTTTACCATTTGAATAATACTCAACACCAAGCCGCGCGCCATTGCGCACATCTTTGTCTTTTACCTCTCTTAGGCCGCCGCCATTATGTCTTAGGATATTATGATATGGTGGCGAGGTTACACAGTAATCTATTTTCCCTTCAATTTGAGATATTTTCTTAAGTGAATCGCCACAAACAACCTGCTGATTTTTTTTAAACTTCAAATCCCGTAGGCGTTTCTGGCTCATTTGACAATACTTTTTATTCAAATCTATACCAATTCCTTTTCTGTTTTCTTTTGCGCAGGCAACCAAAGTCGTTCCCGATCCACAAAATGGGTCAAGAACAGTCATATTTTCTTTAGTAAAGAACCTAATCAGTTTTCTTATATCATTGATTAAAAATGGCGCAGGGTGCTGAAATGCAAATTTATCATCAACGCATTTTTCGCTTATCCAAATACTTTTAGTCAGCAATAACCATTCCCTTCCAGACAAATCATTAAGGGCGTTGCGCTTATCGTATTTTTCTTTTTTTTGTGGCTTCTTTTTTGGCATAATTTTATTTCAAATTATTCAAATCCTCTTGCTTGATTTTCTTGTCGCCCTTGTGTAGATTATAAAAATCCTTCAGTGCGTCGTAGTGAATCGTTTGCCATTTGTATTTATTATACCCTTCTTGAAACATTGGTTCATTCATTTTTCTTTCAAGCATTTTTTGTCTTTCCTCCGGTATTACTATAAATCTCTTTACTTCATATTCCTCTGGAATATGTGAAGCCCTTTCAATTGCGGAAGTAATACTGGTGCTATTCTCAACCTCAAAAACATAGTTAATGGAAGAGTCGTCATACCAAAGAACATCTATCATGGTTATTCGCCGGAGTCCATCACCAGTAAAACCGGAAAGTTTAAGATTCGGTTCGGTGCAAAACTTTGATAATTTTTCATTTCTAAAGGTATCTCCTTGCTCTTTGCTACCAATCCAAACTTTATATCCTGCCTTTCTGCCAATTTCCGATAACAGGTAGATCATCTCACTGTGCTCACTATCTCTATGATTTACTTCGGGTTTGTACCTCCACCTACCATCGCCGGTTGTTGTCGCGTATTCTTTCAATACTTCGATGACTCCCTTGGTGTCGGGCGTTAATCCGTTTGGAAAAGTTATGAATAATTTTTGCAATATCTCATCAAAGGTAACCTTGATATTCCCTCGCAACATATCCAGCACCACTTTTTCAACACGATCTGATAGGGGTACTTGTTTGAAAAGCATATCCTCTGGATTTTTCAGCCACCATTTCGGTCCAAGTTTGCCACCTTTGTTTTCAATAATCACAAACTCTTTCCCGATATTTTCCTTGAGAATATTTACAATATCTTCATGGCTTCCCTCAAAAAAATTCCCAGTCGAAAACAATTCCGTATAAATGCCGTTCAAAATAAAAGTCATTTCAGTTGGCTCACCTCTCAACGCAATGATATCTTTTGTTGCTTTCACAACAATCCGTTCGTATTCGTCTTTTCCCATTTTTTGATGGTCGGACACTCCTGCCTTTTCCGGCTTCTTGAATCGTAAATAATAATCGCTAATTGCACTTCCATACGGCATAGCCACGCCAGCTTCAGAAGCCCGTTTATTTGGTTGATATAGGATTTTTTCAAAAACAAAACCTGAATATGCACCGGCTTTAATAACCGAATTCCAAACATTAATTTCTCTGTTATGAAAAGTTAGAGTTAAATAATGCCCGGGCTTTAATACCTTATAAATTTCTCTCAATGCCTTGGTTAGAAGATTGTGATATCTTTCAAAATCTTTTACATGCTCGATCGTTATTTCGTCTTGGTATGGAATTTCAAATTTCGAATTGTTATGTTTTAACCAAATTGCCCAAAGACTACTCAAACTAAAATACTGGATAAGTCCGCCGTAGGGAGGATCAGTCAATACATAATCTACGCTATTTTCTGGGATACTCTTTGATAAATCCAATGCGTCAATTGTTAGAATGAGCAAGTTTTTATCTTTTTTGCTATCCGACAACTCTTGAAAGTTTTTTGCTATCCTTACTTTATTGGCGAGTAGTTTTTCTGATGATTTCTTTGCCTTAATAACTCCCTGCCTATCTTCTACTGCCCTTTGAAACAGTACTACCGGATTCTGCTCCATGTGTCTTTTGGGCAGAATAAATGCTGGCCTACCCCAACTTCCAGAATCCGGCCTTTTAGTTTTTGGCCTCCTCGCAGAAACCATAATCGTGGCGAGGTGTATCATTGAAATAAAAGCAAACTTAAAAAAATCTTTTATTTCTTCATCATCAACATCCTCAATTTCTTTATACAAAAATGAAAGCAGGTAAAGGGTTCTGTTTGTCCAAAGCTTATAATATTGATTTCCAATTCCCTTACGAACATATTTGAAAAAATCAGTTTTTGGAAATTCATCTTTTGGATACCAGTATGGAATTTCTAAGCCGTCTGTTTTTTGGATAATTTTTTTATCAAAATCATCGGGGATTTTGCCTTGAATGCCTTTCGTACAAGAGCATTCATATCTTATGAGTATTGGTGTATTATCGTCCCAGTGAATTCCTGTAACTCTGGCGGTATTCTTGCACTTCTCACATTTAGTAATGAAAAGCCCCAGCTCTTTTTCTTTCTCGATAAACTTTTCAAGTATTTCGTTATAGTATTTTCCAAATTTTGAGTAATTAAGTGGCTTGGCTAACATCTCAATCATAAAAGTAGAAACCGGATTGAGATCTATAGCCACTGCTTTTCTGTTCACCTGTACTGCTTCTAGTGGGGTAATGCCGCTACCGGCAAATGCGTCTAATACGATTTCGTTTTCCTGTGTATAATTTTCTATATACTTTCTAAAGATATTATGCGGTTTTTTGCCCCAATACTTTAGGGCCTTGTACATCATCGGGCGGACTGATTCAACAAGGGCATAATTGATATGCTTTTTGTTTTTGAACGGGTCGGTAATTGTTATGTTATTTTCTTCTTTTGACATACTTTTATGTAAAATAAATTCGTTTTGCTATCTCAAACGCTACGGCAATTTTGATAATCTTTGCTTCTTTTATCCCCTTAATTTTCATAAATTCATCAAGGCGTTTACCTGCCAATCCTTTCAGGTTCTTGTATTCATTCAATAGTTCTTCCGCCATGTCTATCGCAGATTTTCCTTTCAATCCGTGACCAATCAAAATCGCCAAAAGTTCTTTATCGGACAACGCCTCTGGCCCAAATTTTAACAACTTCTCTCTTGGCCTTTGATCTTCGGGTAAATCTTTTATTTTTGGCATGGTTTTTTATTTACCTATTAAATCATCAACACTAGCCCCTAACGCCTTGGCGATTTTTTGAACAGTGCCGATAGTAGGGCTTTGTATCCCGCCCGATTCAATTTTAATAATTGTAGCGTGGGATACATCCGCTAATCTTGAGAGTTTGTCCTGTGATAAACCCCTATCTTTTCTGTGTTTTTTTATATTTCTAGCAACTATTGGAATTGGTTTTGCCATTGTAATATGATAGTATATATAATATGATATTGATATTATTATATCGCTCTGTGGTTATCTATACCGTTATGATACCAAATTTCAAAGTTTTAGTAAAAGGGAGTTCTATTTTGTCGCCCGCGCACGGGTGTGGTGGGGCAAGGACGACTACTCTTTTTCTTTCGGCCAAACCGCTCGAAAAAATCGCCGTCGGAAGCGAGGGCGTGGCGGAAGGGGGG
>CAYIIU010000050.1:0-4076 GCA_964363635.1 uncultured archaeon
GGCAGTTGCCAAACCTTATTCGTGGTTCACTACCGTGAAAGAAATTGCCGAAAATGATTATATTCTTTCGGCGAACACATATAACCCTTACAGCGGAGAGGAAGAAGTAAGCCGTCGTGATCCAAAAGAAATCTTAAAGGAAATTGAAAGTGGGGAGAAAAAACTCGAGTCGGCAGTAGGTGAAATTAAGAAGTTAATTTAAGAAATATGAAAGACAAAAAAGAAATTGAAGCAGTTCATAAGCATGATTTGGAAATTTTGCTCCAGAACTTAAATCTGTTGGACGATTTTCGAGCTGGGAAAATGAAATGCCAATTTTGCGGCGATGTACTTAGAGATGATAACTTTGGGGCTGTTTATCCCGAGCAAAATAAAATTCTATTTTCTTGTTCCAAATTAGAGTGTTTGGCAAAAGTGCCTAAAAAATAACCATGACATTAGTTTCGTCAATTTTAACCTTTGGAGTTACCGCCGGATTTTTTACATGGCTGATTATTTATCTTTTTGTTTTACATCAAGAAAAGGGTGAAAAAATAGTTGGTTGGCTAGCTGAGCTTATTGCGTGGACCGGAAAAAAGGCGGAGAAAACAGCAACGGCCATGAATATTCAGGGCAAGCTTGATAGTTTTGTTGTTTCCATTAACACGGAGGTAGAAGGGCTTTTACCTTATGGTCTTAAAATTAAATGGATTTCTCCAGAATTAAGCAGAGAATCTTTTATTGCGAACGATAAGGTCGTGGTTATGCTCGACTTTCATTCAAATCAAGACGAAAATCTTTCAAAAGCAACCGTTTTGTATATGAACAAGGCGGTGATTCCCGAGGCGCGGCCACATATACACACAAAACTTGGAAAGGCGATTGACTTAATGATGGCGAAGAAGGCACTACATTCTTTTATAGAAGCCAGAAGTTCTTTTGGACATTTCATCAATTCGGTATTGCGGCCCGAGATAGAGAAAGATTCAGAATTAAAAGAGTTTTGTCAGATTATTGATACAACCGACGAAAGGGGCTTATTTACACGAGTTCTCCTAAGAGAGCTTCTCGGATTGGGCAGAAGGAAAGCCGGCATTACTGAAACCGGAGACACTGTTTTTGAAAGCAATAATTTTACTAAATTTTTGAATGAAATTGCACAAAAAGAAAAAGGTCAGGATGTACCTCTTACTTTTGTGGGCCAAGATATTAAAGTTGCGATTATACTTGTTGCGCGATCTGGTGCAGAAGTTTTAACTGCAGATCCATTTATCAGAAGAATAAAAGCGAAAATACAACAGTCGGTTAATGTGATTTACATATTTGCAAGAGGGCCGAACATTCAACTTGCACGACAAGTTACGAACGATTGCCAATCTTTACCAGAATTAACAAAACTCCATGAAGAAGAATTTCCTACGCGATTTCCCGAGGGCGATTTTGCTAATGGCTTCTGCGCGATATTTTATAATCGAAAAACCGTATGATCAAAACACTCAAAATTTATGACTGAAAATGAAAAAAGAATATTAAAAGCAGTGGTTGATCGCGGCGGTCTTTTATCACCCGCCGATTTGATAAATGGCATTGCTCAACACGATCGCAAACCAGTTGAAAACTTGGTGGTAAGGGGTTATATCGAAGAAGTTCCTCAAGATGTAAAAGGAATTAGATTGGGTTCAACATACTCACTAAATTTTTACCGGGCTACAGAAAAAGGACTTTTGGTTTTTTCGCCATGGTATATAAAGATGTGGCACGGCCTAAGGGGAGATGTCCGCACTATCTTGATCGCGGCGATTACAGCCCTTATCACATCTGTGATTGCTATTTCCGTTGAAAAACTTTTGCAATGACGATTATGTCTAACTGGCCAACAAAAAATTTAGGAGAAGTTCTGAGGCGAGCATTAGAAAACTTGCTACAGATTTTTATCTCACAAAAACCCGCCATCAGTAACAAGCTTCCAAAGCCGGAAATAACCACATCTACAGATCAAGTCGTTGAACAAAAAACTCAGGTGCCTACGAGCAAGCCACTTGAGCAGGAAGTCGTTAAAACAGAAGAGGTAAATATTGGCTTTTTAATCTGCCCCATCCAAGATAAAGATTCAAATGGACAATCCGTTACTCCGTATACTGTTAAAATTAGTGCGATTTTGGATCACTCTGGTACCGCGATTGATCCCAATAGCAACAATCGTTGGGGTAGAAATGCGAAAGATCAAAAAGTTAAGGCCTTCAATGGAGAAATAGGAGAAGGCGCGCAATGTTCCCAGGAACCCTGCGGTTACCCCCAAAAAAACGGCGGTGAGTTTTTCAAAAATCAAGAAATAAATTATGTAGGAGTTTCTTACGATGGCGGAAGAAGTACTCTACAATACGACGGCCACGCCGGATATGATTTTCCTTATCCAAAACTGACTCCAGTTGTAGCGCCAGCAGACGGCCAATTATATAAAGCCGCGCAAGGCAAAGACCTTATATACGGAGCTAATTGGAATACTGACGGCTCTTTTTGTGTCGTTCATGAAAATGGATTCGTGACATGGTTTCGCCATTGCGAAAAATTGGCTGATTCTCTTGAGGTACAAATTTCAAACGACCTTACGCGATCCTGCGCCGTAAAGCAGGGCGATGTTGTTGCTTATGTTAGCAATAAGGGTACACGCCCAATCCATCTACATTTCGAAGTAAGAAGTAAAGACGGC
This sequence comes from uncultured archaeon, assembly GCA_964363635.1. Taxonomy (GTDB): domain Archaea; phylum Iainarchaeota; class Iainarchaeia; order Iainarchaeales; family VGJJ01; genus VGJJ01. Next base: position 2,690 of record CAYIIU010000050.1, read on the forward strand.
TCAATTGTTGATCCGTACAAAGACAAATTATGGAAACAAATTTGAATCTATGTCTTATCCAACAAAAAAATTAGGCGATTGTTTAGCGCAATTTGATCGTGGAATAAGTTGGTCACGCAAAGACGAAGGCGGGACTGTTGCGGTTCTGCGTATTCCAAATATTCAGGAAGGGCATATAAATCTCGACGACCTTAAACATATTAGTGCAAAAAACGGTAATGGCGAGTTACACAAAAACGATATTGTCATGGTTGCCTCAAATGGCAATCCTGACCTAGTTGGTCGTTCTGCTCTTGTTACCGAAAAAGAGAAGGGAATGCGATTTGCTTCGTTTCTTGTAAGATTAAGACTTGATAACACAAAGCTTTTATCGCATTACGCTCATTTATTTTTGTTAACCCCAACTTTTAAACGAGAGTTAAGAAGAAAAATCGCGACAACTTCTGGAATCTATAATTTACGTAAGGAACATGTTGAAAAAATCGAGATTCCTCTTCCTCCTCTCACAACCCAAAAACAAATTGTTGAGCGGTTGGATAAAATTACCGAGGCGCAGAAATTGAATGATGGCCTTATTCAAAAAACCGACGAGCTTTTCCAGTCGCTTTTGCATGAGAAATTAAACCCCCACACCAAAAAGTTTGGTGTGGGGGTAAATCCGGCCGGCCCCGCCGACGCTAAAGCTATGGCGGGCAAGAAGGATTGGGGGGTTAAAAAATTGGGCGATCTTGTTGAGGTTAAAGGCGGTAAGAGAGTACCCAAGGGAATGAATTTTTCTCCGATCAAAACTGATCACCCATATTTAAGAGTTACTGACTTTGTTGACGGGTCTATCGACATGGGAAACTTGAAGTATATAGACGAGAAGATTTTTGAGCACATTAAACGCTATATTATTTCATCAAGAGACATTTATATATCTATAGCTGGTACTATCGGGTTAGTTGGTAAAGTGCCGAAAGAATTAGAGGGGGCAAATTTAACGGAAAATGCTGCAAAGTTATTAATAAACGATAAAATTATAGACAAAGACTTTCTGATCTTTTCTTTATCAACTAACAAAGCTAAGAATCAAATCAAGATATTTACGCAAGCCGTCGGAGTCCCAAAGTTAGCGTTAGAAAGGATTGAGAAAATCAAAATTTCTCTTCCACCTCTCAAAATTCAAAAACAAATCGTTGCCAAACTTTCCGCGGTTCAGGATTATAAAAAACAGCTTCTTGAACAAAAAGCAAAACTCAAAGAGCTTTTTGATTCGGCTTTAGCTAAATCGATGTCGAAAGATGCCTAAAATTTTGATAAAATAAATTTATGCAAAGAATACCGGTCACGTCAACAAATATCCGCTCCATTGGCTACGATTCACAATCGGCGACTTTGGAAGTGG
>CAYIIU010000051.1:0-4047 GCA_964363635.1 uncultured archaeon
GTAACAAAACCCCCCCCCCCCCCCACCCCCCCCCCCCCCCCCCCCCAATATAAACATTGCGTTATGAGTGAAGCGAAAAAACATCCCCTGCGTGAACGAACCAACTATTTAATAGGTCAAAAAAATAGGGTATCGCATGCGGCAACCGAAAATGAGAGCGAGACCCAAAAATTGGTCCAACACGCAAGAACTAATTGGACGATTACGCGAACGGGAATACACGGCCGGAAAAGCCAAAACGTACATGAAGGAAGAAAATGGGGTGTATCGAAACCTGACGGCGAGTGGATTTGGAGTAAAAAGGGAAGAACTCGAGAAAGCATTTCGAAAAATGATGAATGAAGCCAAAGCGCACGACCGGGAAGTAGTTAGGCGCGCCCACGCAAGGTGGAACGTATGACCGAACTATTCTACGATGAATACTTGAAAGCCAGCGAGAAATACAAACAAAACGCGGGAGCCGCGAATGAGGCCTACGCCGCGTGGAAGACCGCCGCCATGGCCGCGGGGGCATTGGATAAGAAAACGAAAGAACTCATGGCATTATGCGCCGCGTGCGCCATTCAATGCGAATACTGCATCGACTCGCACTCGCAAAAAGCCAAAGCGTATGGTGCTACGGAAAAAGAAATCGCGGAAGTTATTCAAGTGGCAACCGTTGTAAAAGCCGGCGCGACCATTTCATATGGAATCAAGGCGCTGGAGCATTTCTAGGGACGTATTTCAAAATTTGATGAAAAATACGGTGATAATCATTCAGAAACGCATACGTGCGTTTCCCTAAAATAGGAAACAATTCATGCATCGCTGCATCCCGACGCAGTGCCGTTTCACGCGCGAGCGAGGGAGCAATGAAAGAGAAAACATTGGAGGAAATCAATGATACGACAATTTCACGCGTCCGTTTTCCTTGTCCTTCTTGAGGAATTTCCAATAAATCCATTGCTTTTTCAGCCGCATACGGTTTGACACGCTTCACAAAATTAGCATTTTCTCTCTGAACATAATGCACGTGCGCTTCTTCCGCGGCGACAAGCGCATTCGCGGATGCTTTCTTCATCGCCCGCTCTGCCTCGATTCGATCAATCGCCAACTCCGGATTCTCTTCTCTCATTGTATCCATGATTTCATGCCACGCCCGATGAATGGCGTCTTGGTCTCCCTTCCACAATGCATAGGCTTCTCTCTTAGGAGAAACTAACTTCCTGCGACGGCGAAAAAAATGAGGAATACTGCGCCAACGAGCGGCAAAACGAGAATAACGTGCAGGCATATCGATGAAATAGAATGGAAGAATAAAAAGCACTACTTGTATTTCATCACTTCGACCACGCCTTTCGCGGTCTTCTCTTCTTTCATCGTTTCCATGGGAAACAACTCAATAATGGGTTCTTCGTACGGATGGATGGAACGAAGGACTTTGACCATCTGTTCGGCCTTGGAAGCGGGACAGCATGTTTCGATTTTGACTTCTTGGAACATCTCTCTTCGATTCAAACGTCCTTTGAAGGGCTTGCTCCCCTTCATGGCAATCCACGTTCCATGACCAAAGGTCAAGAAGGCATTGCCTTCATACTTGCCATTGCCAAACGATCCACAACCATATTTGAGCATCGCTTCAAGAGTGGCATCGACGTGCGTCTTGGGAACGCACACGGAGATTTTGAGCATTGTGGATTTGGGCATTGTGTTGTTCACGCTCCTGGTTTACCACTTCTCGATAATAACGTTTTCAACTGGAAATTTTATTTTTTCGTGACAGAATTTAACGAGTTCTTCCGCGATCTCGGGCTTGCCGCAGATGTAGACTTTGGTTTGGTCCAAGCGGGGAGATGAATAATTCGCCAGCACGTCCTGCAAGTGTCCCTTGTGATGTTTCCATTCCGCATCGGGGCGCGAAGCGACAATTTCAATTTTGAAGTTGTTGTGCGAGCGAGCGAGCGCCTCCAATTCTTCCTTGTACATGTATTGCGAAGGAAAACGGAAACCGAAGTATAGCGTAATGGGCACGTTCACATTTTTGAAAAGGAGCGTGCGAATCATGGAAATGAGAGGTGCGATTCCGGTTCCCGTCGCGAGAAAAACATACTCGGGAGCGTTTTCGTCCAACAAAAATTTTCCGAATACCCCTCGGACAATAATTTCTTCTCCCGCATTCACGGTCATGAGCTTATGCGACACTCCAGTAGGAGAACCGTCGCCGATGCAGAATTCAAGCATGCCTTTCTGCTCGGGCGAAGATGAAATAGAATACGAAGCGAATTTGAGAGCATTCGGATTGGCGAGCAATTTTACATCGCGGTGGGCGATCATGGCAAACTGACCCGAAACATAGGGAAAAGCCACATTTGCAGGGAGGGGAATCTCAAACACACGCGTCGCGGGACCCTCCGCTACGGGAAAATCGACTATTTTGGAAATCGCCGTTTTGAATTCGACCATATACTAGGATGCAAAATGAACTCTTTTAAACCGGCGTTATGTTAGCGTCTTTTTTCTGATTTAAAACGGTGCGAAAGCTCATTCTCAAGGGTTTTACAGGCATCCTTCGTCGCCAAGCGGACTTTCCAATTGGTGGCTTCCGCGTGCATGGGCTTGCCCGCCCCGTCAACGGAAATCTTCACATTGGTTTGAGAACGCAAACCCGATTTGTTGGTCTGTTTGAAAACCACCCGCATCACATGCTCGGACTTGAGGACACGCTCGACACGAGAATAGGTTCGCGCGAGGGTTTCCTCCACGAACGCACGGTCAATGGCATCAATGTCTGGAAGATGCGTGATGGAAATGGGCAGTGCCGGTTGTTCACGGTTGGACAAATAAAAATTGAAAATATCCTGCGTGGTGATGAGGCCCTTTCCCTGCACGATAACCACTGGATTATTCTGCTGCGCGAGCGACCTCAAAACCACGGAAGCTTTTTCAGTACTGGAAAAAGAAACGGGGTTTTCATCCATGAGACTTTTGACTTGCACCGTCATGGCGGAAGACTGCGCAATGGACTTGGTGCCGTATCCTTTTTTGTACGCCCCGTGAGCGTGGCGGTCGACGTTGAGCAAAATGTCCCCGGCCAACTCTTCAAGTTTGAGAATGCCGTCAATGTTTCCCTGTTTTCCCATCACGCACAACTTACGGATGTTCTTGCTGCGCATGAGCTGCAGCGCTTTACCCACATCATCATCGGGGGAAACAGAATACGGATTGGAAGAAACGAGCTGCGACGCATTCACATTGGCAAACACCGAACTTTTAACTAGGGCATTCAACACGGCGCGCGCGGGAACAACCCCAACGACTTTTTGACGTTCAACCACGGGAAGGGCGCGCACATCCGCGTCGCGCATCAGGCGAATGACATCATCGAGCGAGTGCGTGGAGGAGAGAGCGGGAGCCGAATGAAGAATGGAAGAGATTTTAGATTTTGAAACATCCACGTTGCGAAGGAGACTTGAACTGGAAACAAGGCCTTTGTAATCGCCCCCATTGATTACTACAGCGGGAAGACCCTCGGATTGCTTCAGGATAGACATCAATTTTGAGACGGGAGCGTCATGCGAAATAGTTACAAAATCGGTCGAAATGAGAGACGAAACAGCTGGATTTGATTTTGATGCTGCCATGAGACCACCTACACACGTTACACGTGTTTTTTTCTTTAAGAACGCACCGCTTGCTAAAAGGAAACTACGTTGAGCGGTATTTTTTCAGAAACGAAGACGCAAAACGGGAGAAAGTTCCTTCGAGAATGGAAACGCGTGCATTTTCAATGGTTTTCTGCATGAATGCCAAGTTATGATGCGAAAGGAAACGGAAACCGGACTCTTCACTATTCTTGGCAAGGTGGTGGATGAGGGCCTTTGAGTACGACGTACACACAAAACACTCACACTCTTCATCCAGCGGAGAAAAATCATTGGCAAAATTATTATTTTTGATGGAAACTCTGCCCGCGCTCGTCAATGCCAAGCCATGTCGAGCCGTGCGCGTGGGAAAAACAGAATCGAAAACATCCGCGCCTGCGGAGATGGCCATAATAATATCCTCGGG
>CAYIIU010000052.1:0-3747 GCA_964363635.1 uncultured archaeon
AAAGTAAAATCACTCTCGATTTCCTTGAGCATATCCACGAGCTCCTGCTCAATCTCTTTCCGCCGTTCAAGAATTTGTTGTTTTGATTCGATTTCCATAAGAAATTTTACTATCTTCGCTGTGACATAGAGTTAATATTATTCAAATAATTCTTAAATCCCTGTTTACCTTGTAATTGATTTTTTGTGTGATTGCTTTTTTTGTAGCTATAGTATTCAGCGTGTTCGTCCGGCAACTGCTCTAAAAAATCATGTGCCTGTCTCGCGCCACCTGATTTTAACGCGGTAAGGATATGTAAGCTTTTTCTGGCGCGAGTCATTGCAACATAAAACGCATTTTTTGTTATCCAGCTCATGTTTACGTTATCAAAGCCAATGATAATCACATGATCGGCCGATAACCCCTTTGACCCCACTATTGTCATCAGTTCAACAGCACCCATTTTTCTTACCTCAATTTCTTCTAGTTCTGCCTCTTCTTCCTCTTGGTGTTCAATTTCCGTCACTTCTTCTTGGGTGATAGATTTTCTTTCAATATCTTCTTTGAGCCGGTTTTGATCCGCTATGGCAATATGACGAGCAATACTTTCTATTTTTTGTTCTATCGTTTGACCACCTGCTTCCAAAATCGCCTTAACCTCGTTACATTTTTGCATCGCATTTCTAGTTTCCTCGGATTCAAGATCGTAAAAGTTTTGATTATTTTGAATGGCGTTTTCAATCAGCTCATGCGCTCTAGTTTCCGTAATGTTTTCGTAGTGCAAAACCTTGCGAAAAGTGAAGTTGTTTTGAGGATTATTAGCGAGAGAGTAATAGCTCAAAATCTTGTAATAATCCTCCGAGAAATAGCGGTTTTCTGCTTGATACTCCGCCGCGATACTCGCGATTTTTTCTTTTGATTCTCCGTAAAAATTAACTTCTTTTGCCGGAGTCAATATAAGCAGAAAAGCGTCCTTTTCTTCTCCCTCGTCCAGTTTTGTTTTTCGTTCGTCAATGGCAGTTTTGTTATCTGCCACAAACTTTTCGATGTAATCAACGGCTGTTGGAGATGTTGCGCAAGCAATAACTTGCACTTTGGGTTTGTCATCAGCCGTTTTAATCGGCAGATAAATTTTTTCTATACATTCCGCCTCTCGGTTTTGCTGAATAAAATGCCCTGCTGATTTTGTAATATGAAAACTGCTTCTGCCGCAAAAAGGCAACATTCCATTTGCGTAGTCGTTATTCTGATAAAGACCTCGTATTAAAGTTGGTTTTCCCGATTTTAACTTTTCGTAAAGAACCTGCTCATCATCGCCAACAACAAGTAAACCCCTTGGCTCATTCACTAATTGATTTATCAGCGCGTCTTCCGAAGAGTTGAAATCCTGATATTCATCAATGATGAAATAATTGCTTTCATTGAGATCGGCGTTTTCTGCTAACGCATCTTTGGCGCGTAAAATCAAATCAGCAAAACCTGCCGCATTGTACAATTGGCATAACCTAAAATAAGTTTCTTTTAATCCCTGCCAATCTGCGGACTCATCAAAAGCGGCATTGTGCAGTTGTTCCTCAAATTTTTTCCAAGTATAAACGCCTCTGTCTAACGCCGGATAAAATGCCAAGACATCTCCCCACACAACATCTTTCCAAAATTGCCCTATTATTCGGAAATGGGGCTGGAAACGCCATTCCGTTGTACCGTGATTCTGTTCAACGATACTGCGGGCAAATTTATGTAGCGTTGACGCGGTAATGTCGCTTTTCTGCTCATCGGTTAATTGTGTATCTCCATCAATATCACTTTGCAAATCTGCAACCAATTTTCTGACAAAACTTGTTACCAAAACTTTTGCTTGCGCGTCTTGCTGATACCAGTGGTTAATCCGATTCAAAAATAAATGGCTTTTGCCTGTTCCCGGGCCCGAAACAATTAAAAACTTTACGGCTACATGCTCAGCAATAGCTGAGGCGTTTTGATTTCGGTATTCCGTGCGCCCATTATCGTCTAAAGCATCCAGTTCCCCTCGTAAGACTTGAAGTTCGGTAGAATCAAATGGGTCACCGTTTTCGTTAATTAAATTCCTCATGGCTCAATGCGTAAAAGTGAAGGCTTGACGGCCCTAATAAATTTTCCTTCTTTGAAGTAGCTGTTTTCTTTTGCCCACAATCTCAACTTTTTAAAGTACTCTATTTTCTTTTTATATTCTTCTGGATTTTGTTTTTCGAAGTGCTTATAAAGTTTTTTCTGATTCTTGAGCCAATGCTCAAAACCCTCCATTTCGATTGATCTTTTATCTTCCTTCTCGATCTGCGCTAAAAACTCAGCTTCGGTAATATCCGGCTGTTCATTTACCCATTTCGTCATTGTGGTTGCATCCGGGTCATTATCGCTGATTACCTGAATGTCCTTAAGTATCTGTTTTGATATAAGTTTTTTGATCCTCTCTACTTGGTGTGGTTGGATAAAACCACCAGCAGGGCCGTTGAGCCCGAATTTTTGATCAATTGGCGTATCTTGAAGACCGACAGGGTACTTTAATACATGGAATATCGTAACTATTTCTACCACCTCTTTCATAAGATCAATGTATTTTTTGAAGGATAGCTCATTAAAACTATTTACGTTCGAGCGGTGTTTGTTAAGTATCCGACTCGAATAGCCAAATCCTTTGGTGTGAGAAAAATTTGATAATCTCGTGTAAAGAGCCGTTGTCTTTTCAAAAATCTGTTGCTTTTCATCCAAGGTTTTTATATTAAAATTTGTTTTTAGTTTCTTAAAAACATCTCTCCGAAATGGGGTCGACTCCATCGATTTCAGCCAATTTTGAATATCAATATGGCTTTTATTATCAATGTCCCAATAAACCGAAAGTAGACCCAATTCTAAAACATTTCGCAATGAAGCAATTGCATGCTTATAAAAGCCGAGTTTGCATAAAACTATTGAACACTCTAATTCATACTCAGCTTCCGTGGCCGGAAAAACATGACCAGACCAAAAATTCTCAACCGTCTCTGGTATAAGTTCAAAAAGGGATCGAAAAACCCAATCGCATTCTTCAATTATTTCCTTAACATCTGTGTGTTGTTCTAGATATTCATTACTGGCATTCAAAATTTCCATTATCAATTTATCAGAATGGAGAAGATGCAATGTATTTTTTGCTTGTTTTTTCTTAGGCATAAACGTTCACTTTTTCGTCCACATAGTTATCGTAAACGTGGAAATACACTTTTTGCGTGCGGTCTTCACAATCCTCTTTGCTGTATGCCGGTTCTGGAAGCTCATCATAAAGAATCCCTTGAATGGTGATTTTCACATCTGCCTGAGTTTCCTGTTTCTTCTTCCAATCCAAAACCAGTTTTTCCGCTTTCAATTTCGCCAATAATTCTTTGGCTACTTTTTTGACTTGATCGGTCTCGGTCGGGTTCAAACTTTCCTTGCGGAGAATGTCGAAAACTGCTAATTCTTCCTCGGTTAGGTTTTCAGAAACAGCCCGAGCGTCTTCCGCGCTCAATTCTTTTGCAAGCCCAACAAGCTGATCAAAGAAAACGTCGAGATCATGCGAACCGGTATTGTACTCATGTAGAAGTTTATTAAGCCGGTCGAGGAAATGCTTGCGTAGTTTATTCTTTCGAACCATCTCCTTGATTTTCTCCTCAAGCTCAGCGCTCAAATGTTCGGCTTCAATATTTTTCGTATCCGAATCATCAAAAAACTTCCGCAAGGCTTCAAAATCGATCTTGCTCAAATCCTTGATCT
>CAYIIU010000053.1:0-3575 GCA_964363635.1 uncultured archaeon
ACTACTACGATAGAGTATGTCAAATATATCAAAAAATTTGAGAAAAATGCGAGAAACCAAAGGGCTTTCGCAGGAAAGATTAGCGAGAATGTCCGATGTTGCCAACAACACCATTATTAAAATTGAATCAGGCAAAAATCAAAATCCAACACTCGATACCTTAAAGAAAATTGCGAAAGCCCTTGAGATCGGGTTGGACGAATTAACTAAATAGATTTATGGAACAAGAGAAACCAAAAAAGAAAAGTAGCTGGTCTTGGAAAGTTGATGAAGCCGATCTAAAAAATCAGGTTGAGAATTACAATAATCTAAAAATCACAGAATCTTATCGTGGGATTTCCGTTCTAATTATTTCCGCCTTACTCGGCTTCTCGCTTCTTTTGAGTTTCTTTGGCGTCTATGCCGATACCACGACGATGATATGGGGAATTGTGATTTATTTGCCAATTCTATTTTTTGTATACAAAGGCCACAAATGGGCCATTATTCTCTTGATGGCTCTGTGGACTTTTGAAAAAGGTTATTCACTTTACGAAATTAGCCAAAGTGGAAGCGGTAGTAGCATTATGCCAATAATCTGGTGGCTGATTGTCATGCCTTACTTTTGGAAGGCGTTGAAGGTTGAAAATGAGAGAAGGAAAGTAACACCTACTTTGACGAATGGTCCCGGCTCTATATTTTGCCAAAAGTGCGGAGCACAAAATGAATCTGGCTCAAAATTTTGCTACAAATGTGGAGCAAAAGTTATAGCTATTAACGAATAATTTTATGTTTTGCCCAAACTGCGGAAATAAATTTAATAGGGACGAAAACTTTTGCGGGTCTTGTGGATACGACTTGAAAAAAGCAAATGTGGTTGAGGCAGAGCAGGGCGCAGTAGAGCCCTTAATCTCAATCAATGTTTCAAAAACGCAAACATTGGTTTTTTACAATAGTTTTCTCATCTACAAAGGAGCGAGAATAAACTACAGGGACATAGACGGAATTTCGTATCTACTGACAAGGACAAAACATAGTATAAATTTTATTCCAACTCACACATCAAGTTCTTTTTCAATAAAATTATTAGCAAATGGGCAGAAATATGAGGTTGGTTCTTCAACCAACTCATTCATGTATTTTCAGGGCAAAAGTCAAAAAGAAAAGGAAGAAACTTTTGGAAAACTTGTTTATGTTCTTGATAACCTAATTAAGCCATTTGTACTGATAAACCAGTTAATTGAATATAGTAAAAACGGTGAGCTTAAAATTGGCGATTCTCTCACTATAAATTCAAAAGGATTTTTCAAGAAAAGATTTTGGCGCAGTCCAGAATTTTTGCCCTGGGATCAATACTATAATTCTGTTTTACATGAAGGGAGCTTTCATGTTTATAAGTCCGACCCATCAAAGAAATATAAACTATACTTTGCTTGCACAATGTCGGTTATGAACACGGCTATCTTCCCAGATTTACTGAATATTCTTTTCCAAAGCAACGGCGTAGTTAATCAAGAAGAAATAAAAGATTTAGAGAAGAAAAAGGAGGAGCTTCTGCCTACGGAAAATCAAAAAGCAAACAAGGTTGGGGGTTCAAAAAATTTCTGTTGGTCTTGTAGTGCACCTAATGAAGTGGGGCAAAAATTCTGTATGCATTGCGGTAGTAAATTATTATAGCAATATGTTTTGCAAAAATTGTGGTGTACAAGTAAAGAGTGGCAGTAAATTTTGCCAAAGCTGTGGCCAAGAAATAAAAGTTGGCAGACTTACACTTTTGCGGGCCCGATTTTTCGAGTGGCTTAAAGAACATCGCAAAGGGCTTATAATTTTTGCGGGCGTAGTTCTTCTCTTTGTGATAATCGGGCTTTACGATAATTCTTCAACCAATCAAACCACTTCCAATTATCCGGCCGTACAAACAACTTCATATAATCAAAATGAAATAGCCGCTTCAGTAGTAAATATTTTTTGCCCCAGCACGCGATCTGACGCAGAAGCGAGTGGCGGCTCCGGTACGATAATTAGTGAAGATGGTTTGATTCTTACAAATTCACACATAATTCCCCAAGACGAAGAATATCTTCATGTTGATGAAACTGGTTGTTTGGTTGTATTACCGAATCCGACAACCGGACAGCCCGATGGTATTTATTTGGCTAATCCCATCGTTTTACCGGGTATAAGCGATAATTATGATTTAGCGTACATGAATATCTATGCCGCTTATTATGACACTGATACGGGGGAATATGCGGGAACATATCCAAGAAAATTTCCTGCTTTTGATACTGCAATAGAGTGCAACCCCAAACTTGGTGAGCCAATTCGTATTTTTGGCTATCCCGCAATAAGCGGCGGATATTCACTAACTGTTACTGACGGGGTTGTCAGTAGTTTTCCCGGCGAGGGTTTGATAGTAACTTCTGCGAAAATTAGCCACGGAAATTCTGGTGGTCTGGCGGTTGATAGAAACGGGTGCATGATCGGAGTGCCGTCTATGGTAAGTTCTGACGAAGCAGAAAGTTTGGGTGTGATTTATTCAATGGACTTGGTGAGACAGTTTGATGATGAAGTAACGACATATATTAACAATTTGAAATAATTTCATACTGACTTATGGAAAATAAACGCAAACATCTCGAGTTTATTCAAGGGGCCATAAACCGAATGGCTGGTAACTTATTTTTCTTGAGGGGGTGGACTATAACATTGATTGTTGCGCTTTTTGCATTCTTTGTAAAAGACGCAAACACCGATTTTATTTTTGTCGTTTATTTTCCAGTCATTATTTTTTGGATTTTGGACGGATATTTTCTTTCACAAGAGCGATTATTTAGAGCGTTATATAATCATGTGAGAGAACTGGACGAAAAGGAAATTGACTTTTCGATGAATACGAGTGAATATAACGATGACAAGAGAAACGGTTGGATATACTCAATGTTTTCAAGCACACTTCTGTTTTTCTATTTGCCACTGGTCGGCGTTATGTTATTAGTTACATACTTGATAAATTAAATTCAAAACTATGAGAAAAGTATTTTTTAGCTTCAAATATAAGGACGTATCAAGGGCAATGGTTGTTAGAAATAGCTGGGTCGCTCAAGGAAAAGAAGCGGCGGGTTTTATTGACTCCGCTGATTTTGAAGCATTGAAAAGGCAGGGCGATACCGCAATTAAAAATTGGATAGACAAACAGCTCAATGGAACATCAGTTACCGTTGTCTTGGTGGGCGAAAAAACTTGTGATAGTCGGTGGGTAAAGTATGAGATTGAAAAAAGTATTGAAACTGGAAACGGCTTATTGGGAATAGATGTAAGTAAGATAAAGGATTTGCAAGGCAACACTTCTGAAAGGTGCGGTAAAATTCCCAAAGGTTATGATTTCTATCTGTGGAATAATGACGACGGATATCATAAAATGGGTGATTGGATCGAAAAGGCAGCAAAAGACGCAGGAAGATAAATAAGTCCGCCGAAAAATTTGGCCGTCCAAGCGAGGGCGCGGCGGAAGGGGGGGGTGGGGGGAATTCCGCCGCGCCAGAGCGTTCAGCCGGAGCGAAGCGGAGGCGGTCAGTTCCGGTCAAAGTAGGTTC
>CAYIIU010000054.1:0-3311 GCA_964363635.1 uncultured archaeon
TTGGGATAGCAACCCCAAAATACCACTCAAATCAGATAATCATGCAACACAGCAGGTTAATTAACATTTCCGCCCGTATTGCTACATGAATCCATTCATTCGGGTTGCGACAGGTTTATTCATCCTCACGCTAGGGGCGTTTTTGCTCCCCAATGCGTTCGCATCCGCCCCCGCCACCCACATGGCCTATTTGAGCGTGACCAGCGGGTCGGAATTCCGTTTCATCGAATGTGTTACTGACGCGTGCGACCAGCCGAATGACATTTTGCTCTCAACGGATGCTATTGCCGCATATGCCATCGTGAATGGGGCCGACCAGAAAGGCTTCATCGCTTATTTGGGGAACCACGGCGCCAAAAAAGGATTGTTCTCGCTCAAGTGCACCAATGGAAACTGTTCCCAACACACCATCGAAGGATTGGTGGCCATGACCGCCACCATTGGAGAATTGTCCGTGGCCATGCGTGGAAATGGCACCCCTTTCATCACCTACTTCAATGCGAATGACCATCTTCTGCACGCGTATGCATGTGATGATGCTGCGTGCAAATCAGGGAAGGATCGCGTGCTCGATACGGTCGTCAACAATGGTGTGAAGAGCGTGGTGAAGATCTCTCCGGATGGAAATCCCGCCATATTGTATTGGGGGGCCGTCACCCCATTGCACTTCCTCGTGTGCCAAGACGTGGACTGCGCGAATTTCACCACGACCATCCTCTCGAATGCGCAATATGCCACTGAAATGGACCTGGAGTATGGTTCCGATGGATTGCCGGTGGTGGCGCATGACAACCTGATCACGGGGGCACTCAAATTCACCCACTGTGGAAACATGACGTGTTCGAGCGGAAACACGACCAAACAATTGGGAGTGAACGCCACCGGAGCACGATTGGCCATCAATCGCCCGGGCACACCATTCGTATTCTACGTCCAGCAAGCGAGTGGTGGGGGCGGAACGCACGACATGCGCGCGACGAAGTGCTTGAATAATACGTGCACGAATCCGAATTGGAACACGAACATGGGGACGTATGTCCATCCCACCCTGCCGAGCATTCTGCTGCAGCCCGACGGAAAACCCATCCTTATTTTCTCATACACGAATGGAATTGATCACGATATCGAACAATGGGTGTGCAACGATTGGCAGTGCTCGACTCATACCACCGCCACCGTAGCGAGCATCCATAGCGGAATGGGTTTTTCCGCATTTAACGTGAAAGCGGCCAAATAATCTTTCACTTCTTTACGCACGCATTCACAAACTCATGAAACATCGGGCATGGTTTATCCAAACGTGAAGTGAGTTCAGGATGCGCTTGCGTGGCCATGAAAAAAGGATGCGTCGAGAGTTCCATGATCTGCATGATTTCGCGTTCACGTGCTTTTCCCGAAAAAATCAGTCCTGCTTTTTCGAGCTGTTCGATGTAGGCAGGGTTGACCTCGTAACGATGGCGGAAACGCAGGCGCGCAACGTTTCCAAATAACGCATGTGCCATCGTTTCAGGCTTGATTTCCACGTCCTGACCCCCTAATCGCATCGTGGCGCCTTTTTCCAAAATCTTGGTTTGCTCCGGAAGCAAGTCAATGATGGGATGAATGGTCTTGGGATTGATTTCCGTCGAGTTTGCGTTGGGCAATTCACACACATTGCGCGCGAATTCAATCACGGCAAGCTGCATGCCGTAGCACAATCCCAAATAGGGAATGTTGTTCTCGCGTGCATGCTGGATGACGGAGATTTTTCCCTCCGCACCACGCGAGCCGAATCCCCCGGGAACGATGATGCCATCTATTCCCCGCAATGCGTCTACCACATTTAAACGGCCTTCCTCGATGAACGTGGTCTCGATCCAATGGATTTGGGGAACAACATTCACGTGTGCGCCCGCGTGGTGCAGGGCTTCAATGACACTGGCGTAACTATCTTCCAGCTTCGTGTATTTTCCGCACAGTGCAATATTCACTTTTTTAGGCGCATGACTCATACGCTCCACCAGCGTATTCCATTTTTCTAAATTAGGCTGCGCATTCAGCCCCAGTTTTTCATTCAGCCGCGTGAGAATTCCTTCCTCAAAATAGACGCCGGGAATCTTGTACACGTTGTCCACATCCAAACCCGTGATCACGCCTTCCTTTTCGATGTCGCAGAACATGGCGATGCGCTCTTTGATGGCATCCGTTAAGAGCTGCGAACAGCGGCCGATGATAATGTCAGGTTGGATTCCCCGCTGGCGGAGCAAATTTACACTCTGCTGCGTGGGTTTGGATTTTTCTTCTTTGGAACCCGCGAGGATGGGGACGAATGTCAAATGTACAAACGCTAAATTGCTGGGACCCACGTCTTTCTTCAATTGGCGCACGGCTTCGATGTACAATTCATTTTCCATGTCTCCTACTGTTCCCCCCACTTCGATGAGCATGACATCGGGCTTCTCACTCTCAACGACGTGCATTATTTTTTCTTTAATCGCATTCGTGATGTGCGGGATGTACTGCACGGTTTTCCCCAAATAATCTCCTTTTCTTTCTTTTTGCCGAACAAAATCAAATATTTTTCCCATGGTCAAATTCCAATGGGATTTGGGAGTGACGTTGAGAAAACGTTCATAGTGACCAAAATCCATGTCGACCTCGCCGCCGTCGTCTAAAACAAAAACTTCCCCATGCTCAAGGGGATTCATCGTGCCCGGGTCCACGTTCAAATAACCGTCCAATTTCATGGGAATGACTTTCAATCCTGAGGAAACGAGCAAGCGGCCGATGGAAGCGGCAGCGATACCCTTGCCTAAGCCGGAGACCACACCTCCGGTGATGACGATGAACTTGGTTTGATTATTTCTAGAAATAGGACTTTCCGGAGTATTCATGGGCATCCGGACACCTATTAGGATTTTGTTCTTTTTAAGAGAAGAGATGAGGGTCAGGGATTTTAACGAAAAATAAGCCCAGAGTGGGAAAGGATTAAATAGCACGGATGTTTCTCCCCCTCATTAGGTGCGGGGAGACGTCATTCAAATGAACGATGGAAATTATTGGCGTTTTAGTCCTTTGGGAAAAGGACTCTTTTTGATATTGGTTTCGCTCGCCATTTTTTTGTTTGCCCCGAGCGTGAGTGCGCAATCGTGCGCTGCGGGAAGCGTGTACAGTTGTTATGACCAATCATCCTGCACCGGCGCGGGTGGAAATTGGTGCACGAGCAGTGGAGGAAGCGGATGGTGCCAGACGAACCAATGCTCCACCTGTAGCTCGTACAATTTATCATATTGTTACGATTCATCCTCTTGTACGGGTTCAGGGGGCAATTG
>CAYIIU010000055.1:0-2915 GCA_964363635.1 uncultured archaeon
ACATTCACAATGAAAATAATGATGAACGCGAGCGCATGAACACTATCTGCTCCAGCATTTCCCGCGAATTGAATCATCGCCTGATTACTGGCAACAAAAATAACGACATCAATGAACTGTGTAAAGAGTGCGATGCCGATGAGATTGAATATCATCCGACCCCAGACTTTCAACGGTGGAACAAAGTAAAGGAAAATAGCAATAGGAAAGAGAACGACTCCAATGAGAAGGAAAACGTGGCGAATGAATAGTGTCACGGCCGTAAGCAATACGGCTAAACCATAGGTTAGCAACATTCCGGCGCCCATATTGGAAAATACTTGTGGGTCGAAAAAGTTTTGGAAACCACTAATCCACATGAACTGAGTAATGGCAGTGGCTAATTCCAATATCAACGAATACAATACGAACGACAAATTGACGAGAACAATCATCACAAATGCGTTCTTGAGCCATTCTTTCGCTTCCATTCGCTTCTCCGGATTGAGAGAAGAGAAAAGGAACATGAATCCAATGACTAAGAATAGAAGAAGATAAAATGACGAAATTACGAGGGTGGTTGATTGCCACCATGGATAGAGTCCGTTAGGGTCGGGGTTGGAAGTAAGAAGGGTTTGTGAAAACTGCATGAGTGGATCGTTGAACGAAATTAAGGAACCTTTGAACGCGTTCCCAAAAATACCCAAGACTTGACTAGGAATACTACCGAGAGCTCCACCCAACCCAGAACCAAGACCATTGATGGCGTTGATAATTCCCTGAACATCAATATTGATGTTAATTACCCCGCCACCACTTCCCCCTCCTCCACCTTGAGCATGAACGCTAGGCGTAAAGAAGAGGAGTCCGGTAATGAAGAGTGGGAATAGGATTTCGTAGAGCTTTTTCATAGACCGGATCATCTCCTTAGGGAGCTGTGAGATATGTTACGACGAGTGGAGCAACCCAAACCAAAACTAATCCAACGACAGCGTAGGAGGCCATTGATTTAGCGTTTTCTCGCGTCTGAATGTTGCTTCCTGAAAACATGTAATGACCGCCTGCGATTGTAATTGCGATTATTCCCAAAATGGATACCACTGCTTTGACTAAATCATAGATTCGATTGATTGGCTCTGTAATTGTGTTGATATTTCCAGTTTGCGCGGCGACAAACGAACCGAGCAATAATACTGCGAAAATAATTCCAATGTTTTTCTTCATCGTTTTTTCCTCCCAAAAAAGTTTTCCTAATCCACACCCTTTGGAGGTTGCTTATATTGTTTTTGTCCGAAAAATCCAGACAAATCGGACAAAACATTTATTAGTCGGGTCAAGACAGAGCGTTAAGTTGAGGTGGTTGAATGCAAACGCTTCAACAAAAGAAAGAATACGCTCCGAGCATCCCGTACTTGATATTCCTACGAGAGGCTATCAAGGGCGGATACAAGCCGACGTTGGAAGAGAAGGCTCTTCTGAAAAAATTCGTGGTGAAAGCTACCCGAGAGCATCCGAGAGCTGGCTTTGGGCAAAATGGAAAAGAACCTAAGAAAGCGGTGGCCTAGCATGGAGAAGACTATTCAGGAAATGCGGACGCGGCTTCATTGGCAAAACCGGAAAACCTATTCGCTGATTATTCCACCTTCTTTCTTTCAGTCGACGTTCAATATTTTTCCGCGAACCAATCAAGCGTGCGTTATTCGACCCACTCAAACGAGAACAGGAAAACTGGCTTTACTCGTTGAATTTGATTAATTTGGTTATCTACACATTTTTGGCATTGTTTTGTGGTGATAAGAAGCAAGAGTTATCACCACATTTATTAAGGAGTTTTGTGGTGATAATAGTATGGAGAACATGGTCCTACGAACAGTGAAGGGAACCAAGTACTATTACTTGGAACGGACCATCCGTATTGGGAAGAAATTCCGTAAAATATCAGTCTATTTAGGGAAGGAGAAGCCCCCTGCCCAAAAAACGGCCTTTTTTGAGAAACAATTAGAGGAAAAGGTCCAATCCTACTACCGAAATGAGCTCTTAAAACCTAAAACTAGGTTTATCGATGTCAAAACAGCGACTAAATTGGAAGCAATTAAACAGGAAGCCCACACGTTTCTCGATCGATTGAATGCCAAGCAGAAGAAAGAATGGATTGAGCATGAACGCGACAAATTCATTACGAATACGAATGCAATCGAAGGAAGCACTCTAACCCTCGACGAGACCCAACGAATCCTCCATCTCGGTGAAAAGCTGGGAGATGAGCGTGAACGACTTGAAGTCTTGAACATGGAACGATGCCTTACCAAATACGAGGAAGACCTCTATCAAAAACGAGAATTGAATGAAACGCTCCTGTTGGGATGGCACACCATCCTTCTAAACAAAATACCCAATTACGACCAATACAAGGGAATATGGCGACCTGTAAACGTTCGAATCCGGACAAGTGCCTTCACATTTCCCCCTCACGAAAGAGTCCCTGAAATGGCTCACAAAATGATACAGGGGTATCACGAAAACAAGGACCAAATCCATCCCGTCGAATTAGCCGCTATTATCCACTGCGAATTTACCACCATGCACCCGTTTGCCGACGGAAACGGACGAATCGCACGGCTCATAATGAACTATGTCCTCCAAACCAATGGACTTCCATTCACTAATATCCCCGTCCGAAAGCGAGAACCCTATTTTGAAACCCAAGAAAAAGGACACCACCACGAATACGAGGCCTTCACTCAGTTCTTAGTCGAGCAGATTAAGGAAAACCACATCCAAATGAAGGAATTCCTCCAACGAAAGGACACTCTTCAAAAACTTGACAAACTAACCAAAAAAAGCACGCTAACCGAAGAAGACGTTCTAGAATACGGAAAAAAAATGCTGTGTTGCATGATTATCTGATTTGAGTGGTATTTTGGGGTTGCTATCCC
>CAYIIU010000056.1:0-2876 GCA_964363635.1 uncultured archaeon
CTGCGTGAAGCCCAACACTTTGGTCTCCCACACTCCAACGAGAGAGTTTCCGAAGGGCGACTGTGCGCATCCCGAAACGGCTACCAAAAATAATAGAATTCCGATTCCAAAAAATAATTGTTTCATTTTTAACATGCGGTTTTCCCCTTAATGAACCCACCCATTTTATCCGGGGCTGTTTTTTAAACTCCAATTTTTCCTTGCCTATTGGTGATTGGTTTTATGGCAAATCTTGATTCATTCGGTCCGGAAAAAATAATCAACGTGTACGACCCCAAGTCGGGCATGCGCGGTGTGATTGTGATTGACAACACGCGCCGCGGTTTAGGCAAAGGCGGTATCCGCATGACTCCGAGCGTAAGTCAAAATGAAGTCATGCGCCTCGCGCGCACAATGACATGGAAGAATGCCATGGCCGATTTGCCATTCGGCGGAGCGAAGAGCGGAATCTTCTTCGACCCCAAAAACAGTACGCCGCAGAAAAAGAAACAAATCATTGAAGCCTTTGGCCGCGCACTCAAGGGAATCGCTCCCGCGTTATACGTCGCGGGCCCGGACATCAACACCACCGAAAAAGAGATGGGCCAAATTGCCCTTGCGGCAGGATCGCGAAAAGTCTGCACCGGAAAGCCCGCTAAAATGGGCGGAATTCCTCATGAGTTAGGAAGTACCGGTTTCGGCGTCGCTCATTCCACCATGCTCGCCCTCGAATATGCGGGAATCAAACCCGAAGACGCGCGTGTGGCTATCGAAGGTTACGGCAACGTGGGAACGTTCGTCCACCAATTTTTGTCTGAGTGGGGTGTTCCCGTCACGGCGGTTTCCGATTCTTCAGGAGTCATCATCGATAAAACCGGCCTCGACTACGAACGCTTGATGAATGCCAAAAAAGAATTTGGGCATGTTACACGTTACCGGTGCAAGCACGCTCATGTGGGGAGCAACATTCTCACGTCACCCGCTAATGTTTTGGTCACCGCGGCCATTCCTGATTTAGTTACGCTCAGCAATATGCACCAAATCAAGCACAAATTAATCGTTCAAGGGAGCAACATCTGCATGTCTCCTTCCATTGAAGTCAAGCTTGATGCGCGGGGCGTGTTGATTATTCCCGATTTTGTGGCCAACGCCGGCGGGGTCATTTCCTCGTATGTGGAGCACATCGGCGGAACGCCCAAAACCATGTTCAAAATGGTTGAGGGAAAAATAAAGAAAAATGTGCGTGCCATGTTCAATGAAATGGACCACACGAAGCTTTCGTCGCGCGATGCCGCGATGCGTATCGCGGTAGAGCGTGTTAAAGCTGGAAGGTGGAATGGGCCTAAAGCTTAAATACCAAGTAAAGTTATGCTGTTTATGCCAAACGTTTCACGAATGAGAAAAGTTATTCGACGTGCGAGCCGATTTGAAGAGGTGGGGCGAGAGGAAGCACGTCGGTCAATTCGCCCTCCAGTTTGGCGCGCCACGGTTGCTTCTAAAGTGCGTTGGTATGAATCCAACCAGCGATTTTTAGATAAAGCCGTCGATAATTTAGAGACAAGAAGAGAAGCTATTATTTCGGGAAGTATTCATCTAAAAAATATTAACAATCACGAGAGTGATGGCGCAAACTTTTTTGTTTCATTACTCGCTGTTTTAGCTTCGGCTGGTTCGGTTCCAGCTCTCATGGCTGCCAGCCAGGTTATCAAGAATCCCTCATTACCAATTGCGCATAAGGTTGTCTATGGCGCGGCAGCTTTGGCAGTTCCGGTTGTGTCTGGAATTGCAATAAATGAGAAACGTCGAGCAAGAATATTTACTGCTCTTAATGGGAAAATTCTTGTCTCAAAAAAGGGAAATCAACTCAAAACAAAACAACTCGAACACAATGAGCGAATTTATTCAGAAGTCCTCGGTGCTTTCAAAGTGTTACAATCAGAAAATTCAAGTCAATTGGATCAAGCTAAAGAAGCAAAAGACCAACTGAGAACAAAAAAGTCGGAGATTCGAACTATCCGTTCTAAAGTCTGACTCGAAATGTCATATAATGCGCTGTTCTTTTATTCAGGTTGACTCTCGAATTTTCATGTCCACCCCATTTTATCTCTCTCACGCCGATAAAAAGTCCTCCGCGCGTGCCGGCAAGCTCAAGCTCGCTCACGGCACACTCGAAACTCCATTCTATATGCCGGTGGCTACGAAAGGGAGTGTGAAACATCTCGCACTCAAAGAAGTTTCCGATTTAGGTTTTCGCTGTATGATTTCCAACGCATTCATTTTCTATTTGCGCCCGGGTCTTTCCACCATCAAAAAGGCGGGGGGCATTCATCGTTTCATGAATTGGGATCATTGTTTGTTCACGGATTCGGGTGGGTTTCAATTGTTGGATGAAGTGTTTTTACGTGAACGGAAGGAAGAAGGGGTCGTGTTGAATAATCCCTTCACCAAAAAATCCGAATTGTTCACGCCTGAAAAAGCCATTGCGGTGCAAAACGCATTAGGAAGCGATGTCGCCATGTGTTTGGATGATGTTCCGCGATATGGGGAAAAGCAAGGCAAACAATTCTATGCCGACACGCAGCAGCGCACCTTGAATTGGGCCGCTCGTTGTGCGTCCGCGCATGAGAACAAAAAACAATTGTTGTTTGGAATTAATCAAGGCGGCACTTTTCTCGATTTGCGCAAAAAAGGAATGACAGCGTTAAACGAAATGGATTTTGATGGTCTCGCGCTTGGGGGTTTGGCCATTGGTGAACCCAAACCTATTATGCAAAAAATAATCGCCGCCTGCAGAATGGAGATGGGCGAGGAAAAGCCCATGTATGTGATGGGTTTGGGCACTCCCGAGGATATTATTATGGCCATCTCCGCAGGCGCGGATGTTTTCGATTCTGTTT
>CAYIIU010000057.1:0-2175 GCA_964363635.1 uncultured archaeon
AAAACTGAAAAAAAGAAAACGACACTAAAACAAAGAGTTATGCAACACAGCAAAATTTTATCTTTTAATGCCTGTAATTTTACGCCATCCTTCTCTATTTTACGCAGTGCAATACCAAGTTGTAACAAAAGTCGAAGTCGCGGATTTTTTATCCATTTTGAATATTGTTTCCATTCCGCGCTTTGACGTTGAAATTTTACGAGTTCGATAACTTCGTTGCTCCCAACAAAAGCCACATCTCGATTTTTGAATCGTTCAATAATTTTTTTTATGTTCTCTGCGCTAAATTCAAGCACTGCTTTAGTTGCCCCTTTGGCAACATCCGTGCTGATGTCTCCACTTTCGCTTTCAGATGACATCGCCGTATTCCTCAAGATAAGCCGTCAAACTGAGTGGATTATCGTCGAGTAATACAGTGCTTCCTGGTAAAATTAGCATATTGCTGATATTTACTGGCGTATTAATGTATTTGTCTTCGATTCGTTTTCCATTCAAATCTGTGATGAAAAATTGTCCATCAACCTCAAATCCTAATCCCTTAACTATTTCTATTTTGACCTCTAGCGGCATTTCTTTTAGCGAAATCAATTCCATAACTCTACTGCATATAGGTTACTTTTATACCTTTCTTAAAAATTTTGGGTAGTTTGATAGGAAAATGCAAAAATACGTTAAACGCTTGCAATTGTGGGTTTTAGGACTCTAATAAAAACCAGACTCCCCGGTGCGTTTATAATCCTTTTTCAGGGGTTTTGAGTTATAACGGCCCAAAAAAGGCCCGATGACCCCTGCCCTTTTAGAAAAAGGGCGCAAAATGGGTGAGGTGGATAGTATGAGTGCTGCATTCGAAATTACGGCGGAATTGAAGGAAAAACAGTCCGAATTCCTGCAAGAATTGACCAAAAAGAAGGGAAAGATCCGCATTGGTGTGAACGAAGTCACCAAAGCCATCGAACGAGACACCGCGAAGCTCGTTTTTCTCGCTAAAGACGTTTCCCCGGCAGAATTGACTATGCATTTGCCTTTGCTGTGCAAAGAAAAGAAAGTCCCCTACACATTCGTGGACACGCGCAAAGATTTGGGCGCGGCCATCGGAATTGGCGTTGGGGCGGCCGCGATTGCAGTGGTGGAAGCTGGAGAAGCGATACAGAACCTTGAACAAATCATCAAAAAGGTTCAGGCAATCGCAAAGTAATAACTGAAACGGATATGGATGTTTATGGCTGAAAACGGAACCCCTGCTGAAGTCGTCGAAGTAGTCAAACGGACGGGCGTTCACGGAGAAATATCTCAAGTGTTGTGCCGCATCCTCGATGGATTGGAAAAAGGCCGCGTGAAGCGACGCAATGTGAAAGGCTTGCTGAGAGTTGGAGACAAATTAATTTTGCTCAACACAGAACGCGAAGCCAAGGAAATCCGCGCGCACTAATGGTGATACACGATGGATTGTTCATTTTGTGGAAAATTAATCCCCCGAGGAACGGGAATCATGTTCGTACGAAAAACTGGACAAGTGTACACATTCTGCTCGCGAAAGTGCGAACACAACCAAATTCATTTGGGAAGACAATCCCGCAAGACGCAGTGGACAAAGGATTATGCGAAGACGAAGACAAGCAACATCGCCATCCGCGCGCACGAAGCCTCTAAACACACGGCTGAAGCGACTGTGAAGAAATAATGGGTGATGTTCACGTGATGGAACGCACGCTTGTTTTATTGAAACCGGATGCAGTCCAGCGCGCTCTCTCGGGAAGAATCATCCAACGTTTTGAAGATGTAGGATTGAAAATTATTGGAATGAAAATGGTTCAAGCCTCGCGCGAACACGCGACGGAACATTATGCGGACGTGGGTGTGCGCCGCGGAGCGAAGATTTTGGAACAGAATGTGAACTTTTTGCAGGAAGGGCCGGTTATCGCCCTCGTGTTAGAGGGAATTCAGTCTATTGAACTCGTTCGAAAAATGGTCGGTTCCACCGAATCAAAAGCCGCTTCTCCGGGAACGATTCGCGGAGATTTTTCGCACCAATCGTACGCGTACGCGGACGCGCAGAATCAAGTTATCAAGAATTTGATTCACGCCTCCTCGTCAAGCGAGGATGCGAAAAAAGAAATCGCCTTGTGGTTCAACGAAAAGGAATTGTACTCATACAAGTCTGTGCACGAACGACAT
>CAYIIU010000058.1:0-2066 GCA_964363635.1 uncultured archaeon
ATCCCAATTAAACTCATAGGCCGGACTGTATCCAGACCGGCCATCCTTTTCCCAACGACGCGCATACACATCCGTCCTTCCTCGGAACAGCGACATATAGAGCTCGAGTTGTTGTTCGGTAGTAGAAATCATAAAGCTTTTATTGTTTGGGGGTTCCCAGCGCTTTCTCGGCCGGGGAGATACCGCCAAGAGCTTTGTGCGGAAAGTAATTCCAAGCGACAGTCACCAGTTCAAGCACATTACTTAATTCTGAAGCGTCTTCACCGCGATCAAACATTGCCACGACTTTCATCATGTCGTCGTTATCTTCTTCGTGGAAAATAACATCCCTGACATGATCCAAAGTAAAATTGCTCTCAGTCTCTTTGAACATTTCCACTAGTTCCTGCTCAATCTCTTCCCGCCGTTCAAAAATTTGTTGTTTTGATTCGATTTGCATAAAATTATATCAACTTTTCGCCATTCTTTTCTGTTTATCTGTAATTTTTAGACTAGAAAACATAGACTGGTTTAACTCATCGCTATTATGAATAATTTCTGGTTGTTTGGTGCTTTTTTCCGCCTTCTCAAAATTATCTAAATTAAGCCCAACTATCATGTCGGCTATCATTTTAAACTGCATATCAAAAGCGAATATGTAATCTTTCTTGCCATCTTCGTAAACAAATTTTGATTGATAAGTATAAAGCAATGTACCGATTGCTTTTTTGCAAAGCATGAGATTATCAAGTTTTAATCTCAACTTTTCGTGAACTATCAAATTTCTTATTCCATAAATAAACAAAATATTATCTCTAAGAATTTTTAAATCGCGATCTTTAAATTCATAAAATTTCTCTGTTATATATTCATTGACCAATTTTTTAAACTTGCTTTTCCTTATACCAAAGAACTTAGCCCAAAAACCGCTATTTATTGGAGCTTTCAGCTTATAGTAAATAAAATAATTTTCTAGCGAAGTAATAACTTTTCTGACACATTCATCTAAATTGAAGTAGAAATATTCTGTCATTGCATCAATCAAGTCCCTTACAAAAATAACATCAAATTTTTCTTTAAATTTGTTTACTTCTGGAAAGCCGGGAAGGGGTAACGGCCATAAAATTGCGTGATACTCTTTTTTATCATCAAGTATAAAAACATTGTAAATATCGAATTGGGAAACGGTTCGCAAAAGAATGTGGCCTTCTCTATGTTTTCTTTCTAAAATCTCTTTGTTTATTCTAGGCAGTGTCTCGCTAATATAACCGACAATGTAACGACTAGGGTTCATTTGAACCAATTCGTTCGAAACTTCTTTTCCACTCTTGAACGATCCGAAAAAATCCCTAATGTCGTTAAGTAGAGTTTGTGATACTTTTTTGTGAAAATTGATGTTGATTTCCCCACCATCCTGTCTAATATGGAGTGGGTGATCGTCTATATTGAAATTATCAACCCGCGAAGGAAGCTTGATCGAATACTTGATCAGAATTTCTACTTTATTTTGATCTTTGTAGTATTCATGCCAAGTTTTCATAGTAAGTAATTGTAGTTGTCATTACTATTCAATAATCACACTTGTTTTTTCATACAACATTGGTAAACAATCCTGCCTCATGCGGAATTTTGTGCCGTGATTATGTCCAGTGCGAGCGTCAAAGTCCACAAGAATTTTTCCTTCCTCCAATGCTTTCAAAAATCCTTCAAAACTAAACTTTTGCAACATCATCACTTTCGTGTAGTGGTAATGTTCTTTTTTGCGTACAATTTTTACTTCTGACTGAACATAAAACGCATTGAGCAATTTTGTTCCTGCCTTATGCTCCAAATCGTCAAAACCCCAATATGGTTGCGGATTCAGTTCTCCAAGGCCAACACGCTTTTTAACTGCTTCAAGCCATTTTTTGTGCCGAATATCAACACTTCCGGAGTCAAACGAAATCAAAATTTTCCGTTCCTTTCGGTCAATCACTACTTTGAAACCGCGATCACTTCGTGAATTTCCGTGGATTGTTTGCCGATAGCTCATTTCCTTTGAATTACGAAATGCCCCAACTTCACTTTTGGCATTTAACGCAAACATG
>CAYIIU010000059.1:0-2009 GCA_964363635.1 uncultured archaeon
TCTCTTCAACTATTTTTTTCTTCAGTTCCTTCATATACTCCGCGCCGAATTCGTCAGAAAGAGCATTTTTCCAGCTTTCTTCAAGTTGGGGGTTAATAGTAATTTTTTCAGACATTTTTTAAAACAGCGCTTTTATTTTTAAAGTCGTTTATTTTTGAAATTTTTTTGCGGAATGCCCCGCTTTCGTTAAAACTTTGATGGACAAATCGTCTAATGCGGTCATTATACCAAAAAATTTGAACTTGCTTCCAGCAGAATACCGACGAAACCTAATCGCTCGGGCGACGCGGCATCCCCCCCCTTGACCCCCCTTCCGCGCCGCCCTCGCGGGGAGTCCAATCGTTTCGCCCGCGAAGCGGGCTATAAATTACCACCTCTGGGATATTTTTAACAGTCCCCTAATTTTCTTTATCGCTTCGCTTTTGCCATTACCTTTATCGAATACACGATTTGACAAAGAACCTAGTTCTTTAACAGTTTCATGAATTTCTTTTTCGGTTGGAATTACCTTAATAAACGAGAAAAACCATTTTATAAAAACAGCATTGTAAGTTGCACCAAGATCGCCAGCAAGCTTTCTCAATTCATGAGAACATTCTAG
Source organism: uncultured archaeon (assembly GCA_964363635.1). Classification (GTDB taxonomy): domain Archaea; phylum Iainarchaeota; class Iainarchaeia; order Iainarchaeales; family VGJJ01; genus VGJJ01. The sequence goes on from CAYIIU010000059.1 coordinate 602, forward strand.
CTTTCTTGCGGACGCCATGTCCGTATTGATTGATCCCAAGGAGGTTATGACGTTTTGATAAAAAAGGAGCTTGCTATCAATTTCTCCAACCGCTCTCCTATATCGCACGATAGCATCAAAAACGAAATAGGTCATCAAAGATACGAAAAAAGGATGTTTAATAATTTCCCATAGCCATAGAAAAACATCCTTCAAAATATAAGCGATCATCTTAACATCAAATATCCCACAGTAATCAATTATTTTCAACAAAAAGACCGCATTACTATTATGAGCGGTCTTTTTGTTGAATGATTCAGTCGGACAATGCTTACTGCACAACCACATCAAAAGGCGGAACGTATGGAAGTGTAATTTGATTTACTGGGAAATCGGGTGTTGAGTTCAGCACTGGAGTAGGGACAACAATACATCCGCTACCGCTATTTTTTCTACTTTGCACAAGATATGTATTTTTTGGTACCACCGATTTTGTCCTATCGGGGAGATAAAACTCTTGTGTTGCTCCGGTGTCAGAATCGCGCCACAAAAGTGGTAAAAGCCCCGCGATATTTCTTGCATATACCTGACCGGAACAAACCGGTGTTGCATATTGAAGTTGGACGGGTTCGCCGATACCTCCAATTTGACCGCTTAACACATTTGGTCTTTCAAGTGCGCGAAGCGTAGGATCGTAAACGACAAATGCCTCTCTTGAACCAGCACTATCGAACTCAACTGGATAGCCGATAAGTGTTCCATTTGCATCAACAACTTTTATGGCTGGCGCAGGAGATCCATGGGGACCTTGTTCGCCTTGAGGTCCCTGTGGACCCGGAGTTAATTGGATATTACTTATCTGCTCTTGAAGGTTTGCTTGAATCTCTGCAATGGCATCTAAGATAGCCTGGAAAGGATTGCCGTTCGGTTCATTATTAGCAGAAATTACACGCAATGAAATTAGACCTACTAAAAACAGACTAGTAATCAGTCCTGCTGTGATTATTTTTTTCATGCTTATTTTTTATTTCTATCTCGACCTTTCAGAAAGTAATAAATACTTTTATCATATATTTTCGCAAACCTTTTTAACTCTATAATATCAACCCTCTGTTGCCCCGACTCTATGTTTGATATGTGCGATTGCGGACGACCTATTTTCTTTGCAACCTGCGCCTAGGTCAATCTGGTCTCTAGGCACTGCCTTCGCGTTCTCTAAAAATGTGGTGTTTATTTGATATTATTCGGACTCATTTTGAACAAAATTTGGACTGATTTACCCCTTCATTCGCCCCTTCATTCGGTCAGTCGCAGGATGAAGGGGTAGCTCCGCTGATTTGTCTTATATTTACTAGCTTTTCTCGCTTCAACCTCTCAAAATCCCAAACCCGACTTCACTCCGCTACGCCCCCATTCCACGCTTGTGCTG
>CAYIIU010000060.1:0-1916 GCA_964363635.1 uncultured archaeon
TTAATCGTTTGCACCGGCACTTCCGTCGCCCCAATGTGCTGCGTGATGAAACCCGCTTCTTTGGCCGCGACATTCGTCGAGCGAACTTTGTCGAGAAAACTAGTCTTGCCCGCGTCGACGTGTCCAAGTACAGCTACGATGGGCGTTCGCAGCATTGTTTTTTCAGCAGACATCTTTTTTCACTATCTCCCGGAATACAGGTCACGGCCAGAATAGGAGTCAAATCCTACTTGGGACCGGCGGTGACTTTCTATAGAGAAATGCCCGCGAATCGTTTAAAAAAGAGCCTTAATGACAGGGAGCGAGAACCCTGTTATAACGTTTTTTCAGGCCCTGCATCGGGGAGGCGGCGCTGTTCTTTGCCTATGCGGGAGGCGACGGGGCCGAATTGCCCATGATATTTCACGTCTTTCTTCTTAGAATAAGGTATTTCGGCCGGTTTTGACATTTGGAGGAAGCAGAATTGGCAAATGCGCTGGTAGGGGCGCAAAAGCAAGGGTTGGTTCCCAATGTTTTGGATTTCGAGCGTGGCTTGTCCTTCAAAACCCGGGTCAAAAAATCCCGCGGTGGCGTGGACAATGAGCCCGAGCCGTCCAAGCGAGCTACGCCCTTCTAGGCGCCCGACGAGGTTATCGGGGATTTTAACCGCTTCAATGGTGGTGCCTAAAACAAATTCCCCGGGATGCAAAACAAACCCCTCTTTTTCATCGATTTGAATTCGTCTCATTCGCGGGGGGGTTTTATCGCCTAAATCAATGATGCGCATCGCATGGTTGTCAAAAAGAAGCATTTCCGGGCCTAATCGCAAGTCAATCGAGCTCGGCCCCAACTGGAGTTCCAAGTCAATGGGATGATTGTCCGTGGGAACGTAAATGTTTCCCGCTTGGACCAGTTCTCTAATTTCGCCGTCGGATAAAATCATAATAATACCATACACAGGGCACGTGAATTAAAAGCTTCGGGGGAACTATTTCAAACCCGTGCTTCCAAACCCGCCCTGCCCGCGCTGGGTCGCATTCAAGTCAGAGACTTCTTCGATTTGCGCATACGTGATAGGCTGTATGAGGAGCTGGGCTATTTTCTGTCCCTTTTCTATTTTGTAAGGTTGAGTAGAAAAGTTTCCAATCACGATTTGCAATTCTCCGCGGAATGACTCATCAATCACGCCCGCAAACGTGTGCAAATGAAGCTTGCTCGCAATGCCCGATTTGTCCCAGACTAAACCTACATGGTTTTCCGGCAGGGCAATGGCAATGCCTGTTTTGATGGTTTTTTTCTCGTTTGGTTGCAGCGTGACTTCTTCGCTGGAAAAGAGGTCCAATCCCGCGTCTTTGGGGTTGGCATACCGTGGCAAAACCGCTTCCGGATGCAGTTTTTTGATTTGAAGCTTCATATCCTAATATAATTTTGACCAATAAAAGAGTGTGTATGCACGAAAAGAATGCACCCCACGATGAACTCGAAACGAATCCGGAGGACATTATTCACGTCGAAAGCGAATTGAAAGCGATGCGTGAATACTTCTCCGCGAAAGGAACGAATAACAAAAAAATGAAAGAAGATTTGGCATTTTTGCTTTTGCGAATGATACTCTCAACTCCACACACGGCTAATTCAACGAATGCTACGGCGCACTTTCTCACTCCTTTCACCAAATTTGATTTCAACGATGCATTGGATGAAATTCTCGCGGACATTAGTGAAGTAAACGTTTCAAGCAAGCATTCGGGGAAGAATATTGTGATGAAATGGGACGGAATCGTGGAAAAATTAGAAGGATATTTGCAAGACAAAGAAGAAGACGAAGAAAAAGATGATGAATAAAATGACAATAGGGGCTTCGCCCCTATGACCCCACGTATGTTTCTCCGCGGGCCCTTCGGGCCGCGCGGTATCTTTTTTATGACGCAGGTACG